>SLOE01000005.1 GCA_007132715.1 Bacteroidales bacterium
AAAGTTGATTCTATCCCGGCGGTAAGTCCGACGCCTACAGGAATAATGTAATCGGAACCCTCATAGAAAGGGGCTGTATTGTCCCACCGGCCTGCCTGGATACCTGCTCCCAGGTACCAATGGGTGTTTCGCAGCTTTGGGTCTGACATCTTAAAATGAAGCTGATAATGAGCCGATGCGGTAACTCCGCTCCAGCTCGTTGCTATTATTCCCTCAAAAGCATCACGCTCAGTAAAGAACATTTTCATTGTCGCCCCCGACGGGTTACCAAGAAGAACACCAAAACCAGTGCCGTACAACTGGCTGCTTGCCGGTGCAAGTGCCAAAAACATAAGGGTGACGGTAATAATATGGAATCTGTATCTTTTCAAAATCCGAACCTGTAATAAATGTAAAAATCAAATCCAACTGTGCTTTTTGTGTCTCCTGCCCCAAATCCCGGTATGAACCTGTCCGCCATATGACTGTCGCCCCGGTCAAAAAGAAGCACCTTACCCCGGAGGTTCCAACCAAGAAATAAATTACTGGAAAGCTCTGCCTTTATCACCAGCACCACCTCGGCCCATTGCCTGAAAGAGAGTCCGCTATCAAGAGCTCCTGAATAGTCTCCCCAGTAATCCTGTTCAACGAAGATATCTGCGGCAGATCTGTCCCTTAAAGAAAAGCCAAGCCTGGCCCCGACACCAAAAATATCGTTATTGTATTTGTAAAAGCTCTTGTCGCCGCCAATCCTCAAATACACCCCTTTCTCATGCAACCGGTATGACGGTTCATCCAGTTTGCGAACCGAATAACCTGCCTCTGCAACGCCAAAATATTCAGGTCCCACCTTAAAGTCTCCCACCAGCTCAGCACCATAAATCTCAGGAACAACGAACTGCCATAGCGGCAGGGAAAGATTCAGTCCCAGCCGCAGTCCGTCATAATACCGGTCATCCTCAATCCCACTGGCAGGATCATCATGTACCTGTGCGCTAACCGCCGGTCCTGTAAGTATAAGCAGGAGGAGGCTAATGGTAAATCCTGATATTCGTATCATCAAAACTGGTAATTTTCGGCACAACAATAACCACAGAATCTATCCTGTTGGTAGTATAAAGAGCCCCGGTAAGCTCAAAATTCAAAATAAATCCGCACTCCGGGGAAAGGAACCACGGGAAAACCTCATAACTGAACCTGACGGTATCAGCCCCCTCGTCAAAAACCAGGATAAATCCTGTCTCCTCAGCCATACCGTTCATTGGAAGTGACACAGACCTGATGTTGGTCCTGTTCGAATAGAGAAGGCTGTCTTCCCTGCCAACACCCATAAGCCCTGCAAGGTTGACACCCGCTTCAACAACAGTCCCGTTAACCACTGTGTAAAAACCAACCCCGGCCAGGGACTTTGGTTTATAGACACACTCCTCCCTGCAGGCATTCAGCAATACCGTAAGCATTATTACAACATATAAAACCGGTGTCCTGTTCATTCGACTATCCTATAATACACGTTTCGCGGACAGCCACAATACCAATAAACCCTCTGTCCTGTTCATTCGACTATCCTATAATACACGTTTCGCGGACAGCCACAATACCAATAAACCCTCTGTCCTGTTCATTAAACCCTGCTTTATCATAAATATCTTCATGCCTGTGCCGCCTGAGCCCTGGCTTTCAACTTCCTGTCCCATTCAATATAACCCGCGATTGCAAGTATAAGAAAAACCAGATACTGAAAAGAGGTAAACACCAGCCCCTTGTAAAAATAGAGCGGCACTGAAATCAGGTTCCCGGCCATCCATGCTGTCCAGTTATCTATCTTCTTGCGGGCCATGAGCCACATAGCAACTATAAAGATGGCCGTGGTAAGCGAATCCCACCAGGGAACATCACTGTCAGTAAAATTCCTCAGTATGTAGCTAAGCAAAAGGAACAGCAGCACACCTGCCAGGATGCCGAAAATGTGCTCCTGAAAACTGCTTCTTGTAATTTTAAGCCTTTCACTCCTGGTGTCCTTTCTTGTCCACATATACCAGCCGTAAACACTCATAAGGAAATAGAAAAAATTGATCCCCATATCTGCATACAGTTTCGCAAAAAAGCAGATGTAGACATAAATAAGGACACTCACGATCCCGGTAGGGTACACCAGGATGTTCTCCTTTTTGGCAAACCAGACGCTGGCAAGTCCGAATGCAACTGCCGTTATCTCAAGCCACGTAGTATTCAGTATGTTTTGCAAGAATATCTCGAAGAAGGACATCTGCCCGATTATTAAAAATATGAGTGCAAAAGTACATTTTTTATTATATATTGTACTTTCAAAACCTGTTACCATGGTTACCTCTGTGATTATTGATGATGAAAAACATGCCAGGCTTACCCTCAGGCAGCTTATCAGGTCATTCCTTGGTGAAAGGCTGAAAGTTGCTGATATGGCTTCATCGGTTGCAGAGGGTGTGACGGCAATCAAAAAATACAAACCAGATATTGTTTTCCTGGATATTGAGATGCCGGTACAAAACGGTTTTTCCCTTTTCAGCCACTTTGATGAAATACCGTTCCATGTAGTATTCTGCACTGCATATGAACAATACGCAATCGATGCCATCAGGGTCGCTGCCTTCGATTACCTTTTGAAACCGGTAAGCCAGGATGATCTCATTGCATTGATGGACCGCTTTGACAAGTTCAGGGTGTCGCCCGTGGCCAACAGGGCAAGGATAGATACACTGATAAGCAATTTCTCCGCCGAGGGTATTCACTTCAACAGTATAGCACTCCCCACCAAAGATGGTTACCAGATGGAAAAGGTTGTAGATATTGTCTATTGCAGGGCAAGGGAATCATATTGCGAGGTCCATGTAAAGGGGCAGGTCAGTTACTTTGTTTCAAGAACCCTAAAGCAGATGGAGGAGATCCTCCCCCCGGAACTGTTTTTCAGAATTCATAAATCGTTCCTGGTCAACCTGAACTACGTGAAAATCTACAGGAAACAGGAAAACTATATAATATTGCACAACGGCGAACAACTTGAGGTTGCACACCGGCGAAGCGACGATTTTCTCAGGCGTCTGACCAGACGTTCATAAAGGGATCCGGCGGGCATCATAACCGGATGGCGGACAGGTTTTAACCGGACTGCCATAAATTCGTTGCATAAAATTTTTTACCATGTCAGGGCCGATCAGTCTGAAAGAATCAAAAGAGCTGCCATCATTGCCAGTTCGGGCACAGGGCACAAGCTTGCACGAATGCGGCCTGCCGTTCACCCTGCTCTGCCTGGCAGCCATCTTCTCACTCTTCTCCGCCAGGTTAACGGCCCAGCAATATTCATTCAGTCACATAGACATGAATGCAGGCCTGCCGAGTAACACTATACATGATATTATAAGGGACTCACGGGGGTTTTACTGGATAGGGACCGATGCCGGACTGGCCAGGTGGTACGGCGACCGTATAAAAACATATGGAACGGATGACGGACTACCGGGCCTGTCAGTCAGAGGCATAGCGGAGGACCGGAACGGCAACCTATGGATGGGAATTCAGGGTGCAGGGATCGTAACCTTTGACGGAAAAAACTTTGAAACGGTTATACCCTTCGATTCCCTTCCCGGGAATATGATTGTAATGCTCAGTTATCTGGCTGACAGAAACATGATCCTGGTTGGGACCAACAGTGGGTTTGCGACCCTCAGCAACGGTGAGTACAGGCCATTTGGCTCCCTGCATACTGTTACCGGGTCAGGTCCGATAATCCTCAATCATCTCGAAACCGGGTCTTTTATCTACCTGATAACGGCAGCCAACGGCTTGTACAGGTACTATCCCGGCAGGGATGATCCATTGGTCCACATACCGGAGCACCTTGGCCATACCAGGTTCTCACATGCATGGATCACCGCTGAAGGTGATACTATATGGTCGCCGGCAAATAGAGAGATAATTATGAGAACGAGGCCTGAAGGAACCGGCGTATATGGCCCCCTGGCCGATGTTATGGATATTGCCGAAGACCGGGCAGGTAATATTTACCTCGCCTCGGTTAGCACGCCTTTCAGTGATGAAGGGGGTATATTTATGTTATCGGGCGATTCCCTGCTGTCGCTGAACAAGATGTACGGACTGCCGGCAAAGTCGGTCAACCGGGTTATTTATGATGAAGCTGACCAGATACTGGTAATATCTGACAGGCAGCGGGGACTTTTTATACTCTACCCGCCTGTAATTCAAAATGGAGCGACAGGGCTGCCTCCGCCGGGTGACCTCAGCATACGGTCATTTGCCACTACTGATGACGGAACTTTCTGGATACTTGACGACCAGAACCTTTGGTTCAGGGAGCCGGGCAAAGGATTCAGAATATACAACAGAAAGATCATCGATGATGTATACCGTGAATACCTGGAAAACGAGTTCCCTTACCAGAATTCATACCTGCTTGACCCCGGTGGGTCCTATGAAAGATACTCAGAACTCATTCTATCAGGGGTCTATCAGTACCGGAACCCGTATTTTGAGATCCGTAACGGGGAGAAGTTGGTTTACCCCGACGGCGTGTTTTACAATCCCGGTGAATACGAATACCTGCAGACACGCCATCTTAATCCCTTCTTCAGTCTTGCACCGGGTAAAGACAACAGTCTCTGGATATCGACCAATGCCGGCTACTTCAGGCTGAATGAAACCGGTGATATATCATATTTCAATGTCCGTGTTTCAGGTACTGATAATTTCTTAATTCCGGATGACAGCGTGCTTCTTGCCTCTTACTCATCAACCCTGTATTTATTCAAACCTGAAATACCCTCATACCCGGTTCATGTTACCAGGATACCGGGAAATGCAAATGTTGCAACCATGATTGTGACAAACGGGAACCTTCTTCTCGGGTGCCGCAACCATGGCCTGATCATGGTAAGCGACAATGATATTTCCTTCCTGGGTAATGATAACAACGGCCTGATCACCTCAGTAACTGCAATGAGCACCTGCAGGGACGGTAACATACTGGCAGGCAGCATTAACGGAACGATCCAGGTACTGGGCATCAGGAATGATACTATGCAGATACTTAAGGATATAAGGCCTGAAGGAACGATTACCGGCACCCGTATCAACTGGATCGAAGCAGATGACCAGGGCATCATATGGGCAGGGACCAACAGGGGCATTAACCGCATCAGGACCGGGAGCAACGGGCATGATGATACCGTTATTACTGAGTTTTTCGGCACAGATCACGGTGTCCTTGATCCGGCGGTAACCAGATCGTCAGTATGCAGCGACGGCTATATATGGCTGGGAGGAAGGGGATTGCTGTCAAGGATTGACCCGGAAAAGGCAAATGAGCTGGAACCTGCCCCAAGAGATGTTATTATCAACCGTATTGACATTGACTATGTTGAAACAAACTGGCATATCAAAGGCCCCGTTGACAACTGGACCGGTGTTCCGGCCGGCAATCAGAGGCTGAAGCATAGCTCCAATAACCTGAGTTTTTATTTCAGCACGATCAATATCGGAGATCCGCCGAACACCCTTTACCGTTACCGGATGACCGGCCTTAATGAACAGTGGTCACCGTTTGACAACAACAGGCAGGTGATCTTCCCAAATCTCCGGCCGGGAACGTATGTATTTGAAGTTGAAGCACAACTGGCATTGAGCAGTGAAAGCAGGGGAACAACACGCTTCGGTTTCCAGATAATGCCGCCCTGGTGGCAGACATGGTGGTTCTACACATTGCTTGGACTGACAATATTCGGGCTCTTCTGGCTCATCCTTATTATGAGAGTAAAAATTGTAAAGAGACTTGCCAACCAGAAGGTGACACAGGAACTGGAAATATCGGAGCTCCGGATCAGGGCTTTGCAGGCCCAGATGAACCCGCACTTTACCTTCAACGCCATAAATTCAATCCAGTATTATATCCTGAACAAGGATAAAGATTCGGCATTTTTGTTCATATCATATTTCTCAAAGCTTATCCGCCAGACCCTCGAGTTTGCGTCAAGATCTTCCGTAAGCATAAAAGAGGAGATCGCATTCATCGAGAACTATCTCAATCTGGAGAAGATGAGGTTTGAGGATAGGTTCGATTACAAAATCATGGCAGGCCACATACAGGAAACCCACAAATACCGGATACCCCCAATGATGGTACAACAATTTGTCGAAAATGCGGTTCAGCACGGGATCCTGCATTTGGAAGACAAGGGATTTGTTACGGTTGAATTTTCGGCATCAGGAGATAATCTGATCGAATGTACAGTTGAAGACAACGGAGTTGGGCGCAAAAGGTCGTCGGAGATAAACACCGGTAGCCGGAACAGACACAGGAGCATAGGTCTCGATATTACCAGCCGTCGCCTGCATCTCATGAATGATGCAGGCCGCAACGACTACAGGGTTGAGATAACCGATCTGTACTCCGGTGAAGGGAAACCGGCAGGTACCAGGGTTAAGGTTTACCTGCCCCAGGTAACAGATATTGCCAATTCTGACGAAGATGATTGGGACTGACCTGACGCTGAACCCTTTTTTCTAAACGTTAATCAAATAATAGCTCACGTTAAATAAGTTGCTTGCTTACATTCCCCCTGATTCACTATATTTACGCCGGGTGCAATTCAATTATTATTCATGCGGGATAAATGAGATAGTGATATCTAACCTAAAAGTTTGTGGATGAAACTTGTAAGGTACATTTATCCCACCGATGGCAATTTCCGCATCGAAGAGACAAGGATTCCGGGGGTTCCCGGCGAAAAGATCATGTGCAACAGGATAGAAATATTCAATGTGCATGGTGATCTTGTCTGGATAATCAGGGAGTTAAAAAACCTGAAGTTTCATAAGTTACAGCGCGGATTCTACCTGGTAAAGGAAAAGGATATCAACGGCCGGGTAATAAAAAGCAGTAAGGTTATCCTTTGAACCCGTTGACAGACCTGTATGTGCCCCCATCACGTTGATATCCCTGTAATTTCCTTTATCAGGGCAGAAATTGGCATATTATTGAAATTTCCCGAACTCATCATAAGCAGGTTCTTATCTTTCCAGTGGACCGAAAGCAATTCCCCGGACAGTTGTTCCGAGTCAGTTAAAACCCTTACCTTTTTATTGCCAAAAGCTTTTCTAACCTCTGCTTCACTGAGCTCAGGAAGCCTTTTCAGCTTTAATGTGTGGGGGTTGAAATATACAAATGGTAAATCAGCACAATCGAGTGTCCCTTTGTAATGGTCAAGAAAATGCCTGTTAAGGCTTGAAAAGGTATGCAGCTCAATGCACGCGACAAGTTCTCTGCCGGGAAACTGTTCGCTCACAGCTTCGACGGTTGCCTTCAGCTTTGAGGGAGAGTGTGCGAAATCCCGGAAGACTGTAGTCGATTCAGTCCGCGCAAGAAGCTCGAGCCTGTTTGCCGCCCCCGGGAAAGAACCTATTGCCTCATAAAACCTTTCCTTTCCGACACCAAGTTCCCGGCACAACATCCTTGCACCCTCCATATTCATCAGGTTGTGCCTGCCGAATACCTTCAGCGGCACATCCGTCCCACCATTAAGCAGCCAGGTTACCCCGTTTCTTATTTCATATTGAGGCAGCCCGTAGCCTGACGTTCTGACGGTGCCGGCATACTTTTCAGCAAGACGTACGACCTCGGCATCTTCACTGCAATAGACAAGGCAGCCTCCCTTGCCGATAAGTCCGATAAACCTGTCAAACTCCTCCAGATAGCCTTCCCAGGTGGGAAAAACATTTATATGGTCCCATGCGATACCGCTCAGCAAAGCCAGATGGGGACGGTAAACATGAAACTTGGGGCGTCTGTCCAGTGCCGAAGTAAGGTATTCATCACCCTCAAATATCATTACAGTAGCCTCATCTGTAAGCCTGACCATCACATCAAAACCACTCAGTTTGGCCCCAACCATAAAGTCGGTGTCATGACCGCACTGCTTAAGCACGTGAAGCACCATGGCAGTAATAGTGGTCTTTCCGTGGCTGCCTCCAATTACAACCCGTTTCTTGTTAAGCGCATGGTTGTAGAGATATTCGGGGAAAGAAAAAATATTCAGTCCCAGCTCCCCGGCCCTGCGAAGCTCCGGGTTATCAGCTCTGGCATGCATGCCCAGTATCACCGCATCAATACCATCATCAAGCTTTTCAGGGAACCATCCCTCCCTTTCAGGAAGCAGTCCCTTTTCAGCAAGCCTGGAGCGGGAAGGCTCGAAAATTTCATCATCCGACCCTGTTACATGATAACCCTTCTCATGAAGTGCCAGGGCCAGGTTGTGCATGGCACTTCCTCCAATTGATATAAAGTGAATTCGCATACGGTAAAAGTATATCAAATAATTTACACCCGGAAGGAGGCAGGCAAAGGGATCAGGGCAAAGGAGACCTTTTTGCTGAAAGAGAGGTTCGGATAAGCAACCCTATTGCCAGAACAGAAGCAGGTACCGGAAGCAGAAAACGAACAGGGCCAAAGAGAGAAAAGCATCAGTCAGGATAATAATTTTTAGCCTGCTGCCACCGGCATTTCCCTGTCCGGCAGAGGATTTCCCGGCATCCGTTGGGATGTCATGGCCGGCAAGGCTGCCGACCATGCTGCCACCGGCATTTCCCTGTCCGGCATCACGCTTCCCGGCATCCGATCGGGTGCCATAACTGCTGCTCCTGTAATACAGGGAACCGAAAAAGGCCCTCATAAGAAGCTGAATAACGAAAAACCAGAAAATCAGCGGCCCGTTCCTGTTGAGCATGGCAGCGTTGGTAAAATTACCCCTGGCCATCTCCGCAAAGCTGCGCGTCAAACCGCAGGTGCTGCACTCCCCTCCGTACGTGGTAACATGAACGCACTCTACCGGGGCCACTCCCCCGGAGTGGCCGGCCAGCATGGGATATAGCAGGACAATAATTATCACCATGCCGGTAAGCATATTGATCATCAGGTATGGATACCTGGCTGCTGAATACAGGTTGATATGCATATAGATGGGTAAATCGTCTTTCCGGAACACCGGTACGCCGGTATCCGGTGGTTCTGTTCAGGGGGACTGGGATCCGGGCCAGGGTTCTGAGCAACGGGACCGCGAGCCGGGCCAGGGTTTAATTGTCCCCCCCGGGTGCATTCTGCTCTTCAGGTTCGGCGGCCTCTTCTCTTTCGAGCCTTTCAAGCTCCTCTATCATCTCCTCGCTGTCAAACCTGATCGTATCGTAGGGAACAGTATCAGGGTCAAGCCCCTCCTCGATCTCCTCAAGGGCCCTTCTTATGTTCTCCCTTATCTCGTTGCCAATATCATCGGCCCTGATGCCGGGCAGTTCCCGCCCGATCCTTTCCAGTCCCCGGGTCGCCCTGTTGAGGGTTACAAGCTGCCAGGCGGCGATCGAGGTGCCGATAATGGCAATCACCAGTGCTGCAATGATCAGTCCCTGCGGCGCATTTGCACTGCTGGCCTGCGCCAGTCCGATAATGGCAAAAATCAGGGCGATGATGCCGGGTATTAAAGCGTACATCCCGATACAGGGGATAAATGAGAGTATCAGCGCAATAATCCCGATAACAAAACCGGCTACGCCGAAACCCTGCCCGGCACCTGAGCTCATCTTTTCATCCATGGCTTTAGTTATTAATAAGTTTCCTTATAAAACAGTTACTCTGCGTCGTCCAGCAAAAGCTCGAGGATCTTCACCGCTGCTACTGTAACAGGTGTGCCGGGTCCGAAAATAGCCATCACACCGGCTTTGTAAAGGAAGTCATAATCCTGTGCAGGGATCACACCCCCTGCTATCACCATGATATCTTCCCTACCGAGTCTCCTGAGTTCTTCGATCACCTGCGGCACGAGTGTCTTGTGCCCCGCTGCAAGACTGGACACCCCCAGTATATGCACATCGTTTTCGACAGCCTGTTTGGCAGCCTCGACCGGAGTCTGGAACAGGGGCCCTATATCGACATCAAACCCGATATCAGCATAACCGGTTGCAACCACCTTGGCACCCCTGTCATGCCCGTCCTGCCCCATCTTGGCAACCATTATCCTTGGCTGCCTGCCTTCGCGTTCGGCAAACTCGCTTACCAGCCTCCGGGCCTTTTCAAAATTGGCATCACTGCCCGACTCTGAGGAATATACACCTGAAACCGATCGTATCACTGCTTTGTACCTCCCGGCTATTTTTTCGCAGGCATAGGAGATCTCGCCAAGCGTAGCCCTTTTGGCGGCTGCATCGACCGACAGTTCAAGAAGGTTGCCCCTTCCCGTGCGGCATGCTTCAGTCAGTGCATCAAGCGCCATCTCTACAGCCTCCTGGTCTCTTTCTGCCTTTAGTTGATTAAGTCGTCTTATCTGTGCCTCCCGCACAGCGGTATTGTCAACATCAAGTATCTCGAGCGGCTCTTCTTTATCCAGCCTGTAGCGGTTAATGCCGACTATTATGTCGCGGCCGGAATCTATCCTTGCCTGCTTCCTTGCCGAGGCCTCCTCTATACGCATCTTCGGGATGCCTGTCTCTATTGCTTTTGCCATTCCTCCGAGCTCCTCTATCTCACGAATGTGGGCCCATGCCTTGTGCGCTATCTCATGGGTAAGCCTCTCAACGTAATATGACCCGCCCCAGGGATCGACCGACCGGGTGACGAATGTCTCCTCCTGCAGGTATATCTGGGTGTTCCTTGCAATACGCGCGGAAAAATCGGTGGGCAGTGAAATGGCCTCATCCAGGGCGTTGGTATGAAGCGACTGGGTGTGGCCAAGCACCGCGGCAAGGGCCTCTATGCAGGTGCGTGAGACATTGTTGTACGGGTCCTGCTCTGTAAGGCTCCACCCTGAAGTCTGCGAGTGTGTACGCAGAGCAAGCGATTTCGGGTTTTTCGGGTTGAACTGTCCGACGATCCTGGCCCACAGCATACGCGCCGCCCTCATCTTGGCAATCTCCATAAAATGGTTCATGCCTATTCCCCAGAAGAAAGAGAGCCTCGGGGCAAACGAGTCGATATCCATCCCGGCATTTACTCCAGCGCGCAGGTATTCAAGTCCGTCAGCCAGCGTATAGGCAAGCTCGATATCGGCTGTGGCACCCGCCTCCTGCATATGGTATCCCGAAATGCTTATTGAATTGAACCGGGGCATATTTTTGGAGGTGTACTCAAAGATATCGGCAATGATCTTCATTGAGAAGTCCGGCGGATATATGTAGGTATTGCGGACCATGAACTCCTTCAGGATGTCATTCTGAATTGTGCCGGTAAGCTGGTCAAGCCTTGCGCCCTGTTCCAGACCTGCAACGATGTAGAATGCCATAATGGGCAATACGGCCCCGTTCATCGTCATGGAGACAGACATCTGGTCGAGCGGTATCTGGTCGAACAGGATCTTCATGTCAAGAATTGAGTCGATGGCTACACCCGCCTTGCCTACATCGCCCACAACCCTTTCATGGTCAGAATCATATCCCCTGTGGGTAGCGAGGTCAAAGGCTACCGACAGCCCTTTTTGCCCGGCCGCAAGATTGCGGCGGTAAAAGGCATTCGATTCTTCGGCTGTGGAGAAACCGGCATACTGCCTGATGGTCCATGGCCTCATAACATACATTGTCGAATAGGGCCCCCTCAGGTATGGCGGCATTCCGGCACCGTATCCCAGGTGCTCAAGTCCCTCCATATCCTTCTCCGTATAGACGGGTTTTACCGGTATCTGTTCGGTCGTCATCCACTCCCCGTTTCCGTTCACCTCTTTCGTTTCCGGCGACTTAGGGAGAGCTGACAATATGTCAATCTTACTGTAATCAGGCATTTTCTCTTCTATTTGATCCCCAGGTCCTGCTGGAACTGTTGCAGTGTCTCAAGCACATTTGACCTGATGTGAATAAAATACTTTACACCTGCCTCCTTCAGCATTTCAAGGCTCTCTTTGGGATACCCCGCAACAACCAGGATTGCCTTCCCGTTAATGGTTGATGCTATTTCAGGCAGTATCTCCGGGTACTCCTCGTCTGAGCTGCACACAACCACGATTGATGCCCCGCTTTCAATAGCAGATATAGCTCCTTCTTGCGGACTCTCAAAACCGTTGTTGCCGGTTACCCTGAATCCTGCACAGCCAAAGAAGCCTGACGAGAAACCGGCTCTCGCCTTTCGCATTGCGAGGTTGCCATATGTGAGCAGAAATACTTCGGGGACTCCGCCGGGATGTCTTTCGGTCCTGAGCCTCAGCTCCTCGAATGCATGGGCACCGCGATAGAGCTTCAGCGGCCGGGCCAGTGTTCTGTCATCCGTCTTATGTTGTGGCCGGAAAGAGGGGGAGCCATATTTACCGGCTACCTTCTCCTCAGGGTCCGGATACTGGTTTGTTCCCAGCAGGGTATCCCTGCGCATTGCAATATAGCTGTCGCGTCTTGCTGCTGTTTCGCCGATCATCTGACCAACCGTTCCGTTGAAAAAGGCTTTTTCAATTCCGCCCTCACCGTCAACCTGCAGAAACAGTTTCCATGCCTCCTCAATAAGCGATGAGGTGAGCGACTCAATATAGTATGATCCGGCTGCAGGATCGGCCACCTTGTCGAGGCAGGCCTCCTCCTTCATGACCAGTTGGGTATTCCTGGCTATCCTCCTGGAGGAGGGAGTACCCTCATCATTGAATGCCTTGTCGAACGGATAAACCGATAGTGAGTCGGCTCCCCCAAGGACCGCCGACATCGCCTCCGTGGTTGAGCGCAGCATGTTGACATAGGAATCGTATACGGTTTTGTTCCACATTGATGTTACCGCATGGATTACCGTTTTGGCAGCCGTTTCAGGCCCCGTCTCCCATGCTTCAAGGATACGCGACCAAAGATACCTGGCTGCCCTGAACTTGGCGATCTCCATGAAATAGTTGCTTCCTGCTGCAAAGGTAAAGCGTATCTTTGGAGCAGCCTGTGCCGCGTTAATGCCGGCAGCGGTAAGCCTGCCGAGGTATGCCGCAGCCGATGCCATGGCAAATGCCAGCTCCTGCACGGCCGATCCTCCTGCGTTGTGGAAAACCGATGCATTGACATTGATCACGCTGAACCTGGGAATACGTCCGGCATCACTTGCCAGTCCGGCAGCAAGTCCGAAAGCGTTTTCTTCCCCGGAAGGGTAATTACCTGTTGTGAAAAGGGTGCCGAGCGGATCATATTCAACAGACCCGTGAAGGTCGGATACAGAGCCACCCCTTGAGATGTTCTCCTTGTCGAGCATCCGTAGCAGGTCCTCCGGGGGCTGTGCCGATATAAAGTTGATCTCGGCCGAGGCAAGGCATATATTGTTGAGCAGCCTTGAAATATCCTCCTGTGAATAATTGGTGCCGGGATCAAGAATGAACCCGACCGAACCGGCACCCTTCATCAGTGCATCAAGGGCCGCGGTGTTGGCATCCCGCGGGTTGGTGACAGGTATGTCCTGCCTCACCAGCCATTCGTTCGAGTGTTCCTTTGTGCCCCTTACAAACGGGAACCTGGCGGGCAGTGCCTTCAGGTGAACCAGTTTTTCGGTATCGGCAGCGGTATAGTATGGTTTGATGGGGATACCCTCGATGGTCTTCCAAATCAGTTTCTTCTCGTAATCGGCGCCCTTCAGGTCTTTAGCTATCAGCTCCTCCCACTCGCTGACCGTTACCGGGGGGAACTCCCCGAACAGTTTACTTCCTGGGTTATGCTTCATAATTCCACTCTGTTTTTCAGGGTCAAAAATACATACTTTGCCGGCTGGGGTTATGATCATTGTCATCATTTACCGGTTGCTGGCACAGTTGCAATCCCGTACAAATCGATGCAAAGTTAAGCATATTTCCAACAGAAAAAGGCACCCAGGGGCGCCTTTCTCGTTATTCCATAAAGTGATGCGGTCTAAACTTCCCTGCTTAAAAAGAGCAGGAACTGCTTGCAGCTCTCTAAAAACCTCTCCTGAAACCCGGCCTGTTACGCATGACACCTGCACCCCTCGCGCCACGGCCGCCATAGGGGGCAGCCTGCCTCATACCCTGACCGGGTCTTGCTCCGGCCCTTGAAAAACCCCTGGGTGCCGAATCAAACCACACTCTTTGTTCTTCGGTAAGAAGACTGCGGATAGCCTGGTGATGCGCGGCCTGCTTTTTCTCCATCTCGTTACGAATTGCCGTACGCTCATCAATGTTGCCATTTATGGCATTCATGTCGGCGCGGTCGCCCCTCATCAGCGCCCTGTACTGGGCCCTGTTCACGTCTATCTGATCGCGGTGTGACTGCATCTCCTTGAGATGTGCAGTGCGAAGCTGTGTGATCTGCTGACTTTGTTCCTCGGTAAGGTTGGGTATATTTGGGCATACCTGCTCCATTCCTCCCATCCTGTCCATCCCCTGGCCTCTCTGTGAGAAGGCATCGGTTCCTGTTGCCATGAGCATCAGTATGGCAAGCATCAATGTTGTTGTTATTCCTCTTTTAAACATGGTGATAAAATTTTGGTTAATAATTATGTTTTGCCTGTTTCTGCCCTTTTGACTGAACAAGGCTGAAAAGGTTTAAAAGAGAAATGGAAAATTTGTTATAGCTGCCTCCGTGGAACGGTGCTGATATTACCTTACTGCAAGTGGGTGACATGCTGCCTGGCACCTTCGCCAATGAGTGAGACCGATTTACGGAATGCTTCGTCAATCTGGCTTATTATCGGATAAAAACCCTCATTGTCGATAATATTCCGGGCAATATATGCCTTTACCTGGGTATGGATTATATTATATGACCGTTCAATCTCAGCCTGGTTCCTTCTCACCCCCTGCTCTTCGGCAAACTCAATAAAACTGTTCATCAGGCTCTGCCGGTCCAGATAATCGTTTATACCGGCAGCATTGCCGAACCTGCTCAGGGCTTCCCTGTTCCTGTCGGAGTAGTCAAAGGCAAACCTGTAAACAAGTCCCTGCCTGGTCACCTGGCTGTAGTAACCGGTTATGCCGGCTGTGTCCCTGGGTATGAACACGTCGGGCATAATGCCGCCTCCGCCATATACCACGTTGCCACCGCTAGTTACGAATTTGAGTGAATCGTCAAACCTTATGCTGTCAGCCTCGTCAAACTCCCCGTGAAGGAACCTCCTGTCAAGGTCGTTGAAATAATCATCAGTGCCGGCATCATAGGGCTTCTGTATGCTGCGTCCTGTGGGGGTATAGTAGCGGGCCACCGTCAGCCTCAGTGCCGACCCGTCGGAGAACATGGTCTGGTTCTGCACCAGCCCCTTACCGAAGGATCTCCTGCCCACCACCAGTCCCCTGTCATTGTCCTGAATGGCTCCCGCAAGGATCTCGCTTGCAGAGGCGCTCCACTCATCGATCATTATCAGTATCTCTGTATCCAGGTTAATCCCCTTTGAGGTGGAGATAACATCGGAGCGGGGACTGGACTTGCCTTCTGTATAGACTATCAGCCGGCCCTCCTCCAGGAACTGGTCAGCTATGCTGGTCGCCTGGTCCATATAGCCTCCTCCGTTACCGCGCAGGTCAAGTATCAGTTTTCTCATGCCCATTGCATTCAGCTTCTCCGCCGCTTCCATGTATTCGCGGAAGGTGGTGCGGGAGAACTGGCTTATCTTTATATAACCCGTTTCATCATCTATCATATATGCAACATCAACGCTGTAAAGGGGTATCCTGTCGCGTGTAATTTCAAACTCCATAAGCCCGGGAATGAATTGCCTCTGAACGCCGACCCTCACCGTTGTGCCGCGAAGTCCCCTGAGCATGCTGACTATATCGGTATCGGGTATGTCTACCCCGGCTACAACACTGTCATCTATCTCCACTATACGGTCGCCCGGCATTATGCCTATTCTTTCAGAAGGCCCGCCTGATATGGTCTGAATGACCACCACGGTATCATGAAGCATATTGAATTGCACCCCTATCCCTTCAAAATTGCCCTCCAGCGGTTCCGTCACCCGTTGCAGGTCACTTGCCGGTATATACATGGAATGGGGGTCGAGGTTCCTCAGAAGTTCGGGTATTGTCTTTTCCACCAGTTCGTCTCTCGAGACCGGATCGACATACTCCATCTCGATGAAGTTGATAACGCCCGACAGCTTGTCGGTCTTAGGATAGACAAACATGGACCTTTCACCGGTACGGTCTACAAGCTTTACTCCGATCAGCATGCCAATGATCAGTACAACGGCAAGAACCAGGGGCAAAATGGCAGATGATGGATTTATTCTGAATTTCATAATATTTTCTTGATTTACAAATCTATGGTCACATAAAACCCGCCATGCTCTAATCACGTGCGTGTTTGCGTAATTCTGCTCACGGCGCGGTTCATTTACTCGTCAATCTGGACCAGCTCGATGCCGGCCCGCTCCAGTAGCTGCACCCCGTCGTCCATGCGGTAAGCATCAAAATAGACAACCCTTTTGATCCCTGCCTGGATTATCAGCTTTGAGCATTCAAGACAAGGTGCTGCGGTTATGTATAACGTTGAATTCTCGCTGCTATTATTCGATTTTGCAACCTTCGTTATCGCGTTTGCCTCAGCGTGGAGCACATAAGGCTTGGTACGGCCCGCCTCGTCCTCGCACACGTTCTCAAACCCCGAAGGTGTCCCGTTGTACCCGTCGGAGATGATCATCTTGTTCTTTACGATCAGCGCACCAACCTGCCGGCGCACACAATATGAATTCTCGGCCCATACCCGGGCCATCTTCAGGTAACGGCGGTCGAACTCAGCCTGCCTTTCCCCGTAAGGTTTAATATCATCTTTAGTACTCATAGCTGAAGTTAGCAGATATTTAACGGCATGCAGCCTGTTGCAAAGATAATGAATGAGCTGTAAAAAACATAAAGCCTGCTTGTTACCAAAGGATAACTTGCAGGCTCCAATTCGTGGGCTGTACTGGACTCGAACCAGTGACTTCCACCCTGTCAAGGTGACACTCTAAACCAACTGAGTTAACAGCCCGGTAATCTAAAGAACGTCCCGGGACAGCCCGGGAGGCCGGCAGCCATTGCGCGGCCGTTACAAAAATAAATTACCCGGAGCTAATCACCAAAAATAATTATAAATTTACCGGCAAACCACTCTGTTATGGACACAACGGATAACGCTGCCGGCCCTCCCGACCGACAACATGAGCACTTCTTGTTTCAGTCACTTATCCTTGATCAGATATATGACAACGTTACCGTGGTCGACCTCAACGGCACAATTATATATGTAAACCGCGCCGAATGCGAACTTATGGGATGCTCACGGGAAGACCTTGAAGGAAAGCATGTAAGCATTTATGGCGACATACCCGTTGACGGGGAACCGGAAAAGCCGATATTTGACCAGGTTCTGGAGAAGGGAAGATGGAGGGGAGAGGTTTATAAATACAGCAGAAACGGGAGTAAGGTGTTCCTTGACAACCGCATCAGGCTGATCTATGATGATGACGGGAAACCTGTGGCAATGTGCGGGGTCTCTACTGACATTACCGAAAGAAAGCATGCTGAAGAGAAACTCAGGAAAACACAGGAAAAGCTTGAGCAGCAAAACAGAAAACTCAAACTGCTGAACCATAAACTAAACGCGAGTAATAAAAGGATCACCGAAATAAATGAAGAGCTCAACCTCTCGATGAAAAAGGCCGCGGAGAGCGACAGGAAGAAATCGGTTTTCCTGGCAAACATGAGCCATGAGATCAGGACCCCGATGAATGGTATAATCGGTTTTACCAACCTGCTCAAAAAAGCAGACCTGCCTGATGATAAGCGGCAATTTTACCTGAGGATCGTTGAAGAAAGCGGAAAAAGAATGCTCAGCCTGATTGACAATATCATAGACATCTCAAAGATAGAGGCAGGCCTTATGGAGGTAAATGCCGTTAAAACAGATGTTAATATACTGCTGGGCCGGCTGTATGATTTCTTCATGCACGAGGCTGAAGCGAAAGGGCTGGCCTTAAACCTTCAGACCGCCCGGCAGGGAGATGATTGCCAAATTGAGACCGATCCTGCCAAGCTTGAACAGATCATTTCAAACCTTGTCAAAAACGCCATCAAATTCACCGGCGAGGGCAGGATTGATTTTGGATACACCGTTCAGGAAGAGGCGATTGAGTTTTTTGTACGTGATACCGGTCCGGGTATCCCACGGGAAGACCACGAAAAAGTTTTCGACAGGTTCTGGAGAGGGCAGGTTGGCGGACAGGCTGCTGAGGATGGGAAGGGACTCGGACTTCCAATTGTGCAGTCGCTGGTAAATCTCCTGGGCGGTCGTGTCTGGTTTGAATCAAAGCCCGGCAGGGGTTCAGCCTTTTTTGTTTCCATTCCCCTTTCGGGGAAGGGCGGGCCCGGATCAAAGCCGGCAGAAGAGGCTGGTGCAGATCACCCTGATGCCACCCGGCCGGGAAAGCCGGTGATCCTTATCGCAGAAGACGACTACTATTCAGCCGAATATCTCAAGGCATTGCTTACACCGATGGTATCGGAAGTTTTTGTGGTACAGAACGGTAAAAGGGCTGTCGAGTTCTGCCGTGAAAAACCCGGGGTCGACATCATCCTGATGGACGTAAAAATGCCGGTCATGGACGGGCTTGAAGCAACCCGCGAGATACGCGGTTTCAACAAAGACGTGTACATTATCGCCCAGACAGCCTTTGCCCTTGAGGGCGACCGTGATAATGCCCTGGAAGCCGGCTGCAACGATTACCTGGCAAAGCCGGTCAAGGCCGACCTGCTGAGAAGCAAGATAAAGGAGATCACCCTTACCGGCTGAGCCAGTCCGCCAAACAGCGGGCCGGGCTTGTCAGGAGCAGGCCATCAAACTTAGGATCAGGCCTGCCTGCGGCGGTGAGCCAGGCAGCGGGACGGGCCTGCCCATGGGGCAACAAAGCCACGGCCGGGTCAGCCTGGAGCCGGCTGTCGGTACCCCCCTGAATCCTACTCGAAAAGTATCCTCAACAGGATTGTAATATCCCCGGCGCTGAAATCGGTGCTCACGTAGCTTGCCGATGAGCTATCTGTAACCTCTCCTTCTGTGTCGTAGCGGGTTTCGGTAAATGAGTGCTCAATCAGGTCAAGCACCTCAATGGTATGATCTGTATTGACGGTCACAAATTCCATCACCTCACCAGTCTCGGTATAGCTTTCACGTGAAAAGGAATCAACACCGCGCAACAACATCCTCTCGGTATCATTCCTCACCGTATGGGTATGTTGCGGGTGGGTGACACCGGTCCTCGGATTGTAGAAAGACTGGTAAGTTGATGTGCGCACGGTGTTTTGCCGTATATCGATGGTGCTGTTTGCAAAATCATACTCCACCTCCTGGTTTATATTGAATACCTCGGTGGTGGTTGGAACCTCACCGCCCCCGTCTATCTCAAGCGTCATGATGTATGATGCATTCACCCTGTAGGCCGTGTCGCCCACCATGGTCTTGTGTGTCGAGAAATCATCTACAGAAAAATATGACTGGACCCCGGGCATGGCCATTGCCATGTTTATCCTTCCTGAGATGATAAATGGCCTGCTTCGTCCGTCACTGTAGTTATGTATATTCCTGCTTGATACATTGGCATAGGCAACATCCGTAATATTCATAACGGGGAAGGCCTCCAACTCAAAGTCGGGATAAAACACAGAACTGAAATCGACCACCGACGGGCACTTGCGGTTAACGAACAGCAGGAAGCCCATGTTCTGGTAACCGCTATTGGCATTGCTGGTGCGTGCATCGAGCAACATGCTGTACTTTGTTGAATCGGAAATATCCTGAAAGACCATTATCTCCTCTTCAGGGTCGTACCTGCCGTAATATACAGCGTATTCCTCATCGGTATCATGCCGTCGGGTATAATTGACAATTACCGGCCTGTCGGGGGTGGTGTTTGTCATAAGCAATATCCTGGAAGCCAGGTGCGGGATCGACATCGTTCTCTCCTCAACCACCGGCTCATCATCGTCGGGGGCGAAGCCGTACACAGCCCGTTCGGCAAATGAACCGTCATTATCAACTCCACTGTTCCTGATCATGTTGCTGAACGGGTTGCCCCTCCTGTTCAGAATTGTGAAGCCCGGATTCGACCCCTCAAGGAGGTACCTTACATAATCATCATATTCAGCGCCCACGGTCGACTCGAGCTGCTCCTGGACCTGCCAGTTGAGGTATGATCTCCAGGTGGCTGACGTTATACCTCCAATTGTCCGCCTCTGGGTAAGAAGCATAACGGGATCGAGCCGGGGGCCGTCACGGTAGCTGCACATATAGTGAAGGAATGCACTCGACACATTGGCATTGGCCGGATTGACCATCAGTTTTTCAAGAACCGGCAGGAAAGCCTGGGCATCCCATGATTCACCGAGCAGGTCATAGATGCTTTTATCGCCGCCAACAGGCCTTAGTGCCTGCATCAAATGAGTCTCGGGCTCAGGTATGGAAAGGCTTTCAGGACCCCACACGATCCTGTCGCCGAGGGGTGCAGTTGCCTCTGCCCAGAATGCATTGATAAGCTGTACTTCAAAGTACCTGCTCTGTGTAAAGTGCTTGAATTCATGTGCCAGTGTCTGCATAACAGTTTCCCTTTCGTTAGCAAACCGGCTGTTTATGTTGAAATACCCATTCTGATATCCGCCTGACGATATATGCCCTATTGCCTCAGTGCGGTTGTGGCCCACATAAACAATGAAGTCCGGCGGAGTATCCAGCCCCTCGCGGCTGAAAGCATCCATGATCTGGTTCATGTACTCGGCAATGTCCTGCACCATGACGGGAGTCCCTCCCTGGTCGGGATCGGTATTTGCATCGTGCCAGGGCTCTGAAGGGAAACCATCAAGTCCGTATTGATAACCCAGGTAATGGTTTTCCTCTCCGGTATCGGTATCCCACTTGTAGATAACCTCTATATCCCCCTTTCTGAACCTGTGCGTATATCTTCCGTGCCTGACCTCCCACCAGCCTATTTTGGTGAGATGGGATGAGTGGAACACTACGGTGTTGTCTGTAAACGTGATACCGCCCTCCTCATATTCAACCCACCGGTAGTTCTTCTCGTCAAACCAGACAGGGACTATCGCGGGCACCCTCTTCCTGTCCAGCCCCTCAAAATCATTATTCATCAGCTTGATCTCAAGGGGAAGGTCGAATGTTGTACCAAAGCTGACACGTATGTCATAAACGGAGCTCAGGTAGTGATCTTCGGGTGCAGGCGGCGGATCAGCGACTTTTACCACGGTAAGCCTGAAGTCATCGTCTGTCAGCCCTTCAGGAAGGGTTATCATGATACTGTCTACCTCTATGGTCAGTGAGTCGCTTGCAACATTCACGATATCATCAAACAGTAATTCCCCGAAAGGGTTAACCTTTATAGTGTCACTGATGAGCGGATCACATGTCCCTTCTGTTACTACCGTACGGTACCAGGCGGGTGTGCGGGGTTCAAGCACCAGCTCATGTGCGCTTACCGAAACTACATTGGCTGCAATATCCTGATCCTCCATGTCGCCTGAAATATCATGCCATTCAGACCCGTCGGCCGAGCCCTGCCATGTCACCTCGCCGCGGATATTGAGCGGCGGTATCAGGGTAACCTTCTCATTGCTCACCTCCCTTCTCTCAAGCTCACCCGAGGAGACGATGTGCTCGTCGGGGTAGGTCTCCCTCACCAGCTCATCTTCGGTGTAAAGGGAGAAAAAGATGGTGTCGGTTGTGAGCTCCTGCATTGCCGGACTGGTACCCTCCTGCCCGGTAGCTCCGCTTGTCCATGTAAACTTTGGCACACTGTCGTTAAATACACGGCAATAATACTTCCTGCTGAGTGTCTCTTCATCTATCACCAGGGTAAGTACAGGATTTTCGCTGAACCTGTTATGGACAAGATCGGGATATTTGTACCAGTAGTACCGGTTGTGCGGGTGGCTGAGGCGGGCCAGTTCACGTATGTCGACCTTTACGGTGTCTCCCATACTTACTTTAATCCTGTTGGCCGACAGGGGGATGTTCTTCTGTTCGCCGACTCTCTGGCGGAGATTTTCGGATTCGGGAATATCACTGAAAACAAAATGGTTGCGGGTTATGTTGAATTGGGAGACAAAATAGTTGTGTGTAAGATGGAACTCGGGTATCGGACCGTACATTTCGTTATCGCTCAGGTCGATCGTCCGGATGGCCGGCAGCATCTCAAGAGCTGCCGGGAATGACCTGATACGGTTTCCGCTCAGGTCGACCGACTCCAGTTTCGTAAGCATACAAAGCTCCTCCGGGAACTCCGTTATAAGGTTGCCGGCCAGCGAGATGATCAGCAGCTCAGGCCAGGCTCCGAAATTTTCGGGGAGATGGGATATGAGGTTGCCCGAGGCATCAAAATTCATCATTCGCTGCAGGTTGTAGAGTGATTCGGGCAGACTGGCAAGTTTGTTGCCGCTCAGGTCCAGGGTGCTCAGCCTGGTCATGTTCCCAATTTCATCAGGAAGCCCTGTAAAAGCATTATTTTTAAGCCCCAGGGATTCAAGACTGGTGAGGTTGCCCAGGGTGTGAGGCAGTGCACCGGAAAACTCGTTATTCTGCAGCCTCAGCATGGTCAGTTTCGTGCAGTTACCCAGCGAGGCCGGTATTTTTCCTGACAACCTGTTGTCGTTCAGCTCAAGGAAGCGCAGTTCATCCAGATTGCCAATGGATTCAGGCAGTTCGCCTGACAGATCGTTTTCTGAAAGATTCAGGTTTCGCAAAGATCCAAGGTTGCCTATCTCTGCAGGAATGCTGCCCGAAAGGTTGTTTTCCCTCAGGTTGAGAGTCATCAGGCTCTTCATGTTGCCCATCTCAGGGGGCAGACTCCCGGTCAGGTTCCCGCTGTAAAGGGTCAGGGTGTGCAGATTTTCCAGGTTTCCGATCGATGCAGGGATATGGCCTTCAACGAAATAGGGCATATAGAGGGTTGCAAGTCCGGTCATATCGCCAATATTATCAGGCAGCCTGCCCGTAAGTTCACCCCCTCCTGGAGTAATATGCAGCTCATGCAAATTTGTGAGATTGGCGATTGAGGCAGGCAACTCACCGTCGATAAAACGGCCCGTTAATCTCAGCCTCCTCAGCTCTGACAGCTCTCCTATCTCCTCAGGTATGGTACCTTCAAGCACAGGATTGTTGGCCCAGAGGTTTAACTCGGTAACCCGTCCACCAGTAGCAACAATGCCCGACCAGTTGACAACCGGCCTGGAGATGTCCCATCCCGTTGTACCGTTCATGCTGTTGTGAAGCGCCAGGAGTGCCAGGGAATCACCCTCATCGACTGAGACTATGGTAGGTGACACTGAGATGGTAAACGCTATCATCTGTCCGAATGTATATCCGCTGGTATAGATCCTGCCGCTCTGGTTCAGCAGGTAAAAACCGTCGAAGCTGCCTCCCCAGCCGAAGTTTACATGGAAGTAACCTTCACTGTCGTATCCGTCTATCACCACGGCGTGACTTATATTACCGGGCAGCACGGCATAAAGGGGCCTCTCTTCGTCAAGTTCGCCCCTGAGGTAGTATGAAGCAGTTGTTCCCGGGTACTGGTGATACCTGAAGTACCTCTGCAGGACGGTTGCGTAGCCGGGATCGGATGGTGAACTGCCGATCATTGATGCCCCGCCGCAATAGTTCATTTCCATTGCTATCCCGACCATTAACGACAGCTCCTTGTAATCATCGGTCGTCATATTGTCCCAGTCCCATACCCTGCTCTCGAAATCGGCACAAAGCTCACCGAGATTTCTCTCAATGTAACAGTGTGAGCCCTCACCCCTTTCAGGGTAACGGTGGAACGCCATGATCTGGACCATTGCCGTTGCCGCACAGCCGGTGGGGCAGTTGCCCACCTCCTCATGATCAAACTGGTTAAGGCTGACACCCTCCCTGGCGAGCAAAGGCTCTACAACAACCGTTGAGCTCTTAATGTTTTTTAGTCCGGTCCGCGGCACCTCCTCCATCTCCTCATAGCCTGCAAGCAGAGTGGCAAGCGCATCAGGCATTCTGCCGGCATCGAACGAACCGGCAGGCGAATAACCAAGAACGGTGTAGTCTGAGCCGCTACCGGCAAGCATGACATACCCGCCCTCCCTTTCGTTGAAAACGTAAACAGTGGTGCCGGCGCCGGGGGGCGAGACATACTTCTGCTCCACTGAAGGTGCTGTCAGTGTGCCCCTTTTGCCGGCTGCACCCTGGAAGAATGCTTCAGCGGCGATCCGGGCCCGGTCATCCTGGACCGCCCCGGCTTCGGCGTTCAGTGTACCGGACTGCTGTCCGGCCCGGCCCGTTACAACTTCACCAGCAAACATGTTGCTGGCCATTTGGCCGGGAAGGCCTTCTGCGGCTCCACCCGTGAACATGTCGCTGGCCATTTGGCCGGGAAGGCCTTCTGCGGCTCCACCCGTGAACATGTTGCTGGCCATTTGGCCGGGCAGGCCCGCCAGGGCTTCACCCGCGGCCAAAAATAACAGCAGGCAGAAAACCCCCGTTAATACTTTGATCCTGAAATAAGCAGTGTATAAAAATATATTCATTGATCCTTTTGATTACAGCAATACAACTCTTTCAACATGGTTTATCCCCTCACCTTCTATATGCAGCAGATATATTCCCGCGGGCAGCCTGACAGGGATATCTGAGCTTCCTGTTATACTCTCTTCAAGATGCAGGATCCCTCTCATATCATAAAACCTTAGGAGGATGGTTCCGCCCCGGTCAAAACCGGGTGACAGCGAAATCAGGTTCTGCCCGTGGCCTGTCCGAACCGACACCATTGAACCGGCATCCTCTGAGGTAGTTATCTCATCATCAGAGAAGCTGATTATGATAGGTATTGTAACAGAACAGTTGTTGACATCTGTTATGGTTACGTGGTATTCATTGCCAGCTTCGGGTGTAACCGGGGCAACATCACCTGTGGCAATAAGCTCTGAATTTTCAAACCATTCCCATGTAAATGGAGAGGTGCCGCCAGTAACCAGGTAACCCATCTCCCCCAGGATAGTCGGTACGCCCGGGTACAGCTCCTCTTCGAAGAGTGTGACTGCCTGTAGCGGCTCATCCGGCTGGGGTGGCATGTCCATCCTCACCACGGTCTGTGTTCTGGCAGGCACCGCTATGATAAAGGCAATGGTGAGTATTACAACGTATTTAAAAAAACTATTGGAATGCATATCAATTGATTTTAAAACGGCCCTATTACAAGCCTGAATCCAACCTGTTCGCAGAAACTGTCAAAGCAAAGTGAGTCATCGGGGTCGAACGGATTGACAGAGCATATCCTCATACAATCAGGATCCTGGGAACTCCTGGCCCTGACGCTGAGTGGACCCGGACCCCCGCCGAAAGCAGGAAGTTGGGTAAAATAGCTGCCCCCCCTGATTACCTTTTCGGTGCCCGAAGAGGGCCCTTCAGGGTTGTCTGTATCACCGGGATCGTATCCCTCTTCATACCAGTCGCTGCACCACTCATAAACATTGCCGGTCATATCATAAAGCCCCAGCTCATTGGGCAGCCTCTGTCCGACTCCCTGCCTGAACCTTCGGGATGTTTCCCTGTCCCATGTATTGATAAAATACCATGCAACATGATCAATAGTATCGCCACCTGCGAAAATAAAGCCTTCACTTTTCCGCCCCCCGGTAGCTGCATATTCCCATTCGGCCTCGGTCGGCAGCCTGAAGCCGGTTCCTGTAAGGTCATTAAGTGCAGGCATGAACTCATCATGCACCTGGTACCATGTAGCTGTGCTGACAGGGTGATAATGTTTATTGTACTCATCATGCCCTTCAAATTCCTCCCACTGGTCATATGGCAGTTCCCCCATCACCGAACTCCACAGCCTGTTGGTCACCTGGGTCTCTCCAATATAGAACCAGCTGACTGAGACCTCCCTTACGGGGGAAGCTTCAGAGCGCTGGGCATCTCCCATCATGAATGTACCACCCTCTACCAGGATCATCCTGAAGTCCGCGCCATTCACTTCAAAGTCAATATAAGGTGCACCCGACTGGTCGGCAGTAATTTCGTGTACATTCTTACCCGATGTGATGATTATTAGTCCGGACCTGGGAACCTTTTTATTTTCTGCCGCCCCCACAATGAACCCGGTATAGCCGCGGTCACCCGACCAGGCAGTAAGCTTCAGCCATTCAGCATCGGTTTCTGCCTCCCATTCCTGCTCCGACCTTACTATTACCAGGGAGGCATCTTTGCCATTATTGAAAGATAGGGTTGAATAACCTGGTCCCCCATCAAGATCCAGCACCAGGGAATCGGCAATAATTATATCGCCATCCTCATGGCCCTTACCATCACCGCCGGTTTCATCATCTGCCAGTTCGGTTTCTTCATCATCTGTGCCGGGCAACAGATCATCATCTTTGCTGCAAGCCATAATAAAAAGGAAGCTGGAAATGAGAAGGAGGGTAAATCTGAGAAGAGATAAATGCATATGTTTTTTACTGCGTTTTTGAATATTCTTTAAAAATCTACGTAGTATATCCAGAAATGTTTCCTGTTTATGCAAAAAAATTTGACCTCTTTGCAGCACCAGCTCCTGTTCTTACGTATTGGGTAAAAACAGATAATTTGTCCAACCAATCCATTACCCGATCATGAAAAAGAACTTCAGGCTGCTGCTTATAGCATTGCTGGCCGTCCCTGCCATCTACCAGGCATGTACAAAAAACGAGTACGAAACCTACACCTACGAGGCCAATGTGCCCGTTTACATGAGCTTCCAGGAATTCAGATCGGCCGTCAAATCGGCCGATGCACGCGACATTGAATACCCGGGGAAGATATATTTCAAAGACAACCTGCTCTTCGTGAATGAGGTAAACAAGGGAATTCACGTTATCAACAATGCCGACCCGTCAAATCCGGCCAAACTGACTTTCATTGAGATCCCCGGCAACGTAGATATAGCAATCAGGGGCAACATACTGTTCGCCGACAGCTTCATCGACCTGGTGGCAATCGACATAAGCGACATCTTCGATCCGGCCGAGGTGGGCCGCGTTGAAAATGCCTTCCCTAATATGTTGCCGCCTTTTGATCACTTCATGCCAATTTCTGGATACGACCCTGAGCTGGGAGTTGTGGTTGGGTGGCAGACAAAGACGGTTACTGAACGGTTTCCTACGAACTCATGGGGAAGATGGCACGGACCATGGCTTTTCAGGGGAAGCATGGATATGGCCCTTCAGTCATCCGGCGGCCCGGTTGCAGGAGTGGCAGGAAGCATGGCAAGGTTCATGCTGCACGAGCATTACCTCTACTCGGTCACCAACCCCTTTATGCTCAAAACACTCGACATTTCAGTGCCGGAGGCGATAACTGCCGTTGACAGCTTCTCCACCTGGCGCAACATGGAGACCCTCTTCAGGCATGATAAGCACCTCTTCATCGGCACCACCACAGGATTGCTCATCTACAGCCTTGAGAACCCTGCAAAGCCCGAATTCGTATCCGACTTCGACCATGTCAATTCATGCGATCCCGTTGTGGTTGCGAACGACATAGCCTATGTAACATTGCGGTCGGGCAATGCCTGCAACGGCTTCACCAACCAGCTCGATGTGATTGACATTATCGACATAAAGAACCCAAGGCTGTTGAAATCCTACCCGATGTTCAATCCGCACGGACTCGGGATTGACCACCCGGTGCTGTTCATCTGCGACGGGGCTGACGGGCTGAAAATATATGACGCCACCAATCCCCTGGCCGTCTCGTCAAACAAGATAGCCCACTTTCCGGATATCGACACCTATGACGTTATCCCTCTCGGCAACGTTCTTATGATGATAGGGCATGACGGGCTCTTCCAGTATGACTATTCCGACCTGGGCAACATCAGGCTGCTCAGCCACATAAGGATAACAGGGGAAAAATAGAATTATGCAAATGATCATCTCCAAAAGGATCATAAACTGTTTCAAGTGGATCTGTAAAGAAAAATAGCATTATGCAAAGGTTCATATCACTGTTAGTTTTACTATTTTTCGCGGCGACAGGGTCTGCGCGGGCACAACCGGGCAGACCGGGTTATATCGCCCTAAACATTGCACCGGTACCGGCCACCATGCTGGAGCTCGGTTATGAACATAATCACTCTCCCCGCCTTACCCTTGAGCTATATGGAGGCATCCTGGTAAACAGCAAAATAGACAGTCCCATAAAAGTCGGTACGTTATATGACTTCGACAGGAAATCGGGCTTTTACATCATGCCCGGCATCAGGTATAACCTGAGAAGGGACCAGTCCGGTTGGGCCCCCTTTATCGGGTTGCACCTGGTAAACTCCATTGCAGTGGAGCGCGGCGTATACGGTTTTGGCCCTACCGGTAATGACGCCGATGATGGTAATGAAGTTTCACCATCGACTGCCTTTTGCCTGGGGTCAGGCTTCTCAACAAACTCCTTTAACCTCGGGTTAGCAGGGATGATAGGATTAACAACCCCAACCACCAGGATGATCAGCGGCGATGTGGGGATCAGGGCAGGGAAGCT
>SLOE01000082.1 GCA_007132715.1 Bacteroidales bacterium
ATGATGCCTACCGGTATGACATTGTTTTCTGCTTCCATTGCTTCAGTTATTTACGATAAGCCGCCAAAATACAATTTTGCGGCCGGGATATCAAAAATAATCAGGAATGATCAAGATAGGCCCTGACTATCATGTCGAGGAACCGGTCCTGGTCCAGGTTCCAGTATATATCTGAAAAGATCTCAACTTCATTGTAACCTTCAAAGCCGCTGCGTTCCATCCATCCCCTTATCCGGCGTATGTCGATGCATCCCTCCCCCATCAGTCCCCTGTCATTGAGAATATCTCCCGTGGGCACTTTCCAGTCACAAATATGGAAGGCAAACAGCCTTCCGTCCCTGCCACAGGAATCAATGGCAGTTTCAAGCTCCTCATCCCACCACACATGGTAAACATCCACTGCAACACCC
This sequence comes from Bacteroidales bacterium, assembly GCA_007132715.1. GTDB lineage: Bacteria > Bacteroidota > Bacteroidia > Bacteroidales > PUMT01 > PXAP01. The sequence continues at coordinate 411 of SLOE01000082.1, forward strand.
AGCCAGGATGAATCAAAATAACGGGCCATATCAATTGCCTGTTTCATGGTATTTATTGAAGAGCGAGTATCGGCATAGACCGGATGCAGAGGCTCAATGGCAAGTCTTACTCCCAGTTCGGCTGCCCGCGGGAGGATGGCCTCTATACCGGCCTTTATCTGTTCGCGTGAAGTTTCAGGCGACTGCCCGGGATCTGCACCACATACAAGGACAAGGAGCGGGGCCCCTGCATCGTGGGCCTCTTCAAGAGCAGCGAGGTTGCCGGCGATCGAACTCTTTCTTGTTTTCCTGTCGGTCGACGGAAAAAACCCGCCCCGGCAAAGGGAAACGATATCAAGTCCCCCCTCTCTTATGATCCTGCCTGCCCGTTTTGCTCCTGTCTTTTGCAGGGCATCACGCCATACCGTTATTCCCCGTATACCCCTTGATGCATATTCAGCAACTGCTGTTTCAAGATCAAGCGGCCGGGTTGTGATGGTATGGACACACAAACGTGAAAGATCCCTTTCAGCTTCCTGATCCATATAATCCTTTTATTAAATTTTCCACAGTTCAGTCAACCGGCATAATTGCCGGAAGCGATAAAAATACTGATTTTTGGGAAACAGGTCTGCAATTTTTCCTAAATTTGCCATAGATGCAGGTTCCTGACAATCGATGATAATACCGCAACCTTAAAGGTCCTGCAGTCAATTCGGTTTGCGGGAAAAACAGATCTTATGCATATTCTTATTACAGGAACAAGCAAGGGACTTGGCGAGGGACTGGCCCTGTATTACCTTGACAGAGGACATAAAGTTTTTGGGATCAGCAGGAACAATAATCCCGGACTTGAAAAACATCAGGATTTCAAATTCCTCTCACTCGATCTTAGCGATTTTGAAGGGATCCGCAATAAACTGCCCGGGTTTCTCAGGGATGCCGGACATGTTGACCTTGCAATCCTGAATGCAGGCGTGCTGGGAGAAATAAAGGATATGGGGGAGTGTACCCTGGATGAAATTGAGAGGGTAATGGACATCAACGTTTGGTCGAACAAAGTACTGATCGATCTGATGTATGAAAACCTTGAGCATATCAGCCAGGTAGTCGCCGTATCTTCGGGGGCTGCCGTTCTGGGTAACAGGGGCTGGAATGCATATTCAATATCAAAAGCAGCATTGAATATGATGATCAAACTATACGCCAGGGAGCGGGAAGAAACCCATTTCTCATCTATAGCACCGGGTCTGATAGACAGTGCCATGCAGGAATACATTTTTTCACTGGCCGAGGATCCGAGATTTCCGTCCCTCAGAAGACTGAAAGAGACGAAATCGAGCGGACAAATGCCTTCTGCGGGCGAAGCGGCAGAGACCCTGGCAAAAGCTGTAATAAAGGCACATAATGAGGAGAGCGGCAGTTTTCTTGACGTAAGGGAGATGTAACAGAGCTATTTTCTCTCTTCATTGTATATCAGCACGGGCAGCCTGGTCTTGCGTGCTATCCTTTCAGACCGGCTTCCGTGCATAAGCCTGTCCATAAAACCCCTGTTTTCCCTTAAAAGGACTATCAGATCGGCGTCCATCATAAGCGCAAAGTCATGAAGCTCGTCGACAAGCGGCTCCCCGCTGGTCTCCTGCAGAACTTTCAGGGAGATCATATTGTAGCCGGTCTCCTTCTTTAACATTGCTTCAAAACCCTCACCTTTTACCTTCTCTTCGAAACCGGTGCTGGATGAGATATGTACGGCGGTGATACTTGCGGGAAACCTTGATGCAAATTTTGCAAGCATCTTCAGGTTAGGGATATCCTCCTTATGGTAATCGGTTGCATAGAGTATCTCAGAAAAAGGTTTGTAGGTAATTCCCTCCGGCACGATCCAGACAGGACAGGTGACCTTCCTGATTATCTCAATGTTATCGGCATCGTCGCCAAATGATATATGTTCTTTTGAACTGCTGAGCATGATCGTATCAACCATATCGCTCCGGCAATAAGCCCTCAAAATCTCAGCCGGAAAACCGATCTCGATTTTATATTCCAGGAGAGGCAGATCAGGATCGGAGGCATTGAGCTTCTCAATCTGAAGTTCAAAGTGGTGTTTTATCCTGTCAATTTCCCTGTCAATATCCTTCTGGCTTATAACTGCAGCAGCACTGAGACTTCCGGGCATGCCAAGGGGAAAGTTGGACGGCGTATGAACAAACAGGTACCTGACTGATAATCCGAGATCTCTTGCTATATAGGCCGCATAGGTCATATACAATTGTGCCCTGGCAGGGGAATGTACATATACTAACAGATCCTTCATGACTATAATGTTATATTGGTTATTATTTGCATAACGGATTATTTCCACATACCGGCACCTTGCCGGGTATCAGGTCGTGTTCAGGCTTTTAAGCAATGCCATAACATCACTATGGTCCTTTAGGATAAACCTGGCATCGGTCTGCAGCATCCCGACTTTCAGCGACCACGCATTTTCAGGCAATGATCTGAAAAGCAGCTCGTCACTCCAGCCTGCCCCTATTGCAAGAATGAAATCATAATCCCTGCTGTTCAGCCAGTGCCGGGCAAGATCTCCCTTATTGATCCCCGAGCTGCTTATTTCCAGGGTACTGCTTCCATGAAACACCTGGATATCTATTTTTGCCGTAATGCTTATAAGATGATCGTACAATTCCTTTGCAATGAATGAAGCCTGTTCAATATCGGCCTTGTGGTAATGCCAGCTTACTGAAAACTCCTTCTCCTTTATTTTGGCTCCCGGAAGCCGGTCCGTATAGGTTTCAAGAATAGGTAATATATCTTTTTTCCATTCACCCGAAAGCGGCTTCAGCTGTATCCATCTTTCAGAATTAAGCTCCCTGATCCAGCTCCCGTGCTCGGCGGTAAGGTTGACAGGCATATCACCAAGCCATCTCTGCAGATCTTCTTTGCTTCTTCCGCTCAGTATAACCATATCGGTTCCGGCCTGGTTCCTGAATGTCTTTAAAAGACCAAGCAATTCTCCTGAGGGTTTTGCATCTGACGGATCGCCTGTCAATGGTACCAGTGTGCCGTCATAGTTAAGTATTATCAGCTTCCTTTCCGCTCCTTTATATCCGGCAACCAGTTTTTCGGCTATCTCCTCCTTAAAAAATTTCTTGCTGAAGGTATATTCGGATATCTCCCTGATCTCGTTCAGCGCCCCGACAAAATCGGTAGCCCACCTTGTGACATCATATCGTTTAAGCCGTTGCTGCATGGCTTCATTCCTTTGTATCTGCTCCTCAACCGGCATATCGAGCGCCTGCCTGATGGCAGAAGCTATCTCATCGATGCTGTTGGAGTTTACTATTATGCTTTCGCTTAGCTCCTTGGACGCACCGGTAAACTCGCTTAGTATCAGAACCCCTTTTTTGTCATTACGGGAAGCTACATACTCCTTTGCAACAAGGTTCATCCCGTCCCTGAGAGGTGTAAGAAGGGCCACATCACACCGGCGGTAGAGGGAGATAAGTGTCTCGTGGGGAAGTGACCTGTACTGGTAGATCACAGGTGTCCAGTTGAGGCCTCCGTATGCCCCGTTAATATACCCTACCAGCTCATCAAGTTCTCTTTTTATTTTCTGGTAGGATTCAACACCGGTACGTGAAGGGACAACTATCATATTCAGGCATACCTTACCGAGCCATTCAGGGTTCTGCTCAAGGAAAAGCCTAAATCCCTTCAGCCTGTTCAGTATTCCTTTGGAGTAGTCAAGGCGGTCGACCGACAATACCATGCGGGGAGAATCACCGGAAAGAGTATCCTTTTCGGGTGTTATTAACTGATTGAATTTGTTGTAATCAATCCCCATCGGGAATGTGTCCACCTTTACAACCCTTCCCGGCAGGTCAATCCTGCCCATGTGGTGATCGTGACCAAGAATACGAAGCACACACCTCAGAAAATACTGGGAATAGTCGTGTGTGTGAAATCCAATCAGGTCTGCACCCAGCAGGCCTTTAAGGATGCCACTGCGGCTCTCGTCCGGTAAAAGTCTGTATATCTCATATGCAGGGAACGGTATGTGCAGAAAGAAACCTATCGGATTGGCCACCATTTCCCTTAGAAGCTCAGGAAGAAGCATCAGGTGGTAATCATGGATCCAGATAATATCGCCCGGCTGTATGATCGAGAGAAGCTCATCCCTGAATATCCTGTTAACCCGTTTGTACTGGTCCCAGTATTCACTGTCAAAAACCGTATAAGTCGGAAAATAGTGAAACAGGGGCCATATTGTCTTGTTGCAAAAACCGAGGTATACTTTGTCCATCAGCTTTTCGGACAAAAAAACCGGTGAAGCGCTAAAACCGGAGTTGATCTTTTCATTGACCAGCTCACGGTGTTTTTTCTTTACCGATATACCCGGCCATCCCAGCCACAGGTATTCGCTGATATCCGATTCGTTTCTACCAAGCGATGCAAGATAGTCACTAAGTCCCGAGACCAGTCCCCCGGCACTCTTCTCAAGGGAAAATTCCCCGTCCCTGTGCGTCAGCGCAACCGGTAGCCGGTTTGATATGATAAGCAGTCTCATGTTATTATTTTCAACCTCTCCTTTCCAGCAAATGTACCAAATACTCACTACAAAGAAAAACCTGCAGCAAAGGCATTGCCTGTTCCGGCAAATATTTTGTAAATTGTACCTGTGAAATGTCAAAATGCCAAATCAGGCAGATTATCTGCTGATGCGGTAAACTTTTTCACTGTTTTTTCCTTTATGTAGTTGAGAAAATACATTAACTATTCATAAAATATAAACAGATAACCGATGAGCAAGAAAGAACAATACGAAATTGAGAACCGGGAATGGCTCGATTCCCTTGAATATGTTATTCAAAATGGAGACCCTGCAAGGGTACGCGAGATTCTGGGACTATTGCAGGTAAAGGCACATAAGGCAGGTATTCCTTTCAGGTGCCCGGGTAACACACCCTACATAAACAGCATCTCTCCCCGCAAGGAAATACCCTACCCGGGAAGTGCAGAGATTGAAAGACGGATAAAAAGCCTTGTTCGCTGGAATGCCATGGCTATGGTTGTCCGGGCAAATCTCGAGTCGGAAGGTATTGGAGGTCATATTTCCACATACGCCTCTGCTGCAACCCTCCTTGAAGTAGGGTTCAACCATTTCTTCAGGGGAGGTGAAAACGGAAAGCCTGCAGATATTGTCTATTTCCAGGGACACGCCTCACCAGGAATTTATGCACGTTCATTCCTTGAAGGACGGCTGAGCGAGCAGGACCTGCACAATTTCAGGCAGGAGCTAAGGAAAGAAGGGGGACTTCCCTCCTATCCGCATCCGAGACTTATGCCGGACTACTGGCAGTTTCCGACAGTTTCAATGGGATTGGGACCTATTATGGCTATATACCAGGCCAGGTTTAACAAATACCTTGAGGACCGCGGTTTGAAAGAGAAAACAGGTGAAAAGATATGGGCTTTCATGGGTGACGGTGAAATGGACGAGCCCGAATCACTCGGTGCAATAACAGTGGCAAGCCGTGAAAAGCTGGACAATCTTATTTTTGTGGTAAACTGTAATTTGCAACGTCTTGATGGTCCCGTTAGAGGCAATGGCAAAATAATACAGGAGTTGGAAGCTGCTTTCAAGGGTGCCAGGTGGAAGGTGATAAAAGTAATATGGGGCAAGGACTGGGACCCCCTTATTGCAAGTGATGAGTCAGGTGACTTGCTTAAGGTAATGGAGGATACACCTGACGGACAGTACCAGAAATATGTTGTCTCGGATGGCGATTTTATAAGAAAGGACTTTTTTGGGAAGAGCAAGAAGCTTCTGAAAATGGTGGAAAACTATTCGGACGATCAGTTACAGAAGCTTAACAGGGGCGGACACGACCCCAAAAAGGTCTACAACGCATTCAAAAGAGCAGTAGAACACAAGGACGAACCTGTGGTGATTCTTGCACAGACAATCAAGGGATATGGGCTTGGTGAAGCAGGTGAAGGCAGGAATATCACCCACCAGCAGAAAAAACTGAATGAACAGGAGCTGCTTCATTTCAGAAGCAGGTTCGGTATCCCCCTGTCGGATGAAGATGCCAGGAAAGCACCTTTCTTCAAACCACCGGACGATAGTGAAGAGATCCGGTACCTGAAAAAGAGAAGGGAATCTCTGGGAGGGTACCTTCCTAAACGCAATTCGGAGGCCGAACCGATTAATCTCCCTGATGAAAAAGTTTACAACGAACTGCTTGAAGGCTCAGGAGACAGGGAGCTTGCCACCACCATGTCGATGGTAGGACTGATGGCCAGGATGATGGCGGACAAAAATATGGGAAAAAAGGTTGTGCCGATTGTTCCCGACGAGTCACGAACCTTTGGAATGGATGCCCTTTTCCGTAAATTCGGGATATACTCTCATACAGGGCAGAACTATGATCCGGTGGACAGGGACAGTCTGCTTTACTACAAAGAGGCAACCGATGGCGCCATTCTTGAGGAGGGAATTACCGAGGCAGGCTGCATGTCATCATTCATAGCGGCCGGCACTGCCTACGCAACCCACAGGATCAACATGATACCCATGTTCATCTACTATTCAATGTTCGGTTTCCAGAGGGTTGGCGATCTGATCTGGGCAGCCGCCGACACCCGTGCAAGAGGTTTTCTTATCGGAGGCACTTCCGGGCGTACGACACTTGCCGGAGAAGGTCTTCAGCACCAGGACGGCCACTCCCACATGATGGCCATGACAGTTCCCAGCGTAAAAGCCTACGACCCTGCATATGCCTATGAACTGGCAGTAATAGTAAAAGAGGGTATGAAGAGGATGTTTGTCGATCAGGAGGACCTGATGTACTACATCACCGTGCTGAATGAGAAGTACAGGATGCCTAAAATGCCTGATGGTGTTGAAGAGGGTATTCTGAAAGGTATGTATAAATACAGAAAGTCACGTAAGAGAAAAGGAGAAAAAGTACATCTCTTCGGCAGCGGCGCCATACTGAATGAAGCCCTGAGGGCTGCTGAAATGATGGAGAAGGATTTTGACGTTATTGTTGACGTATGGAGCGTAACAAGCTATAAAGAATTGTATGACAATGCCAGGGAAACGGACAGGTGGAACAGGCTGAACCCCGACAAGAAGCCCCGAAAAACATACATTGAAGAGTGCATGGAAGGGGATGAAGGTCTCTGCATCGCGGCCCATGATTACATGAAGGCAATACCTATGACTGTCTGCCGGTGGTTCCCCGGAGTACTTACAGTTCTTGGAACCGATGGTTACGGCCGCAGCGATAACCGCAGGGCGCTGAGGGACTACTTCGAGGTAGACGACCGTCACATAGCCTATGCCGCAATCCACAGCCTTTACAGGGAAGGCAAACTTGATAAAAAGAGTGTCCTGAAAGCTAAAAAGAACTTCAGGATCGACAGCAACAAAGCCAATCCATTAGATATCTAAAAACGGAACAAAAATGATCAAAGAGATAAAACTGCCCGAAATTGCCGATAACGTAACCACGGCTACTGTCCTGGAAATACTCGTTTCGGTGGGCGATAAAGTTGAAACGGATGACACACTGGCGGAGATGGAGAGCGACAAGGCGACTTTTGAGCTACCCTCAGATGTGTCAGGTGTTATCAAGGAAGTTAAAGTATCCGAAGGAGATGAGGTAAAGGTGGGACAGGTAATGTTCACCATTGACACCGAAGCAGGGGAAGCAACCAAAGAGGAGGAGCCCGAAGAGGAAAAGGCTGAAAAGGCCAAAGAGGAAAAAACGGAAGCGGATAGAAAGGTCGCCGCCGGTGATAAAGAGCCTGAAGAAGAAAAGCCTGCCCCTGACAGTGAAACTGTTGCAGCGACGGCAAAGGAAGAACAGGCAAAGGACGAAAAACCTGATGCTGACCAGTATTCTGATGCCCGGCCGTCAGGAGAAGATCCTCCCGAAAAGCCGGCCGTTGAAGTGGCCGCCGCCCCTTCGGTCCGGCGCCTCGCCAGGGAAATAGGTGTCAATATCTACAATGTTACCGGATCGGGTCCCTATGACCGGATAACCATGGATGATGTAAAAGCCCATGCCAAAAAGATGCTGGAAGGACGCGGACCGGCAACAGCAGCGGGCGACTACGAACTGCCTGATTTCACAAAATACGGCAGCGTAAGGCGCGAAAAGATGGACTCGATCAGGAAGATCACCGCGCGCACCATGGCCGAATCGTGGCAATCAATACCCCACGTGTTCCAGTTCGATAAGGCCGATGTAACCGGACTTGAGAGTTTCAGAAAGAAATATTCGAAACTAGTTGAGAAAGAGGGGGCTAAACTGACGTTAACGGCAATCCTGCTGAAGATAGCGGCAGAAGCCCTGAAGACCTTCCCAAGGTTCAACGCCAGCCTTGACATGAAAAACGAAGAGATTATATACAAGGAGTATATAAACATTGGTGTGGCTGTCGATACGGACAGGGGGTTGCTGGTGCCCGTTATCCGGGATGCGGATAAGAAATCTATCACAGAATTGTCGATCGAGCTTAACCAGCTTGCCGAAAAAGCCCGTAATAAAAAGATCATGCCGGATGCATTGCAGGGAGGCAATTTTGCGATAAGCAACCTGGGAGGCATTGGGGGGACAAATTTCACCCCTATAGTTTACAGGCCGAATGTGGCAATCCTGGGCGTGTCAAGATCGCAGATGGAACCCGTATACATTGACGGTGAGTTCAAACCCAGGCTGATGCTGCCGCTTTCGCTGTCCTACGACCACCGGATCATAGATGGCGCCGACGGTGCAAGGTTCCTCAGGTGGCTCTGTGAAGCCATGGAAAACCCGATCCTGACTATGTTTAAGTAGCAATGCTCAAACAGGTCCGGTTCAAACAGACATTGACCGGGCCCGGCATGTCAGTATCATCGAAAGAAAGACTGTTAATAAATCAGAACAATTTCAGGATTATAATAAATACCATGGAAGACAAAAAGAAATTAATAGTACTGGGAGCCGGTCCCGGAGGCTATGCTGCAGCTTTTCAGGCAGCAAATCTGGGAATCGATGTAACGCTTATTGACCCTAAAGATGATCCTGGGGGAGTTTGTCTTTTTCATGGCTGCATCCCCACAAAGGCACTGCTCCACTTTGC
>SLOE01000079.1 GCA_007132715.1 Bacteroidales bacterium
ACGGTAAGGGTGAGGGAGGTCAGTACCTGTATATTGTGCCGGACAGGAACCTGGTGATCGTTCACACTGCCAACCCATCGGTCGGTAATGGCTATAAAGGAATAGAGCATGAAGATTTCATGTCCCTTGCGGGGATGATAATGGATGCACTTGACTGAGGCCCCGGCCGGTTATCCCTTTCGGGGTTGACTTTATACTTACTTTTCCTGAAATACCAAGGTTTTTGCGGGTAAATCCTTCCCGGGAAGAAACATTATATACTTGCAAATTAATATGTTGAATAACATATTTGGTTGGTAGTAAATCTACTTTTTTATATATTTGCATATCATTTTCGGGAAAGTCTTCGTTTGAAAGGTAAATTCTCTGTCCGGAGAGCTTGATAAGATTAGTCCAAAACATAAAATTACTGAAATGTTAAAGTCAATTAAAAAACTGATTCTGCTGATGCCGTTCCTGTTGTTGTCGCAATACCTGCTTTTTGCACAGGAGATGCACAGGGTTAGCGGTACGGTTACCGATGCAGACGGGGAGATGGTAGGGGTGAATATCATTATAAAGGGTACCACCATGGGTACCATAACCAATTTTGAGGGCTATTACGAATTAGATGTTCCCTCTGGCAGCACCCTCCTGTTTTCCTTTGTCGGTTATACACCTGCGGAATATACCATAACCGGCCCGCAGGTGCTGGATGTTTTCCTGGAGCCTGACTTTGCCCGGCTTGAAGAGCTGGTTGTTATCGGTTACGGCGTGCAGAGGAAAAGTGACCTTACAGGCTCAGTGGGCCATGTCAGGGCCGACGAACTGAATACAGGTGTACTGACCGATCCTATCCAGGGCATACAGGGAAAGATAGCAGGTGTATCGGTTACAAAGAAGGGGGGCGATCCCAATGCCGGCTTTGATATTAAGATAAGGGGCGCCTCAAGCCTTCAGACCAGCACCAGTCCTCTTTTTGTGGTCGATGGTGTTCCGGGTGCAGATCCCACCACTATCTCCCCCGATGATATCGAATCATTCAATGTACTGAAAGATGCTTCAGCCGCCGCCATCTACGGGTCAAGGGGAGCATTCGGAGTGGTGCTCATTACAACTAAAAGGGGAGCTGCCAGGGAAGGTTCACGAATTGATTTCAATTCATATGTATCTGCAGATTTTGTTGCCAACAGGCTTGACCTCCTCAACGGTGCCGAGTACCGTGAATTTGTCGCCGGCAAACCCGAGCTGGCTTCACAGTTCCTCGATGGAGGAGCTATGACTGACTGGCAGGATGAGATATACCGCAGGGGGCTGTCGCAGAACTATAACCTTGCGTTTTCAGGCGGTGACGGAGCTACCACCTACAGGGCTTCACTGAGCCACAATGACTATATGGGTGTTGTAATGGGTTCGGACAAGTCACGGACAACAGCAAGGATAAATCTTGACCAGACTGCACTTGACAACAGGCTGACCATATCCAGCAGCCTTTCGGCCACTTTTGAAAGGAACAATTACATAAGCTATGGGGGCTGGGGCTCGAACGAGGTACTGTACCAGGCTTTCCAACGGAACCCGACAGATCCCGTAAGGGACAGCGATGGTAATTTTTATGAGATTGAAAGGGTATTCCAGTATTATAACCCGGTCAACCTGGTCGAGCAGATCCACAACGAACGCGATGCCAAGAGGTATTTCGGTTTTTTGAAGGCTGACCTTGAGATTGTGCCCGGCCTTACGGCTGGGGTCAACCTGGCATATACCCGTAATGATGATGAGGGGTTCTACTTTGAACCCACGACCCTCTACCTGGGGAACCATGATGGTTACGGCAGGCGAAACTATAATAACTTTGAATCGAGGGTCCTGGAGACCACCGTAAGGTATGCAAACACTTTCGATGTGCACAGCCTTGAGGCTGTAGGCGGTTATTCCTTCCAGGAGGAGTTCTTTACCGGGTTCAGGGCAGACGGCCGCCAGCCTTTCCTCAATTATACACGGATGCATGACCTGTCCCTGTTCCAGTCCGTCGTAGCAGGCAGGAACATCGATTCATACAAGTCCTCCAGCCGCCTTATATCCTTCTTTGGGCGTGGAGTTTACAACTATAATTCGCGGTACTTTCTGACCGCCACGCTGCGGCGTGACGGATCGTCAAAATTTGGTGATGATAATGAGTGGGGTTTGTTTCCGTCGGTTTCACTGATGTGGAACCTTACCAACGAAGATTTCATGGGTGGCGTGGGTGTTGTGAACAACCTTCGTCTCAGGGCCGGATGGGGTATTACCGGTAACCAGGAGATAGGTGTTTACAATGATCTTCTCTGGTACAGGGCGGCCGGCACGGCTCCAAATTTTGAGACCGGAGAAGAATCAATTCTTTTTGAGTTTGCACACATCGCCAATACCAAGCTTAAGTGGGAAGAGAATGAGGAGATAAATATCGGAATGGACTTTGGTATACTCGAGAACAAGATTTCCGGTTCCTTCGACTATTTTATCAGGAATACATATGATCTCCTGGGCAATTATACTGTTCCCGTTCCGCCAAATGTCGCCAGCAGGGTTTGGGCAAATGTGGGAGAATTCAGGACTGCGGGTTTTGAAGCATTTGTGCAGGCCTACCCGGTGCGGACAAGTAACTTTGACTGGAGGACGGCCGTTACTTTCCTTACCTATAATCAGCATGTTGTAAGCCTTTCTGATGATCAGTTTCCGTGGACAAGGCTGCAGACAGGCTACCTTTCAGGTCCGGGTCTTGTCGGCGACCTTAACTGGACACAGATTGTCGATGAGGACTTTGAGATAGGCACCTGGTACATGCCTGAGTATGCCGGTTTATCAAACGACGGCAAGTTCCTGTTCTATACTGAGGCCGGGGGTGTTACCCGGAACCTGGAGCAGGCGGAAAGGCGCAATGTAGGTTCAGCGCAACCCGATTTCGAACTTGGCTGGTCCAATTACCTGAACTTCCTTGACAATTTTGATCTTAATTTCACATTCAGGGGGGTCTTCGGCTACCAGGTGTTCAACACGACCAGGATGATATTTGGTAATCCCATCTTCCTTCCCACGCGTAATGTCCTGAGAGAGGCTATTGACGAGTATGAGAGGGGACTGAACGATAACCCCAAGGTAAGCAGTTACTATCTTGAGGATGCATCGTTTGTGCGCCTTGACAACATATCACTCGGATATAACTTTTCAAATGTGGGGAGGTTTGAAAGGATGCGGGTTTACCTTGCATCAAACAATGTGTTTACCCTTACAAACTATACGGGGATAGACCCTGAAATTTCTACAACGGGGTTGTCATTCGGTCTTGACCAGTATAACACCTATCCGAAAACGCGTACCGTTACCCTTGGTGTTAATGTTTCATTGTAAAATATAAGCAAATAAGATAGATATGAAGAAGCTGTTAATCATAATTACGGGAATAACTTTATTCCAGTTTGGATGTACCAACCTGGATGACGTGCTCTACGACAGGATCCCGGCTGATGAGTATACTGCCGACCCGATCCTGAGGATGAGTCCCATATACAGGCCAATGCAGGATTTCCTGGATTGGGGCGGGTGGTGGTTTGCCCAGGAGCTTACCGGCGACGGAGCAACAGCACCTACACGTGCAGGTGACTGGGATGACGGTGGCAAGTGGCGCGTTCTCCACCAGCATGCCTGGGACAACAACACCGAAGCCGTAAACAGCATGTGGAGCAGGTTTTACAATGGCGTCCTGGAAGCCAACAAGTTCATCGAGGAGATGATCCCTCTTGCCGGCGATCCCCTCATCGATGAAGCTATTGCCAAGGCGAGGATACTCAGGGCATATTATTTCTACCTGCTGATTGACAATTACGGCGATATTCCCTTTGTTACCCAGTATACCGGTGCGGCTGAGCGCCCTGTGAGAAATTTCAGGAGTGAGATATATTATGCCATTCTTGACGAGATTGAGGAGAGCCTTCCCCTTGTTGAGCCAAGCACTTCAAAAACAGGTGTGAACAGGGGGATGGTGTTTTCACTGCTTACCAGGCTGTACATAAATCATGCGGTATATACCGGAAATGAAAATGTTCAGTACTGGCAGAAGGCCGAGGCATATTCCGACAGTGTGATAAATCTCGGGCAGTACTCACTTGAATCAGATGCTCTTGGTCCGTTCATTACCCAAAACCAGAACTCACCGGAGAATATCTGGGTAATTCCCTATCATGAGGATACATACCAGGGCTTCAACCTTCATATGAGGACACTGCATTACAACAGCAACCTTACATTCGAAATGGTTGTGGGGCCCTGGAATGGCTTTGCAGCTATGAAGGACCATTTTGACACCTACCAGGATAATGACAGGCGCAAAGACGGTTTTCTTGTGGGGCAGCAATACACCTATGGTGGCGAGCCTATAATTGACCAGGGTGCAGGCGGTGTGCCGCTTGTCTTTGACCCTTATATCCCTTCGCTCGTAATGGGTGCCGGAAATACGCCCGTTGAGATCAGAAACAGCGGTGCCAGGGTTGTTAAGTTTGAGATAAGGCGTGGAGCCAAGGATCACCTGAGCAACCATTTTCCGATATTCAGGTATGCCGACATATTGCTGATGAAGGCAGAAGCGCGTATAAGGCAGGGGCTGAACGGCGATGAGTACGTCAATATGGTCAGGAGCCGTGCAATACCAGGTGCCGAGCCATGGACGGATGTCACCCTTGAAATGCTGCTGGAGGAGAGGGGACGTGAGATGTTCTGGGAGGGTCACCGCAGGCAGGATCTCATCAGGTTCGGGGCATTCAACCGTGCGTGGTGGGAAAAGCCCGCATCATCGGCGGACAGGAACATATTTCCGATACCCGAATGGGCGGTAGATCTGAACCCTAATCTTGCCGAACCTCCGGTTTCGCTTTAATTTGAATCTTTTTTCCCAAATCATAAACAATTAAAACTAAATTTTTAAACTATGGAAAATCTATTTGGTAAGACGTTCTTTCGTATTGCCTGGCTTTTGATAGCAGGTATGGTAACTTTCACGGCATGTGAAAAGGATGATGATGATGATGACAACGGTATTCCCGCGGAGGATGGTATTTATATCACCGGACCCGCATCAGGCTTTGACGGACTTGTACTTGACGGCATGATGGATCCCGGAAGGGAAGAGGGTGAAGGTTTTGCATCCAATCCCCGCAGCGGTATGTTTGAAAAATTCCTCTACCTTGGAGCCGGAAACTTCTCAATTGTTGAGAAATCCGGAGCCGATGAGCTTGTCTATGGATGGAAAGCCGGGACTCAGGATTCTTTTGATAATGAAGGAGAAGGGGATGAGACTGACGGACCGGTCCATTACGGTGAATTTGCCGATGAGGGTATGGAGTTCAATGTGGCAACAGCCGGTTTCTACCATGTGATCCTTGACAAGACCACAGGTATGGTATGGTACACAAGAATCAACCATTGGGGCCTTATTGGCGATGCAACAGACCAGGGCTGGTCAGCCGAATACCAGATGACGGAGAAAACGCTAAGCGCAACCGAAGCGGAATGGGAGCTGACGAGCCTTACCCTGCGCGAAAGGGGTGGTTTCAAGTTCCGTTACAACAGTGGCTGGAAGATCACCACCGACGATTTCATTATTTTTGCCAATATTGGTAAGGGTGATTCGGAAACTGATTTTATAACCGGTGGAGGTACATTTGATTATCCTGATGATGGCGAGGGTGAATATACAGTGACTCTTGCATGGAGCATTGAAGACGGGTTCAGCTATTCAACCGAGAGAACAGGTGACGTAGAGCCTTTGCCTGAGTTCCCTGAAGCACTTTATATGATCGGCGATGGTGTCGGCGGATGGGACTGGGCTGATATTGACCTTCCGATGATACCGACTGCAGGCAATAAAGATCATCTCTTCTGGAAGATCGTCTGGATGGAGGCTGAAGGCGGTTTCAAGTTCGCTCCGCAGAGAGAGTGGGCTGGAGATTTCGGTAAGACCGGAGATGCAACCGACGGAGTATATGAGATTGGCGGCGATAACATTCCGGTGCCCGGTGAAGCAGGATACTACATGGTTGTTGTAAACCTGGAGACCGACCAGATCGCTATAGCAGATCCGCTGGTATATCTCATCGGTGAGACGGTAGACAGCTGGGATACAGCTAACCCTGACGCACTGTTTACAGTTGACAATGAGAATGAAGTAATTACAATTACCAGGAATCTTGCTGCAGCAGAACTTCGGATATATGCATGGTTCGATGCTGTTGAAGGCTGGTTTACCGACTGGTGGCAGCATGAGTTCATCATTCTTGACGGTGAGATTGAATTCCGCGGCAGGGGAGATGACCAGGAAAGGGTGCAGGTACCTGCAGGAAACAATAAGATCGATCTCAACTTCCGCACAGGCGAAGGAACCATAACCCAGCCCTGATTTGCAGAAGTTTTTGTCATACGGTCAGGTAACTGACTGAACTCCGGAGCGGAAGCTGTTTGACAGACAGCTTCCGCTTCTATCTTAAAAAGAGAAGCAATTCACAAATAAGCATCAAGGATATGGGTAGGAGACTTTATCCGGCAATTTGCCTGCTTTTATTATGGCATCTGGTAACCGGGGTCAGCGGACAGGTGGTCACGGCCGACAAATACTTCCCGCGGCTTACCGACGGGATTGTAATCACTTTTCATGCTGACCGGGGAGACAGGGGACTCATGGGTTTCGAAGGTGACGTATATGCACATACAGGTGTCATAACCACTGAAAGTACAGGTCCGTCTGACTGGAAATTTGTTAAAACATCATGGGGCCAGAACACTGCCGCAACAAGGATGGACCGGGTGTCGGAGGACAGATACCGGCTTACCATCTCGCCCGATATTAACGGTTATTACGGAATAGCCGGAGAACAGGAAGTACTTCAGCTTGCTTTTGTATTCAGGAGTGCGGACAATTCGAGGACCGGCAGGGATACCGGCGGTGCCGACATTTTTTTGCAGATATACGGTGAAGGGTTGCACGCCCGGATCATCTCGCCCGATGCTTCACCTCTGATTGTCTCAAAAGGTGAAACCGTTGGTATCGAGGTGGCTGCATCGGACATGTGCGATTTAAGCATTTTTATTAATGATAGTGAGGTAGTATCGGGATTTGCTGCAGACCTTTCCTGGCAGCATGATGCTGATGAAACAGGTCAGCACTGGATATGGGTGAGAGCTGATGACGGTAGTGCCGTAGTTTACGATTCGGTCTACTATTTTGCAAAAGGTGACGTACCTGTTGCTGAACTGCCCGGGGGAGTACTGCCCGGGGTCAACTATATTGACGACAGTTCGGCCGTTGTTGTGCTGCATGATCCGCCAGCCCTGAAGGAACATGTTTTCCTGGTTGGTGATTTCAATGACTGGGAGCTAAGGGAGGAATGGTACATGAACAGGACACCGGCAGGTACTCATTACTGGGTCACCCTCAGTGACCTGGAGCCGGGAAGGGAATATGCATACCAGTTCCTGATTGATGGCGAGCTAAGGATAGCCGACCCGTATACCCATAAGGTGCTTGATCCATGGCACGATAGATATATTCCTGAAGAGATTTATCCCGGACTCAAAGCATATCCTGAAGGGAAAACCACCGGCATAGTGAGTGTTTTGCAGACGGCCAGGGAAGAGTATCAATGGGGTTCATCCGGATTTGAACCGCCTGATGTATCCGACCTGGTGATATACGAACTGCTTATAAGGGATTTTGTCGGTACCGGCAGCATCATGACCGTAAAAGATACACTTGATTACCTGCAGAAGCTGGGGGTAAATGCCATACAGCTGATGCCTGTCAATGAGTTTGAGGGTAATGACAGCTGGGGGTATAATCCTTCGTTTTATTTTGCCACCGACAAGGCCTATGGCAGGAGGGAGGATTACAAGAGGTTTATTGATGAGTGTCACAAGAGGGGTATTGCTGTGATCCTTGATATGGTGCTCAACCATTCGTTCAGCCAGTCACCACTGGTACAGATGTATTTCGATCCCGGAGCCGGACAATACGGACAGCCTACCAAAGACAATCCATGGTACAATGAGGTCTGCCCTCATCCACCCTGGTGCTGGGGATATGATTTTGACCATGAGAGTCCCTATACCCGGGAGTTTGTTGACAGGGTTAACCGCTACTGGCTTGAGGAGTTCAGGTTTGATGGCTTCAGGTTTGATTTTACCAAGGGATTTACCAATAATCAGACTGCCAACCAGGGGGCCGCGTACGATGCATCCCGGATAGCCATACTCAAGCGGATGGCCGACAGGATATGGGAAGTGGATGAAAACGCCCTGGTCATTCTTGAGCACTTTACTGAAAACTCCGAAG
The DNA here is from genome assembly GCA_007132715.1 of Bacteroidales bacterium. GTDB lineage: Bacteria > Bacteroidota > Bacteroidia > Bacteroidales > PUMT01 > PXAP01. The sequence continues at coordinate 8,339 of SLOE01000079.1, forward strand.
AGACGGTGCTTGCCGAATATGGCATGCTCCTCTGGGGTAACATGAACTATAATTACAACGAAGCCACCATGGGCTATACCGGAGGTTCAAACCTGACCGGAGCATCCTACAGGTCGCGCGGATGGGATGTGCCTCATCTGGTTGCCTATATGGAGAGCCATGATGAGGAGAGGCTCATGTTTAAAAACCTCAGGTGGGGAAACTCATCAGGCGGTTACGATACCTCAGTGAAGGGGACTGCTCTCAGAAGGATGGAGCTCGCAGCTGCATTCTTTTTTACAATACCAGGCCCGAAGATGATATGGCAGTTTGGCGAGCTGGGATATGATTATTCAATAAACCACTGCCCTGACGGAAGTATCAGCGAGGATTGCCGCACTGCAAGAAAACCTGTCAGATGGGACTATTATGATGACTGGCAGAGAAAGAGGCTGTTCGATGTCTATTCAATGCTGATCGACCTGAAAAAGACACAGCCCGTATTTGGTGCCGGCGACTTTGAAACCAGGCTGTCCGGTGCCATGAAAAGCATACATCTCAATCATGATGACAACAGGGTTGCCGTATTAGGTAATTTCGGGGTCACCCCCGGGGAGATCAATCCCCGGTTTCAGCAAACCGGCACATGGTACGAATTTTTCTCAGGCCGGGAAATTGAGGTGGATGACCCTGAGGCCCCCTTTACACTACAGCCGGGTGAATACAGGCTCTATTCAACTGTTGAATTCCCTGCGCACGGGATAGCCCTCTCTTCGCCGGCGGTTGAGCCGGCCAACTCATTTCAGGCTAAAATATATCCAAACCCTTCCCGGGAAGGTGTGCATATCGGAATCAACCTGGAAGTATCCGGCGATGTGTCGGTCAGGGTTTATGATGTATCCGGCCGTCTGGTCGCTGTCATGCTTGATCAGCAAATGGTGCCGGGCTTCCATGAGTTAAGCTGGGACAGGATTACCTTCTCCGGAGCAAGGGCCGGCAACGGGGTATATATAGTAAGGGTCAATACTGGAGCAACAATCTGGTCGGATCGGGTTATCCTTTTCTGATGATCAGGACAGAAAATTTTTGATATATCCGGCAGTACTGAACTTCCTGCCGGCACCCCTTGCATTCATATACCTGATCTTGCCGAACACAGGC
>SLOE01000017.1 GCA_007132715.1 Bacteroidales bacterium
CGCTTCCGGTGCAGGGAAGTTTATGAACTGATTGAAGTAATATGGTCCGCACTATGAAAGATGATGAGCCTCTCCTGATAACCGTTCTTGGCCCTACTGCCACGGGCAAGACCGCTTTTGCCGCCCGGCTGGCCTCAACTCTTGACGGCGAGATAATAAGTGCCGATTCGCGCCAGGTGTACCGGGGAATGGACATAGGCACCGGTAAGGACTATTCAGATTATATTGTTGACGGCGTTGACGTACCCGTTCACCTCATCGACATTGTCGATGCCGGATACAAGTACAGCGTTTATGAGTATCAGCGTGATTTTGCAGAGGCCTGGACCGGCATCACTTCGCGCGGCAGGCAGCCTTTGCTGTGTGGCGGGTCGGGCATGTACCTGGAGGCGGTGCTCGGGGCCTACGAGATGGTAAGCGTGCCCCATGACGAAGTCCTCAGAAAGCAGCTCGAAAGCAAGAGCGATGAGGAGTTGAGGGACATGCTGGCGTCCAGGGTAAAGCTGCACAACGTGTCAGACATCTCGTCGCGCAAGAGGCTTGTCCGCGCCATCGAGATCGCGATCCACAGAGAGAAGGGCGGAGTGGGCAGCTTCAGTTTTCCCCGTTTCAGGCCTGTCATTCTCGGCATAGCTGCTGAGCGTGACGAACGCAGGCGCCGCATAACCGCCCGGCTCGATGCCAGGCTGGAGGAGGGGCTGGTTGATGAGGTGAGCACGCTGCTTGACGGGGGACTCACCCCCGGCGACCTCATGTTTTACGGCCTTGAGTACAAGTATGTCACCATGTATGTTAAGGGAGATATCCCTTTCGGGGAAATGAGAGACCGGCTCAACACAGCCATTCACCAGTTTGCCAAGAGACAGATGACCTGGTTCAGGAAGATGGAGAGGAACGGGTACGGGATACACTGGATAGATGCCACGGCTTCAATGGATCAGAAGCTTGCCCGGGCCCGTGCCATAATCGACGGCTTCAGATAGGCAGTCCCACTGTTTTCCGAATTTGCGGACTTATGTCTGCCTTACAGGCACCTGCAACCTGGCAGTTGCCGGCGGGATCTTCGGCCGGGGGAGGCACTGGCAAGCAGATACCCGGCCACAACCTGTCGCCCTGAATGTACCTGCCTGCTCTCTTCGGCCGGGGGAGGTGATATATGCCGGCTGACCTTAATGTCAGAACAGCCAGTCGGTATGCGACAGCAGGAACCAGATGAAGTATATCATGAAAAGGTTCAGTGCAGAGAAGAAATAGTTGTAAAACACTCTCTGGTGCCTGACCGACCGGCGGGCCATCATTCCGAGATTGGGCAGGAACAGCAGAACCATGGAGATTATGAAAAAGGTGTCCCTGAACCGCCTGTCCAGGTCAAGGTCACCAAAAAACACAAAACAGTATATGGCAGCCAGGAAAACAGCGAGGTAGACCAGGTACGAAAACTTCAGCAGGAGAGTGGAATACTTTCTCCTGTAGTTTATCATCAGCGGCTTGATGGTGATTATCGCAATAACGAACGTAACCAGCATCGCCGTGATAAACAGTATGTGCGTAAACAAGCTCAAAATCAATTGCCGCTTTGCTGTATATACAAATCCTTAGCCTCCCGTGTGGCTGAAGTTGAACATGCAACAGCGCGAACGCGCTATGTTTTCAGTCCTTCAACCACCTGTCAAGCCAGGCAAAAAACTCCCTTTGCCACAATATCCCGTTCTGGGGCTGGAGCACCCAGTGTCCCTCATTTGGAAAGTGCAGGTACCTGGCCGGTATTCCCCTCAGCCGTGCAATATTGAAAGCCTGCATTCCTTCGGTGTAGGGCACCCTGTAGTCTCTATCCCCTGTTATGATCAGTATGGGCGTATCCCAGTTCTCAACGAAAAGGTGGGGGGAGAAGCGGTCATAGCTTACCGGTCTGGGTCTACTCCAGAAAGGTCCTCCCAGGTCGTGGTTTACAAAGAATGTCTCCTCCGTTGCCGCATACATGCTCTCAAGGTTGAACACGCCGTTGTGCGAGATGAATGCCTTGAACCGGCCCTGGTGCGTTCCGGCAAGCTGGAAAACCGAGTAGCCGCCAAAGCTTGCCCCTACGGCGCCCAGCCTGTCCTCATCAATATAATTCTCGCGGGCAAGCTCATCTATGGCCGAGAGGTAGTCATCCATCGCCTGGCCTCCCCAGTCCCCGCTTATCTGCCTGTTCCATTCCTGTCCGAATGTTGGCAGTCCCCTCCTGTTGGGCGCTACTATGACATAACCGTTAGCCGCCATGATCTGGAAATTCCAGCGGTATGAGAAGAACTGGCTCACCGCACTCTGCGGTCCCCCCTGACAATAGAGCAGGGCGGGGTATTCCTTTGACGAGTCGAAGTCCGGCGGATATATCACCCACACCAGCATATCCTTCCCGTCGGTGGTTCTCACCCATCTTTCCGTTACTGTTCCCATCGTAATGTTGTCATAAATATGCCGGTTGGTAAAGGTGAGCTGAGTCTCGTTCCCGGTAACGGGATCAATCCTGAAGAGCTCACTGGCCATTGACATTGACATCTTGTCGGCAATAAGCACGTTGCCGCTTACATCAATTGAGCTGATGTTATGCCTGCCGGTGGTTACCTGCCTCACCTCGCGGCTTTGCACATCGATGCTGAACACCTGGTAGGTGGCGTTTATACCGCTTATAAAATAGATATGGCGGCTGTCACTGCTCCAGGCAAATCCTGATGCATTCTCTTCAAAATCCCTTGTCAGGTTTGTCTTAACTCCCGTTGCAAGGTTGTAGATAAAGAGCCGTGCCTTGTCCGATTCGTAACCAGGGGTCTCCATGCTCTGCCATGCGAGGTAACGGCCGTCGGGCGAGAACACGGGGTACCTGTCGTATCCCCTGTTTTCTCTTGTTATGTTCGTTGTCTCACCGGTGTCGAGCGAATAAAGGTAAATATCCGAATCGGTGCTCTGCGCATATTCGGTCCGCCCCATCTTCTTGCTGTTATAGGCGATCATCCTGCCGTCGCTGCTCCATGCTATCCCGGCGGGACTGTAGAAGGGGGCCAGTGGCGAATCATATTTTTCTCCCTCCATTATATCGGTTGCCTCACCCAGCGAACCGTCGCTGTAAGGGGCAATGAAGATATGGCTGTAGGAGTAGTTGTGCCAGGCCGACCAGTGTTTGTACATCAGTTCATCTTCAATTCGCACATCGATAAGCGGAAGGTCGGGATACATATCCTGAGGTGTCTCATCAAGTTTCACCTGTTTTGTCAAGTATATATGGTCCCCTGCCGGCGAATAACTGAAACCGGTTATGCCGCCATTCATTTCCGACACCATTCTCCTGCCGGTTCCGTCGGGGTTCACTTCCCACAGTTGAACCGATCCGCTTTCATTGCTGAGGTAACCAATCCTTTCACCGTCAGGCCGCCATCGGGCCCCGGAATTCCTTCCCTGGTGTTCAGTCAGTACCTGTACCTCACCGGTGGCAAGATCAACAATACAGATGTCGGTCTTGCTCATGTCGGTGTTATGGTCAAATCTGGAAACGCTGTAGACGGCACTGCTGCCGTCCGGAGAAAGCCTCGGGTCGCCCACCCTCCCGAATTTCCAGAGTATCTCGGGGGTAAGGCGTCCACCCTCTATCTCTTCGGGGGTGAGCATGCCTGAAAAGTCGGCTTCAGGCTCTGCAGGCGTTCTTTCACAGGCAGCGGCTGCCACTATGGCTGCGACGGCCAGTAATACAAGATATTTTCTGTTCATGGTACGGTGGTTTAGGTTTTCCTGGGTTGTTTGACGGCTTCCCTGATCTTCGCATCCAGCTCTTCGGTCAGTTCAGGATTGTCAGCCAGCAGCTGTTTTACCGCATCCCTCCCCTGGCCTAACTTCGTGTCTCCATAGCTGAACCAGGAACCGCTTTTCTTGATTATATCATAATCGACGCCAAGGTCTATTATTTCGCCTGCTACAGATATGCCCTCGCCGTACATGATATCGAACTCGGCCTTTCTGAAGGGAGGGGCAATCTTGTTCTTCACTATCTTGACCCTGGTACGGTTGCCAATCACCTCGTCGCCCTCCTTAATCTGGCTTATGCGACGGATGTCGATCCTTACCGAGGCGTAGAACTTAAGGGCGTTTCCGCCGGTGGTCGTTTCAGGGTTGCCGAACATGACTCCTATCTTTTCCCTTAGCTGGTTAATGAACATGCAGCAGGTTCGGGTTTTGCTGATGTTTGCCGTAAGCTTCCTGAGCGCCTGCGACATAAGCCTTGCCTGGAGTCCCATCTTCGAGTCACCCATTTCGCCTTCAATCTCCGATTTGGGCGTAAGGGCCGCAACGGAGTCAATGACTACGATGTCAATGGCACCTGATCTGATCAGGTGGTCGGCTATTTCAAGGGCCTGCTCACCATTGTCGGGCTGGGAGATAAGCAGGTTCTCAATGTCGACACCCAGCTTCTCGGCGTAAAAACGGTCGAAGGCGTGTTCAGCATCTATAAAGGCTGCTATGCCGCCCGCTTTCTGTGCCTGGGCGATGGCGTGAATGGCAAGGGTGGTCTTTCCCGACGATTCGGGTCCGTAAATCTCTACCACCCTGCCTCTCGGGAAGCCCCCGACACCTATTGCCATGTCGAGTGCTATGGATCCCGAAGGTATTGACGGTACGTCATCGATTGCCGCGTCTCCCATCTTCATGATGGCTCCTTTGCCATACTCTTTGTCGATCCTGTCGAGCGTAAGCTGCAGAGCTTTCAGCTTTTCCTTGTTCTGGTTCTGTGTCTTGCTCTCTTTTTTCCCGTTCTCAGTTTTTTCCATTTAATTCAAAAGGTTAGTTATATAAAGCCAATATCTGTTCAGCATGGTTTTTTGTATCCACCTTGGGTATCACATGTTCGATGATGCCCTCCTCAGATATCACGAAGGTGGTTCTTATCACTCCTTCATATGATTTGCCGTACATTTTCTTTTCACCCCAGGCCCCGTATGCTTTCAGCAATTCCTTTCCGGTGTCGGCAATGAGATGGAACGGCAGGTTGTGCTTTTCTGCAAAATTTTTGTGTGATTTCTCGCTGTCGGGGCTCACGCCTGCCACTACGAACCCTGCATCCAGCAGCTTGTCGAAACCGTCCCTCAGGCTGCATGCTTCTGCAGTACACCCAGGGGTGTTGTCTTTGGGATAGAAATAGAGTATTACCTTTTTCCCCTTAAGATTTTCGAGATTGACCTCCTGGCCACCATGGTCCTTTACCGAAAAAGACGGCGCCTTGTCACCGGTCTTTAGTTTTGTTGCCATTGTTTTGATTTTTAATAGGTTATAATTCAGTGTAATACCGGTTATATTCATCCGGCAGGGGTCTTACGTAAAGATAAAAATATTCTGCCGTTAAAACCGGTATGACATTATATTTTTTATCAACAGCCGTGCAATAAAAATGTTTTCAAGGACGCCGGGTACTTTTCGGGCAACTGTATGCTTCTGCCATAGTCATCCGGCCATGGCTTCTTCAGACGGCATGCTGGGTGTTATGTAAATTCCTTTAATTATAGTAATTTTATAGTCTGTTTCGCTACAGTCATTCCTTGAAAGTGAGTGTTGTTTGTCAATAGCTTAAATAGTATAAATATCGGGAAATGAAGCATTACATTGCTTTTGCCTCACTTTTCTTGCTTTTGCATGCCGGCAGCCACCCTGTTTTTGGGCAGCAGGGAGCCTCAGGCCGGTCTGTTAATACCCCTGAGCAGCAGTATGAGGAGTACATAACCGGTGCCCTCAGATACCAGGTGCGTGCCGATTCTCTTTCGCGTTCGGCCAATCAGAAAAGAAGGGAGCTTGCCTTTATCGGCGATGAAGGAAGCAGGAGGCAGCTGGAGAGCACTATTTTTTCGCTTGAGAGGGAATCCAGCAGGGTTCAGGGAAGGGCTGACAGCCTTTACACCCAGGCAAGAGCCCTGGAGCTTAGAATGACGGCATCCGGCAATAATCATGTGTCAGGTCCTCAAAGTAGCATGACCCGGCAGAATTCCACTGCACTTGTTGAAAACCCTGTAGATATCTCTGGTTCACTTCCGGAAGAACCTGTATCTCTCCCCGGTCCGCATCCTGAATATGACGATGACCAGTTTCTGTTACCATTCCTTGTTCTTGGAGGCAAGGATATCAGCCCCTGGCTGACACGCGGAGAACTTTCCCAGGCATCGGATATGGAAGAGCAATATGCACGGGCTGAATACCTGAAGTGGAGGGTTTCAGATATGGAGGATGAAAAGAACAGACTGGAGAGGCAGCTTGAATCAGGTGTTACGAGGAGAGAAAGGAGGAGGATTGAGCAGAGGCTTGATGAGATTGACAATGAGGTAACGAGCCTACGGACAGAAGCAATTGAGGTTTTCGGTAAAACGCATTATCTGCGTTATACGGCTGCCCTGAGGTTCCTTGAGGAGCTGAGTAAGGAGCAGGCTGACCGGGAACTGGTAAAGAGGGGTATGAATCACCAGGATCTGGCTGCAGAGAGTTACCGACAGGCAGCGTCGCTCAGGGAGATGGCGTCTGACCTGCGCAGCGGAAGGTACAGGAATGAGTATATGCTGAAGGCTTACAGGGAGGAGTTATCAGCCTTCGATGAGCTGGAGAACGCTATGGCCGCCTACACGGCCGTCACCGAAACCACAGCTGATGGCGTGCCACGCCGCGCAGACGGACGCATTGATACGGCGGCCGCACTGTCACGTGCTTCGCGTGAAACCGCCACGGAAACTCCGGGTCGGGCAATCCGCCCTTCAGTCGATTTCGGTTTTTCGGTCCTTCCCGAAACACCATATTCGGAACAAAACCCCATGCCTGAGAATCCGGTGTTTCCCGGGGGAATGGCATACAGTGTGCAGCTTGGTATCTTTAATGCAGGAACGGCCCCATCGCTTTTTGGCGGCCTCACGCCACTTCTGGCAGAATATGAAGCAGGTGCGCACACAGCAAGGTACAGTGCAGGTTTGTTCAGGACACATAGCGAGGCCGAAAGGGGGCTTACAGAGATAAACAGGCAGGGCTTTACAGATGCCTTCATTGTGGCTTACAATAACGGTACCCGCATACCGGTAATCAGGGCGCAGCAGATGGAGCGGTCAGCCGCCGAGGCTGCCGCCAGAGAAACCGCTGCCAGAGAAGCTACAGCAAAAGAAGCCGCTGCCAGAGATGCTGCCGCCCGGGAGCCCGCCGTAAAAGAATCTGCTGCAAAAGAATCTGCTGCAAAAGAAGCAGCCGCTGCACGGGAAACTGCCGATAAAGAAGCTGAACCTCCATCACAGCCCCGGCCGCAGGAACCTCCCGTTGAACCTGAAAGGGCTGCCATTGTTACATTCAGGGTGCAGATAGGTGCTTTCAGCAGGATGGTTGACAGAGATGTATATGAAAGGTGGCAAAGGATTGCTGCAGGCAAAAAAGTTGAATACACGGTAAATAATAGAGGACTCTATATATATTCTACAGGAAATTTTAATACTTTTGAGGAGGCTGTAACAGTGCGCGACAGTTTCAGACAGGGCGGAGTTCCCGATGCCTTCCTGATTGCTTACAGGGAAGATATGCGTATCAGCATCGAAGAGGCGGGCAGTATACTGAACAAACAGCTCCGGTAACGGTTTCTAAAGGGATAAGTATAAATTCGAAATGGCGAGGGGAGAAGGAACATATACAAGGAACACCCCAGGTGACAAAAGAAAAGGGGGAAAAGCAGAGAGGCGCATGCTGGTATTGCACAATGATGATGTGCATACTTTTGATTATGTAACAGATTGCCTGATCGAAGTGTGCGGTCACGATACAGTGCAGGCTGAGCAGTGTGCCTGGCTTGTCCATTTCAGGGGCAAATGCGATATACTCAGGGGTGGTTACGGCAAATTACTTCCATACAGGAGGGCAATGGCCGATAAAGGCCTTAAGGTTACTATTGATTAATATTCTGTAATATGTCACTTACCGGCATTATCCTTATTATATTACTCGGCATCGCACTGCTGTGGGTTGAGTTTCTGGTCGCCCCGGGCATAACCATTGCCGGTATAGGAGGCGTTTTGTGCATAGGAACGGGAATCTACCTCTCGTATGAGCTATACGATACCTCAACAGGAAATTACGTTCTGCTCGGATCGGTACTGTTCATGTTCCTGAGCGTCTATTATTCACTCAAATCACGTACCTGGCGCCGAACGATGCTGGAATCGAAGCTGGAGGGGAAGGTTAACATTGTTAATTCTGAAACTGTTAAGCCTGGCGACACAGGCACTGCCGTCACACGACTTGCACCAATAGGCAAGGTGATTGTCAACGGCGAATATTATGATGCCAAATCGGCCGACAACATTATCAGCTCCAACATCGCTATTACGGTTGTGAAGGTGCTGAGCGACAAACTTATTGTTAAACCAACTAATTAATAGCTATTATGGAAGAAATTGGAATTTACATTTTTATACTGGTAGGGTCACTTGTAGGGCTCTGGATAATCCTTTATTTCATCCCGGTAGGGATGTGGTTCTCGGCGCTCCTCTCGGGAGTGCGCGTATCACTGATCCAGCTGATCTTCATGAGATGGAGGAAGGTACCTCCGTCAGTTATCGTCAAAGCAATGATCAACTCCACCAAGGCCGGTCTGTCGCTTTCAAGGGATCACCTTGAGGCGCACTACCTGGCAGGAGGTAATGTGATAAATGTTGTTAATGCCCTTATTTCCGCCGATAAGGCAAATATTCCCCTTGATTTCAACTCTGCAACGGCCATTGATCTTGCCGGAAGGGATGTTTTCCAGGCGGTTCAGATGTCAGTTAACCCAAAAGTAATTGATACTCCTCCGGTTGCTGCCGTAGCCAAGGATGGTATTCAGCTTATTGCCAAGGCCAGGGTGACAGTCCGCGCCAATATCAAACAACTTGTTGGAGGTGCCGGTGAAGACACCGTTCTCGCAAGGGTAGGTGAAGGTGTGGTATCATCAATCGGATCTGCTACTTCCCATAAAGCGGTTCTTGAGAATCCTGATTCGATATCAAAGGTAGTGCTCTCTAAAGGCCTTGATGCCGGTACTGCATTTGAAATACTTTCCATTGATATTGCCGATATTGACATAGGTAAAAATATCGGAGCCGTGTTGCAGATGGACCAGGCCAATGCCGACAAGAATATTGCCCAGGCCAAGGCAGAAGAGCGCCGGGCAATGGCTGTAGCCCTCGAGCAGGAGAACAAGGCTCTTGCCCAGGAGATGCGTGCCAAGGTTATAGAAGCAGAGGCCGAAGTTCCCAAGGCGATGTCAGAGGCCTTCAGAGC
>SLOE01000099.1 GCA_007132715.1 Bacteroidales bacterium
CCCCCGGTACCCCCGGCGCCCCCGCCGAAACTGGCGGGGGAACAACAGCATCCGATCAGTTGAGGAACATTCTGATATCCTCGTCCGGTGTATTTATCCCGCCTATCCCGAACTGCTCAACCAGTACCTTTGCCACGTTGGGCGAAAGGAATGCAGGCAGGGTGGGGCCGAGGTGAATGTTTTTAACTCCCAGAGAAAGAAGCGCAAGCAGCACTATTACCGCCTTCTGCTCATACCATGCAATGTTGTATGCTATGGGAAGCTCGTTGATATCGTTGAGCTCGAAGATCTCCTTCAGCTTCATTGCCACAACGGCCAGCGAGTAGGAGTCGTTGCACTGTCCCGCATCAAGTACCCGCGGTATGCCTCCTATGTCGCCCAGCGGCAGCTTGTTGTAACGGTACTTGGCGCAGCCGGCCGTAAGAATTACCGTATCTTTTGGCAGCTTTTCCGCAAATTCTGTGTAGTAATCGCGGCTCTTCATGCGGCCGTCGCAACCTGCCATAACAAAGAACTTTCTGATTGCCCCGCTTTTTACCGCGTCAACAACCTTGTCAGCCAGCGCAAAAACCTGTGCATGGGCAAAGCCGCCCACTATCTCGCCCTTCTCGATCTCTACCGGAGGACTGCATTTTTTTGCATGTTCGATGATTTCGCTAAAGTCCTTTTTTCCGCCTTTTTCACGGTCGGCTATATGTTTGAAACCCGAAAAGCCTGCCGCCCCGGTGGTATATACCCTGTCGCCGTAAGTTGCCTTAGGTGAGGGAGGTACAAGGCAGTTGGTGGTGAACAGTACGGGACCGTTGAAGGTTTCAAATTCCTCTTTCTGCTTCCACCAGGAGCTTCCGTAATTGCCCACGAAGTGCTTGTATTTCTTGAATGCCGGGTAGTAGTTTGCCGGGAGCATCTCGCTGTGGGTATATACATCAACACCTGTGCCCTCGGTCTGCTCGAGAAGCTCCTGCATATCTTTCAGGTCGTGTCCGCTGATCAGTATCCCCGGGTTGTTGCCGGTACCGATGTTGACTTTTGTAATTTCAGGATTGCCGTAGGCCGAGGTGTTGGCTTTATCAAGCAGTGCCATTGCCGTAACTCCGTGTTTGCCCGTATCCATTACCAGCGAAACCAGCTCATCGACGGTCAGATCGTCACGTGTTGTAGCCACGAGCGCTTCCTGCATGAATTTGTAGAGTTCAGGGTCCTCATGGTCGAGGTTCCATGCATGCTCCGTATAGGCTGCCATACCTTTCACCCCGTAAATTATCAGCTCGCGCAGCGACCGGACATCCTCATTTTCTGTTGCCAGCACACTTACCCTCTGTGCCTTACGCTCAAATTCATAAGGTGTAAAGGCCTGCCATGTGGCCGACTCGTGCAGCGGCCCTTCCGGGCTTATGCCCTTCTTTTCAAGCTCAAGCCGCAGCTTGTTGCGCCACTCGAGGCCTTCCTGGATACGTTTTACAAAAACCTCGCGGTCGAAATTTGCATTTGTTATGGTTGCAAAAAGGGCATCAACAATGAACTTGTTGATTTCCTGATTTTCCAGACCTGCCTTCCGGGCAGCGGTTGTGTAGATCGAGATGCCCTTAACAACGAACATCAGCACATCCTGGAGTCCGGCTACGTCATCGGTCTTTCCGCATACTCCCTTGATTGTGCAGCCTGTGCCTTTTGCCGTTTCCTGGCATTGAAAACAAAACATACTCATGACTTGGTTTGGTTTTAAAGGTTAATAATACATGGCGAAAAAAATAAATTGATCCTGCCCGGGCATCAATAGCTGATGCCGGCAAGAATACCGTTATACATGACGGTAATTATTTTAGACTGTGGATCCTGAGCCAGGATGGGAAGATGGCTGATCCGGGAGTTGGTTGCCCGGACCGTTGAGCCGTCGGAAATCGGGCCGTCAGTAATCGGGCCGTCAGCCTTTGAGCCGTCAGAAATCGGATCGTCTGCCTTTGAGCCGTCAGAAATCGGGCCGTCAGCTCCGGATGCTTCCTATAAGGGTTTCTGGAAGCCGGTCTTTTCCCTTTTGTCCTTCAGGTCGATCTGTTTCTCTTCGGCAACAATACCGAGGATGTTTGCGCCAAGCTGCAAAAAAGTTGCAACACCTGCTATGGCCATAATATAGATGAACAGATCACCGTAGGGGACAAGCAGGAATATGGCTGCATTAAACAATGATATCCAGACCCCCGCACACCACGGGCAGGTTATGATCGCCCTGAGCGAGTCGCCGATTCCGGTCCCCTCGAAAGAGCGGCTGATGTCACGTACCAGCTTGAAGATCCTGTCGTACACCATCAGCCTGATCATCCTGTAGGTGGCGATGCTGATCACCAACAGATCGAAGATGCTGATATTGCCGATACCCGTATCCCTGGTCTCCATCAGGAATCCCAGTGCAATAAGTAAAAGAACGAACACGAACATTGACACCATGTTCCAGATCCTCTCTGTCTTTGACATTTCCATTTTTGTCTGATTATCGGTTATAGCCGCAAATGTAGACAAAATTGACGGAAATTGGTTCAATCAGGTTCCCTGGTGTCAACAATTGTAAGCTGACCTGCAGCAGCTTATTTCAAAGCCACCTGTCATCAATCACATCGCCCCTTATGCCCAGGGTAATGGATTTTACCGGCACTTTCCTGCCTGCCTTCTTAACTGCGGCTACTGCCATCTGCTCAATCCCACTGCAGCATGGCACTTCCATCTTCATGACTGTCAACGTATTGATCTTTGCATCCCTCACCAGACTAACCAGCTTATCCAGATAGACTTCACGGTTGGAGTCCAACTTGGGGCATGCAATAGCAAGCGTTTTACCCTTAAGGTATTCATTGTGAAAATTGCCGGCGGCATAAGCTACGCAGTCCGCTGCCAGCAGAAGGTCCGATCCTGCAAAGTGCGAGGCGCGCGGATTGATCAGGTGCATCTGCACCGGCCACTGTGCCAGATGAGATTGTATGCTGCCACCTGCCGCGGCCGCGCTGTTTTGTGCCGTGCCGTTTTGTGCAGCGCTGTTTTGTGCCGTGCCGAACCCTGCCGTATTGTTGCCGCCGGCGCTTGATGCGGGCGGTGCAAAGCTCCTCGACATCGATCCGGGACATCCGCCGCCCATTGGAAATGACGATGCACCGGCTTTTTGATGGTCGTGCCCGGCGCCTCCGCCGCAACCGCCGGATGCCTGGTGCCCCTTTGCAGCGGCAGCCGTCACGGGTTCGGCCTCGCGGACCTCTATCTCCATAGCCCCTTCCGGGCAATGCCCTATGCATGCACCCAGGCCGTCGCACATCAGGTCGCTTATCAGCCTGGCCTTGCCGTCGATTATCTGCAAAGCCCCCTCATGGCAGTTCGGAATGCACAAGCCGCATCCGTTGCACTTATCCTCATCAATTTTTAGGATTTCTCTCTTCATATTATCATGTCGTTTAGAAATAGTCGTTGATGTTTTTCTGCTTTAAATAGATTCATATTTTAAATCAGCAATTTAAGCATCAAAAGGTATAAAAGTAATTAAATACCCAAATGTAGGGATAAAAATTGTACCGTGCAAATCCACATGAAGAATTAATATAAAAAAAAACTATATGTACTGGTCGAGGGTCTGTTTTTCAAGATGCTCCCTGAACTTTAGCGTCATCTTGTTAGTGACGTTGTTCATGATGCACTTGTCGAACGGGCAGACTGGTTTGTCCAGCGGGCAGGGAGTGATCTCGATCTCTCCTTCTATCGCCTCGTAGATATCCAGGAAGGTTATTTCATCCGGCCTTTTGCGGAGCGTGAAACCGCCGCTTGGTCCCCTTTGTGAAGCCAGGTAATTGTTTTTTGCAAGCCGCTGCATGATCTTGGCCACATGATGCCTGCTTGCGCCGGTGCGTTCGGCTATCTGCATCACATTGATCGACGGGTTTGACCTGGCAATCAGTATCATGCCATGCAATGCAATTGAGGCAGCCTCCGATATAGCAACTATTTTTGACATTGCGGTTTTTAAAGTAATTAATTACCAAAATAATCGTATTGCAAATAAACAAATTATTTCAGAAAAACTCAAAATTGTAAAGACTATTTTTAAAAAACACTGGCTGATAAATGGGCAAACCTTTGACTGGCAGTTGCATCCGGGACACCCCGGATGTCCGTGTTTTACGCTCTCAGGCTTTCCCGGCAGGGGGCGGGGTATCCTGTTTCAGGAGGCCCCTATCTGACCGATGCCGTTGCCATCACCCTTTCCATGTAGCTGTCAAGTACCGGCCTGAGCTCATTACGGAGCTCCTCCTGTCCGAACATCTGCGACATGCGTACCACCTCATTCATTATCTGGATGGAGGACCTTTTTTCACTTTCGAGCTGGACGGCGAGATGCCCCGGGAACCGCAGGTAATAGTCCAGCAGGTCAGCCAGATGTTCAAAGTATCCCCTTGCCAGTTCATTGCCCTGCTCGTTGGCGCCGGCCAGATAATAGGCTTCTGTCACCGAAAGCATCATGAACTCATACGGCACCCTGTCAACCGGCATCAGCTCCATGCAGCGGTCCATAACCCTTATCGCCCTCGTGGTATCACCCTCTTCTGTAAGGGCGTTTGCCAGCCGTGCAAACTTGTGCCTCAGCCTGAGTATGCTCAGTGTACGTAAGTTGTAATGGCAAAGGTAGACGTCGGGCTCGTTCATCCTGCCCCAGTCGAATTTGTGCATGAAATTTTCGTACATCACTTCGGTGTTGACCCTGCCCTGGTCAAAATCGTCACTCTCGGTATATATCGGAACGAGCCTGTAGGCAAATCCCTCCAACTGGAACCAGGGTTCCAGTCCCAGTGCATCCTCTGTTCCCCCGCTTACAAAGTAGATTGGTCTCTCCCAGTCGTTATTGGCCAGCAGGTCAAGGACCATCATCTGGTTTTTTATGAGGTAGGGCTCATCAATGCGCCAGTCGATCGATTCAACGATCTGATCTCTCAGCTCCGGTGCAACGGTCCCGTTCTCTATGACCTTGTCAGCGTCAACCCTTACACGGAAGTTCTTGGTGGGTATGAAATCGATTATCCGGTCTCTCGATACCCTGATCTTGCTGCGGTCGCTGTCATCAGCTATAAAGTCTATCACCCTCCTGACATCAACGTAGTCCTCAATCCTTTCAACCATATAGATGAAGTTGTGGGTACCGTCAACATATTTGTTACGGGGCAGTGAGAAAGGTACCGGCGGTGAATCGTTCTGCTTCTTTTTCATCTGGGTGATGTACCATTCCGCGTTAAGCAGCATCAGGTTTACCACCCTCACATCAGTCCGCACACCCTCTACCTCCTGGGCGTACCAAAGGGGGAAGGTGTCGTTGTCGCCATGTGTGAAGATTATGGCATCCGGGGCCGTGCTGTTGAGGTAGTTGAACGCAAAATCCCTTGCCGTGAACCTGCCCGACCGGTCATGGTCGTCCCAATTCTCCGATGCCAGAAGTCCGGGCACCAGCAGGAATGTAACAACAGTCGTCACAATAGCGCTTATCTTCAGCGGGATCTTTTTTCTCAGAGTCTCGATAATGGCCAGCACACCCAGTCCGATCCATATTGAGAAGGCCATGAATGAACCGGCGTAGGTGTAGTCCCTCTCCCTGGGCTGAAGGGGTGTCTGGTTAAGGTAGATGATGATTGCCAGCCCGGTAAAGAAGAATAGCAGCATCACCACCGTAAAATCATTCTTGTGCCGCTTGTAATGGAAGAACAATCCGATAAACCCAAGCAGCAGCGGTAATCCGTAATAAGTGTTGCGCGCCGGGTGGTTGGCCATATGGTCGGGCAGACCGGTCTGGGGACCGAGCCTCCACTCATCCAAAACCCTTATGCCGCTCAACCAGTTGCCCCTGAGCAGCTCGCCGTGACCCTGAATGTCATTTTGCCTGCCCACAAAATTCCACATAAAATATCTTCCGTACATGTGCCACACCTGGTACCTGAGGAAAAAGCGAATGTTCTCGGCAAAAGTGGGGCGTACTATCATACGGGGCTCGCCGTCGATAGTGACCCTTACCTGCCTCCCCTGTACCCTTCCCCATCTTTCATATTCCCGGATGTGTCCCTGGCTGCTGCTGCTCCACATGCGCGGGAAAAGCCCTGTGAAGTCGGAGTGGTGTTCCGCTTCCAGTCGCGGAGTGGTCTCCACATAGCGTCCGTCTTCCATGATGTATTGCATCCTCCCGTCCTTCACATCTGTCTGGGGCGCCGAATAGTACTGCCCGAACAGAAGGGGGGCCGCACCATACTGTTCACGGCCCAGGTAGGAGATCAGCGAGAAGATGTTGTCGGGTGAGTTCTGGTCCATCGGCGGACCTGCCGAAGAGCGGATAACAACTACCGTATATGAAGAGTAGCCTATGAGGACCATTGTGAGGCCCAGCAGTATGGTGTTAAGCACCGGTTTACGGTTCTTGTGGGTGTACCACATGCCGTATGCCAGCAGTCCTGCCACCAGCAGTATAAAGAAAAGCACCCCGCTATGGAAGGGAAGCCCGAATGAGTTGACGAAAACCAGCTCAAAGACACTGGCAATCCTCACAACCCCGGGAATGACAGCAAAAACGAAAGTCCCCAGCAGTATAACCGATACCAGGATCGTATAAAGTATGCCTTTTGTTGTTACCGGATATTTCTTGAAATAATAGACAAACACAATAGCCGGTATTGCCAGCAGGTTGAGCAGGTGTACCCCTATAGAGAGTCCCATCAGGTATGTTATCAGTATCAGCCAGCTTGCCGAGTATTTCTGGTCTGCCACATTCTCCCACTTGAGTATGGCCCAGAATACCAGCGCCGTAAACAGTCCGCTCGTAGCATAGGCCTCTGCCTCGACAGCTATGAACCACTGGGTGTCGGTAAAACAGAATGCCATTGAGCCAACCAGCGCCGCTCCCATCAGTGCCATGGTTTCCGGTAATGACGGCTCCCGTCCGGGAGATATGATCTTTTTACCGATGTGGGTAATTATCCAGAACAGCAGCATCACCGTCACCGATGCAGCGAGCGCCGACATAGCGTTCATAAACAGCGCCGCCAGCGATGGATCGGGAGCCAGCATTGTGAACATCCTGCCCATCAGCATGAAAAGGGGAGCACCCGGCGGATGCGGAACCTCCAGCTTATATGCAGCAGTTATTCGTTCACTGCAGTCCCACCAGCTTGCAGTAGGCTCCAGGGTCATGAAATAGATGGCGGTGGCCACGAGAAAGACCCCCCAGCCCCCTATAATGTTGATCTTTTTGTATGACGGTATTGTCATTGGTATTGTTTTTTCAGATATGTTATTATGGGCAGACTATATCAACTGGCGAAATTATAACATTTACCCTAAAAAACAGCTATCTGACATGTTAAAAAGGTTCGTGCCTTTTACTGCCGACCGGTTTTTACTGGCGGGTGAGGCCTTTCGGGACTCTGCCTGTTGTATTGCCCCACCGGGCCTGCTGTCCCGTCAAATCCCGAATTTTTAACAGTTGATGTTTCCGGTTTTAAATCAATTATTATAATTTAGCTATATTGCAAATAATCGGATTTCCTATGAGATCACTTTTATGTTTTGCCCTAACTGCAGTATTGATTGCCTGTACCGGCAATAAAGCCGCCGACAGGCCGGTGTGGACAGACCTGCCTCACGGTGACAGGATAACGGGGCGGATTAACGGTCTGCCCGGACCGAAAATATTGCTCTACGAGCTATACGGCGACAGGGTCAGCCTTATCGATTCGGTAATGACCGACAGCGACGGGTCGTTTGAGATTGTATTTCCGCCTGGCCGGCATCATGGTCTTTACAGGCTGGCTATGGGGGTAAGCACCCTCCCCGGCGACCATGAGGGGCACCGGCAGCGTTTAGACCTTATATGGGACGGCTCACCCGTTGTATTCGAAACCCATTATGCCGCCCCTGTTGACAGTATGACAATATTCCTTTCGGAGGAAAATGAACTCTATTACCGTTACCTGAGGAGCATGCGCCGGTATGAGAGCAAGTTGTCGGCGCTTAACGCCGCCCTTATCGAATACCCTGCAGACGATGGTTTCTACCGGAGGATGGAGAGGCAGCACCGCCGCGTACAGAACCGGAGGTCCAATTACGTTGACAACCTGGTCAAAAAGAACAAGGGTACGATAGTGGCTTCACTGGCAAGGTTCCGGAAGCTTCCCCGGGTCGGGTCTCCCAGGGACGGGCAACAGGCCGCCGAGTTGAAGAGGAATTTCTTTTGCGAAGGGCAATTTGCCGATTCAGTGCTTCTGCACACCGACCTCATACCCCGCAGTATTATACGCTATCTTTCCCTTTACACCAACCCCTCGCTCAGTGATGAGGATCAGCAGGAGGAGCTTATCCTTGCCGTTGATGTTATCATGCAGCATGCAATGGCCAACGAGGCCATCTACTATTTTTTGCTTGAATACCTGATTAACGGTTTTAACAGCATGGAGTTGGACCTGGTGGCTGAACACCTGACCGACCGTTACCTCCTTGGTAACGTTTGCTTCGAGGAGGGGCGGCTGCTGGATCAGACCGGACCTGTCACTGCAGACGAGCTTGAGGAGGGTGACATGGTACCCACATTCAGTTTTACCGCCCTCGACGGCAGTGAAATAATCCTTGAGGAGATAGAAGCCGAATATACGCTGGTCCTTTTCTGGGGAACATGGTGCCATTTCTGCGAAAATGTTATGGGGGAGCTCTACGAAACATACTCGGAATACCGCATAAGTAACCCGGGATATTTTGAGGTTGTTGCTATAGGTATTGAAGATAATGAGGATGAGTGGCTGGCCGGTATTGAGCGGGGAGGATATGACTGGATCAACTATACATCACTTGAAATGTGGGATTGTCCCGTTGCCTCCCGATATGACCTGGTGGGGACGCCTACCATGCTGCTGCTTGACAGGGATAAACGTTTCATAACCGAGCCCGTCAGGGTGAGGGCCCTTAACAGGATACTGTCAAGGGGGTTGAGGTAGGGGTTTGCCATTGCAGGAGACAGTCACCAATGCCTTGCCGTTAAAGCAGGCCGCCGGCAAAGTGAACCGGTGACAGGGCAATCC
>SLOE01000043.1 GCA_007132715.1 Bacteroidales bacterium
AAACTGGTTGAGCAGGGTATTTACACCCCTGATGAAATAAAGCAGGTTGAACAGGATTTTAACGGAATACTCGAAGAAAGCCTTAAAAAATCAAAAGAGGGAAGCACCGTGCGCATAAAACAGTTCCTGAAAGATGACTGGGGCAGCTACAGGTATTCACGCGGTGAAGACTTCAGCGCCTCACCCGAAACCGGGTATGACCGCGATAAACTGCTTGAAATCGGGAAAAAGATCAATACCCTGCCCGCAGGTAAAACTTTCTTTACCAAGATAAATAAGCTTCTGGAGGATCGTACCAGGATGATAAAGGAAAACAGGCTCGACTGGGCCCTGGGCGAATTGCTGGCTTACGGCAGCCTTTTACTTGAGGGCTACCCGGTCAGGGTAAGCGGACAGGACTCTGAAAGAGGTACCTTCTCCCACCGGCATGCAGCATACGTTGTTGAAGATTCCGATGAGAAATACTATCCTCTCAGGAACCTTGACCCGCAGCAGGCAGAGTTCAGTATCTGGAACTCGCCCCTTTCTGAATACGGGGTAATGGGCTTTGAATACGGGTACTCGCTTGCGGTGCCGGGCGGACTAACCATCTGGGAGGCGCAATTCGGCGACTTCCATAATGTTGCTCAGGTAATAATAGACCAGTATATTAGCTCGGCCGAGGAGAAATGGGGTCTGATGAACGGTCTTGTGCTATTATTACCGCACGGATACGAGGGGCAGGGACCGGAACACTCGAGCGGCCGCATTGAAAGGTTCCTGGCTCTGTGCGCAAATGATAACATGCAGGTTGTCAACTGCACAACCCCTGCCAACTTCTTCCATGTGCTCAGGCGGCAGATGCACCGCCCCTTCAGGATACCGCTGGTTATTTTCACACCAAAGAGCCTTCTAAGGCATCCCGGCTGCATTTCATCTCTTGAAGAACTGGCTTCAGGATCGTTCAGGGAGGTTATTGACGATGACCCTGCCGTTCCCGATGATGTAAAGCAGGTGGTATTTACCAGCGGACGGCTCTATTATGACCTTGTTAAAAGAAGGGAAGAGCTGGGCGCCAGTGATACTGCAATTGTAAGGATAGAACAATTGTATCCATTACCTGTCGGACAGATCAGGAAAGTTATAAAGAAGTACGGCAAAGCCGAGAGGTATGTCTGGGCACAGGATGAGCCTGAGAACATGGGAGCATGGTCATACCTTCAGAGGGTATTCAAAGAGGTAAACCTGTTACTGGTATCCAGGCCGGCAAGTGGATCGCCGGCGAGCGGACTTCTGGAACTTCACAGGAAAAGGCTTGAAAAGATACTCGACAAAACCTTCCGCCAGTGTAATTGTGAGTTGCGGCGGACTTATTGCGGACAAAGGTGCGGGAGATTCGCGATCAGGGAATTGAACAAGGAAATGGCTCAATAGGTATATTAAACATTTTTATAATATTGTTTTATAACGACAGAAAACCAAACACCCAACATGATAATTGAAATCAGGATCCCGTCACCCGGAGAATCGGTAACCGAGGTCGAAATTGCAAAATGGCTTGTAAGCGATGGCGATTATGTTGAAAAAGACCAGGAGGTAGCTGAGGTTGAATCGGATAAGGCAACACTTCCCCTGCTTGCCGAAGAGAGCGGAACAATAACCCTCAAGGCTGAGGCAGGAACCGCCATTAAGGTTGGTGCGGTGGCCTGCACAATTGATACCGAGGGTGCCGCAACCGGAGATGCTGAAGCCGAGGGCTCTGCAGCCGAAAGCACAACAGCTAAATCAGGCAGAAAAACTCCGGGCAAAAAAGAGGTTGCAGCCGGTAAAAAATCACCAGGGAAAGAAACTTCTCCCGCGGTTATTTCCGCCAGCAAGGATGAAGGTGAAAAACCGGCAGGGAAAGATGACGGTTCTGAACCGGCAATGAAGGATGAAAGTGCTAAACCGCCAAGCCATGATAACAACGGCCGAAAAGGCCCTGAGCCAACTGAGGGCCGGACTGATAAAGCTCCCTCACCGGCTGACAAATTTAAAATATCTCCCCTGGCCAGGAAGCTTATGGAGAAGGAAGGACTGACAGTTGATGACGTTGTCAAAGGATTAGTGAGGATAACGAAGGAAGATGTTGAACTGGTGGCAGGAAGACGGGATGAAAAGGCCGGTCCCGGCAGCATTCACTTGAAAAAATCGGTCAGCCCTTCCAGGGAATCTGACAGGCAAAGGATGTCAATGTTAAGACGTAAACTCAGTGAAAGGCTTGTGGCGGTAAAGAATGAAACCGCGATGCTTACCACCTTCAACGAGGCCGATATGAGTAATATAATAGGCATCAGGAAGAAATATCAATCAGCCTTTACTGAAAAACATGGTGTTAAGCTGGGCTTTATGTCCTTCTTTGTGAAGGCCGCCACCCTTGCACTTGAAGCCTACCCGAATGTCAACTCCTATATTGACGGCGAGGACATGGTAACACCCGCTTACCATGATATTGGGATTGCTGTGCAGACGGACAAAGGGTTGATGGTACCCATCGTGAGGAATGCAGGCACAATGACCCTGGCAGAGATAGAAAAGGAGATCCTGGTGCTTGCTGACAAGGCGAGGAAAAACAGGATTTCGATAGATGATATGACCGGGGGCACCTTCACCATTACCAACGGAGGGGTATTCGGATCACTTCTCTCAACGCCCATACTCAACCCTCCCCAATCAGGCATCCTCGGTATGCATAATATCGTTGAACGGCCGGTTGCGATAGACGGCCGGGTGGAGATCAGGCCCATGATGTACATAGCTCTTTCATACGACCACCGCATAATTGACGGCAGAGATTCGGTCAGCTTCCTTGTCCGTGTAAAAGAGATAATCGAGAACCCCCTGATGGTACTTTCTGGCGGGTCTGATCCCGTAGACGCTCTGCTGAACATATAGAAATAAATAGCCATTTCCTGACAATCTCCGCTCTTCCATGTCAGCCGACGGGTTACACTTATCCCCCTTCCATAAAGCCAGGGGCCATTCATGGCCCGTTTATGCTCTTTAGCCAAAATAACAGGAAATATTACTTCTCCGTGTCATAATTTATCTTATTTTTATTCCGTGAAGAACTTTTTATGAAAGCCTTCATAAAAAGTGTCATCATAAGGCCCCTGCAATTTATAGCCAAAGTAGAAAGTAATTTCAAATTGATATTGAAGTCCATATTTTGACCAATGAAATATTAACCCTTGATCTATTATGAAGTCAATTTTCTTTACCCTCAGCCTTTTAGTTATTTGCCATCTCAGCTCCTTTACCCAGGTTGCCGACGGCATCAATTATCAGGCCATTGCCCTTGATGATACTGGCAACCCGGTTTCAGGCACTGATGAAAACTGGAATGTAATACCTGACAAGCAGTTCGATGTCAGGTTTTCTGTTTTGGGCGGTTCGGCCTCGGGAGGGGTTCTCTACCAGGAGACCCACCTTGCCCATACCGATCCTTACGGCATGTTCTCGCTTGTTGTGGGTCACGGGCAGGCCACTGCCGCGGGTGAGCACGACAGGCTTGTTGACATCCCCTGGGGGGCCGACAAGCTGTTTCTCAGGGTTGAGATCGATCTTGACCGCAACGGTAGCTGGCGGACCATGGACAACCAGCAGATGATGGCCGTGCCCTTTGCCTTCCATGCCATATCGGCGGGCACGGTTTCCAACATCACTGCCCGGGCAGGCCACGATCCCGACGAGCCCATCTTTTCGGTTACCAACAGCAGTGGCGACACTGTATTTGCCGTTTACGAATCGGGTGTTGTCATAAACATAGATGATGACCCGGGCAAGGGCAGTCGGGCCGGTTTTGCCGTGGGTGGTTTCACCAGGTCAAAGGATGATGGATACATCGAGTACCTGAGGGTTGACCCGGGCAATGTAAGGATCAACATTGACGATGATCCTGACAGCAAGGGCACGCGCGGCGGCTTTGCCGTGGGAGGTTTCTCCTCTCGCAAGGCTGACGGTGTGCCTGATTACTTTTTTCTTGACGGGACAAGCGCCCTTTTCCAGCTTGATGCCGACGATATTGCCAAGGGTACGCGGGGCGGTTTTGCTGTAGGTGGTTTTTCAAGGAGCAAGTCCGGCATGTTTGATGATTACCTGGTGGTAAGGCCTGACAGTGTCCGCGTGTACATAGATGATGACACGAATAAGGGCACCCGAGGGGGGTTTGCCGTGGGGGGCTTCTCCTCTCGCAAACAGGATGATGTTTACGAGTTTCTGCGCATCGATCCCGGTTACGTGAGGGTGGGCATCTATGATGACCCTTCACTCAAGGGTACCAGGGCCGGTTTTGCCGTGGGTGGCTTCTCATCGCAAAAGGGTGATGATATGCCCGATTACCTGCACATCTTGCCCGGCAGCGCCGAGTTCCTGCTTGACCAGGATGCGTCAAAGGGTACCCGGGGAGGTTTTGCCGTGGGGGGCTTCTCGTCACACAAGGCTGACGAGGGCATATTTGATTACATGAACCTCACGGCCGACAGTGCCAGGATATACATAGAAGACAACGAGGGGCGCGGAGGCTTTGCCGTTGTTGAGAGGACAGACAACAAGGGGGGCAGCCACGATGTGCTGTATGTTGCTCCCGACAGGACCAGCGTATACCTGAAGGACAACACCAAGAACAGTCCCGATGGCTTCGCGGTGTTCAACCGCGAGGATGATTATGCCGCCAGGCTCTTCTCGGTTTCAGAGGAGGGTACATTTGTATCCACCCTGTTTGAGGCGGTGCCTGTGCTTTACACCTCGCTTGTCAGTGCGGGAGTGGTATCGGCAACCGTTGGCGGACTGGTTTTGAATACAGGCGGGGCCGATATAACTGAGTATGGCTTTGTTTTCAGCACCCAGCCCAATCCCACCACGTTAGTAAATGAGGGTAAGATAACTGAAGAGGGAGCCCTGCAGGCAGGTGACACCTTCATTCTCGATATTGAAAGCCTGGATCCTGAGACCACCTATTATGTAAGGGCATGGGCAAGGAACCGCACCGGTACAGGCTACGGGCAGCAGGTGGAGTTTGCAACACTGCCCGGTAACGGACTTTGATCATCTAAAATAAAAATTAAATACCCCGCTGCAGACGCAAAAACCCGACAATATGAAACTTCTCACAACAACCATACTGCTCTTCTCCCTTCTTTCAGCCAGTCTGCTGTCACAGGATTTTGCCGACGGCATCAGTTACCAGGCCGTGGCACTCGATACCCAGGGAAAGGAACTTGCTGACACAGATGTATCTTTAAGGTTCTCAATACTGGAGGGGGCTGAACGCACCCTGCTCTACCAGGAGACACATGACGGGAAAACCGATGAGCACGGACTGGTAAGTGTCGTAATAGGACAGGGTGCCATTACAGGTGCAGGCACTGCAGACAGCCTTGGTGGTATTGCGTGGGGGAAGGACAGTCTCTTCCTGAGAGTCGAGATCAGTATAGCAGGCAAGGGTTCCTACCGGCTCATGGGCGAGCAGCAGATGATGGCAGTCCCCTTTGCCATGCATGCCGCCAATGCCAATGCATACAAGATGTATGCCGGAGCATGGCACGATGCAGCCGAACCAATCTTCCAGGTTACCAACAGCAGCGGCGAGGTGGTTTTCGCGGTTTATGAATCTGGTGTTGAGATAAATGTTGATGACCCGGGCAAGGGTACCCGCGGCGGGTTTGCCGTGGGAGGTTTCTCATCGCAGAAGGGGGGACTGCTGCAGGAGTACCTGAGGGTTGACCCTGGTTATGTAAGGATAAGCATTGACGATGATCCCCTCAAGGGAACACGTGGCGGTTTTGCAGTAGGCGGCTTCTCATCCAGGAAGGGCGGACTGCCAGATTATCTGAGCCTCTGGCCCGACAGGGCTGAGTTCATGCTTGAGCAGGACCTTTCCAAGGGTACCCGGGGGGGGTTTGCCGTGGGAGGCTTTTCTTCTCAAAAGGGGTATCAGCTGGATCACTACCTGTTTGCAGCTCATGACAGCGTGCGGTTCTTTATTGACGACAGTGACGACGCCCCGGATAAGGGCACCCGCGGAGGTTTTGCAGTGGGAGGCTTCTCCTCGCGCAAGCAGGGCGAAGAGATCGACTTCATGAGGATAGAACCGGGCTTTTTGAGGTTTGCCATTGACCAGCCTGATGATGTGAAGGGCACACGCGGGGGGTTTGCCGTGGGAGGTTTCTCCTCGCGCAAGAGTGATCTTCCCGATTACTTCTCTCTAACCCCGGCACAGGCAAGCTTCACTCTTGACCGTGATGGCGTTAAGGGTACCCGTGGCGGTTTCGCCGTGGGGGGGTTCTCTTCTCACAAGGGCGACCTGTTTTCTGACTACCTCTATGTTACCCATGACAGTGTAAGAGTGAGCCTCAATGCCATGGGAAAAGGCGTGCGCGGAGGCTTTGCCGTTGGCGGCATGTCAGGGAGAAAGGGTATGTACCAGGATATACTGTTCACCACTCCCGAGCTGACCGAGATATATACCAGGGACAGCGAGGGCAAGTTCCTGGGCGGCTTCACCATCTTCGGGTTTGATGAATTTTTCGAGGGAATAGACCTGTTCCAGGTAACCTCGCTGGAGACAAGGGTCACAACGGTATTTGCCGTGGTGCCCACGGTAAGGACATCTGAACAGGTGACTGACATTACCGCCTCTTCGGCAGTGGCCGGAGGCGAGGTGGTAAGCGACGGCGATGCGGATATAATGAGACGCGGACTTGTTTGGAGCCTCAGGGAGAGGCCGAGGATTGACACCGAATACTCGGATTGGACAGGGGAGGTCATAGCTGAAGGGAGCGGACTGGGAACCTTTACAGGCGAGCTTGAAGATCTTCTGCCAGGAAGGCGGTATTTCGTGAGGGCTTACGCTGAGAATAAGGCCGGTGCCGGGTATGGAGCGATAAGGAGCTTCTGGACAAACAACATCATAACTGCAACCTCAGAGGGTAACGGTACTGTCAGTCCGAAAGGTGAGTCTGTTATGGCCCGTGGAGATTCCCTTGAGTTCATTTTTACACCTGGCCCTGCCCATATTATAGATGATGTAACCCTTAACGGAGAAAGCATCATTGAACAGGTTGCTTTCGAAGGAAACATCGGGAGATTCAAATTTGTTAATAATGTTGAAGGTGAGCAGATCCTTATAGTCAGCTTCATAACAACTCCATCAGTCAAAACTTCAGAAGTTCAGGATATAACTCAAACCACTGCAACCTCTGGCGGTGAAGTCACCGATGACGGCGGATCGGCTGTAACTGAATATGGAGTTGTCTGGAGCAAATCAGAAAATCCTTCCATTGATGTCAACGACAGCCTGACTGTGGACGGAAGCGGGACAGGTACATTTACCAGCACCCTGGAAAGCCTTGATCCAAACAGCGCTTACTATATCAGGGCCTACGCTACCAACAGCGCCGGAACTTCATACGGCAACCAGCTGATTTTTAATACACTGCAAAGCCCTGAGCTGTCTGCCTTAACAACTATCTCTGTTACGGAGATTACAGCTTCCACTGCAATGTCAGGTGGCAATGTTACGGACGACGGAGGTTCTCCGGTAACTGCCAGGGGTATTGTATGGAGCACTGTATCCAACCCCAGGATTGATAATAATGAGGGCATAACTGATGACGGGGAGGGAACCGGTGAATTTACAAGTGAAATCACGGGGCTGAATCCCGGCACCACTTACTATGGCAGGTCTTATGCAACCAACAGCACAGGAACGGCTTACGGCAACCAGGAAAGTTTCCGGACCTGGGATGGTATGGTAGCAGACATTGACGGGAACTATTACCCGACTGTCTTTATCGGCGACCAGGAATGGATGGCCGAAAACCTGAAGGTTACACATTACCAGGATGGAACCCCTATACCCGACGGGTCGGGTTTGGCCGAAGGGCTTCCTGAGCAGGATTACTATTTTGCCTACGAAAACAACCCTGATAATGTCGAAATATATGGCCTGTTATATACAGACTATGTTGTGATGGATGGCCGGGAGGTATGTCCTGATGGCTGGACAGTACCCTCCCAGGGCCAGTGGCAGGTCCTTGACATGTACCTTGGTATGTCATGGAAGGTGGCAAACAACTGGGGCCTGTGGAACGGAAAGGATGAAGGCGGAAAGTTGAAATCAGCAGGAGTTGAGCACTGGAATATGCCAAATGTCGGGGCAACTGATGAATATGGTTTCTCTGCCCTGCCGGGCGGAGCAAGGTCCCACGTCTTTAGTGGTACCGGGTCCGGTGCTTTTTACCATACCTCATCAGAGATACACAATACATTGAAGCATAGACACTATAGCTTTAACACGGCTAAATCCTGGCATTCATCCATGGCCCCGGGATCAGCCAAAAGCATACGCTGTATCAGGATCCAGCCCGATCAGTCTGTTCCATCGGTAACGACCGGTGAGGTTCAAGCTGTAATGCCCACTTCGGCTATTGTTCCAGGTATTGTTTCTGCTGACGGCAATTCAGAGGTGCTGGCAAGGGGTATAGTATACAGCCGATCGCCTGACCCGGTAGTTGAGCTGCAATATGGTGATAAATTCATCACCCATGACGGGGAAGGAACAGGAACCTTTACAGGTGATCTGGTCGATCTCCTGCCGGGCATAAACTATTTTGCCAGGGCCTACGCGGTCAATGCAAACGGCATCAGCTATGGTGAGGAGGTAGAGTTCCAGACACCAGGCGCAGTTATACCGATGGTTGCAGGTAACGTTGTGATTGTAGAATTTAATCAGACCTCAATTACTGTCAGCAGCGAGGTCACCAGTGAAGGTGAGAGTCCTGTCATTTCACGGGGATTTGCATGGAGTGAGGCGGACTGGCCAACGATTAATGATAATACCACGGAGGCCGGCAGCGGGTTAGGACCTTTTGAGGCCACTATAAGCGGACTGACGCCCAACACTGTTTATTATATACGGGCCTTTGCATCCAATAGCGCAGGAACAAGATATTCCAACAAAATTCATAGAATTACTGCTACCGACAGGCCTGCACC
>SLOE01000045.1 GCA_007132715.1 Bacteroidales bacterium
CGATATTCAACTCCTGCAGGTCAGGTGCAAAATTAACCAGTCCGGCAGTGGATCCGTTCAGATGGCTCCAGGGATAACTGAGATTCTTTATTTCATCATATGCAAGCATTTTACTGCTGTCACCAGGCTGCACCCGGTGACCGTAAATGTGTGACCAGCTGTAGTATATCCCATTTTCACGCAGGCGGTGCTGAAAATAATCAAGCCTTTCAAACTGCTCCCTGTCGAAGCGGGTGGAATGATCGCCATCGTATGCATACCATGAGAATTTATGGAACCTCACTGCATTCATTCCGTATTTGGCCATCAGGTCGGCAAAGCTGTCAGCTCTTGCCTGCTCAACAAAAGGCAGCCTGCTGCATATGTTCGTTCCCCATAACTTAACCGGTACGCCATTCTCAAACCGGAGGTTTTCACCATCCATCTGAAGAAAACCATGCTTGCCGGCAGGAGCATCCAGCCATTCTTTCATCCCAATTGCACCGGGTTCCAGGGTATTTGAGGGGAGAAAAGGGAACCAGTCATCATCCGGTGAAAGGCCCTTTTCATACCATGAAACAACTAAAACAAAAACAATAAGGAGAGCTGTGGCGGGAAAAAACCTTTTAAGCATATCTTAAAGAAGTTAGGTGAATAAATATATTTGGCATCCAATAATAGACATTTTTCACCGATAAACCCAAATCAATACATTGGAAGGAATAAGAGCTATTGATCAGTCAGGGAAACTTGCAGAATTTCTTTAAACAGCGGGCGATTCACCAGAAGAGATCGAGCACCACAGGAAGATGATCGCTGTAGCCGCCGGTATACCTGAACCCTTCATAGCTCCTGAATGGCTTGTAGCCGAACCATATGTCATCAGGCACAAGCAGGAATTCAGCGGCAAATACCCTGACCGACCCGTAACTGGTACGCAGTCTGCGAGAAGACCCAAGAAGTGCCCCGGAAACTATGAACTGGTCAAAAAGGAACCATTCTCCCCTGAATTTGTAACTCCTCTGCACCCGCATATTCTCACGTGAAATATTGTAAAGTCTGCCCGGTTCAGGATCGCGGTAATCAAACCCGGCCCCCAGATAATCTTTAAGACTTATATCATCGGGCTCATCGTTGAAGTCGCCCATAATAACGATCCTTGCATCAGGATTTGCCCTGAAAATCGAATCAGTAAGCGAACGCAGGACCTGAGCTGCATAATTACGGTAACGGGATGTTTCCGCTACCCCTCCCCACCTGCTCGGCCAGTGGTTGGCAAACAGGTGAAGTGTGTCAGCCGAAGCCACATCAGCCAGACCTGCCAGACCTGAATAACCTGCTGAACCCTCAGGGTCTGGTGACACTGCTGACGCTACCGGACCAGGCAGACCTGCTACCCCCTTTATATAGACTATATCTCTTGTCGTGGCCACGGTGTCAAAAGGAAAACTTACCGGGATGAACCTTTCCCCAAGCAGTTGAAAGCGATCGGGACGATACAGGATCGCAACATCAATTCCCCGCCGGTCGGCGGAATTCCTGTGGATAATGCCGTAACGGTACCTCTCAAGACCCGTCCGGTTTACAAGCATTTCCAGCACATACCTGTTCTCAACCTCGCAAAGACCTATTATGGCAGGCACGTTCCAGTCGCCGGCAGCGACAATAGCACGGTAAAGATTATTGATCTTGTTCTGCAGCCTGAAAAAAGTCCACCGCCTGGCACCATCAGGAGTAAAATCGTCATCATCCCTAAGCGGATCATTGGCAGTGTCAAACAAGTTCTCAACATTGTAAAAGATTATCCGGAACAGGCTGTCCTGTCCGTTACCGGCACCGGCAGCAGAAGGAATTATTAATGGCGACTGCAGAAGAAAAACAACCAGCAGGACCCTTGCAGTCAAATACAACAGGCGAACCACCGGCAGGACCCTGACAGGCAACTGCCATACAGAACCTACGCTTTCTTTGCCTGTTTTAAGCATTGCAAAATATTTACAGGGCAGAAACTGATCGCCGGCCTGTCATACTACTCTTCAGGGTACCACTCAAAAGCACCTATATCGGGGGCTTTGTCATCAATCCGGCTGTTACCGTCAAAATCAAAGGGGTGAAGGGCCCCGGCCTCCGGGCTGCCTGCATCAATGGCAGGAGACCCCTCAATCAGCCTGAAATTATATTCTTCCACACCTGCAAAGCCAGGCTCCTCTCCTGTAACACAGTTGCTGAACAACTCACTGAAATCGGAAACAAAACCGGGTTGCACAGCAACAAGACAATGATCGAACACAACATCGAAAACCCCATCGGGATGAATGGCAAAGTCCATCTCCTGGCTGTTGGCTCCGTGGATTATCGTATTTCCGAACACCGCCTTCACCGGCCGCAACTGAACATTTCCAAAAATATCTATGTAATAGTTCCCTATTACCAGTGAAGGTGTGCGCCGGGAAGAGTATCTCCAGTAATTTGCAAATGTACAGTGATAAAAAGTGTAATCACCCCCGATCGTAAGTGCAGCCAGGTAATGACCGCAGTTGGCAATTACCGTATTATAGGAGTATATGGTGGTACCCCGTCCGATAATGCCGGCGTAAGTCATATTCTCAATACGGCTGTTTGCCAGGTACAATGTAGTGTTGCCGGCAAAAGCAACCGTATCTGCCAGTATACCGTTAACCGCATTCCTGATTTTTGCATGCACAAATCTGCTCTCGCCGCTGCCCGGCAACAGCCAGATACCCTCCCACTGCCCCGGAATGTTCCGGTATGAGGACTCGGTTCTTGCACCCTCCAAAACTACAGGATCTTCGCTGGTTCCCTCAGCTATTACCGAACCGGCCACATAAAGCCGGGAATTCTGTGAAAAATGCATCCTTACACCGGGTTCAAGTGTCAAAACCTGGTTGGTGTCAACAACCAGGTAGCCGTAGACCAGGTAAGGCCTTTCGGCGGAAAGGGTACGGCTGTCCATTATCTCGTCCCTGATTACGGTTACATTCTGTCCCCAGGCCACCAGCTTAACATCCTGCTCATTTCCGTTTGTAACAAAAACTACCGAGTCGCTAACGATTACAGGATGATTGCCGTTTACCGGGTCAATGGTCGTTTCGACAAAAACATAAAGGCTGTCTCCTCCCCTGAGCAGAATATCTGTGAACTCCCTGCCCGAAACCCCGTCAACATTGATCCTGTAGGGGGATGAAGTGCTGCCTGATAAACGGATGCTCGATATCTTCAGGTTTTCCCTGTAGGGGTTATACACCTTGAAATGGCGGGTTGAAGAGCCAATTGTTGTAAATACGGTATCAAACAGCAGTGTATCGGTCGAAAAAACCAGGCTTGCAGCAGGGTCCTCCAGCAGCGGCTCTTTTTCACACGATACTTGCAGGATAACCGAT
The DNA here is from genome assembly GCA_007132715.1 of Bacteroidales bacterium. GTDB lineage: Bacteria > Bacteroidota > Bacteroidia > Bacteroidales > PUMT01 > PXAP01. The sequence goes on from SLOE01000045.1 coordinate 3,381, forward strand.
ACGAAAAGTATTGCTGCAAGCAATATGTTTGGTCTACTTATAAGGCTCATATACTAACGGCGAAGGCATTTATAATTAACTGCGAAAAGCCGGAAAAAGTGTATTTTCGCAAAGAAAAAGAAAAAATGGATCTTATCATATATAATGCCGTTATATATACCGTCGATAACAAATTCAGGGTTGCACAATCAGCAGCTGTAAAAGACGGGAGATTTGCAGCCGTCGGCAGCGACAGCGAAATACTCGGCAAATACCGTGCTTCTGCAGTAATCGATATGCAGGGCCGGTTCGTCTGGCCCGGATTTATTGACCCGCATTGTCATTTCTATGGTTACGGATCCAACCTGATGGATGCCGATCTGACAGGAGCCCGGTCGTTTGAAGAGGTAATCGAAAGGATCAGCGAACATGACCACCGGTTTCCGGGAGGATGGATCCTGGGCCGGGGATGGGACCATAACCTTTGGCCCGGACAGGTTTATCCGGATAAAGAGCCGCTTGACAAAGTGTTTCCCGATAAACCTGTATTGCTTACAAGAATTGACAGTCACGCGGCTGTTGCCAACTCCGAAGCACTCAGGAGAGCCCGGATCGATCCATCCCTGGCAATTGAAGGCGGTGAGATAATCAGGCACGCGGGTGAACCGACAGGTATACTGATTGACAATGCCATAGAGCTGGTCAGGAAGCACGTGCCGGAGCCCGGCTACGAACAGAAAGTTACAGCCCTTATGAACGCACAGAGGAACTGTTTTTCTGTGGGAATTACCTCGGTCGGAGATGCCGGGCTGGACCATGATGTCATAAAGCTTATGGATTCCCTTCACAGGTCGGGCGACCTTAAAATGAGGGTTTATGCCATGCTCAACCCTTCACCTGAAAACTTTGCGGCGTACATGTACCGGGGCATATACAAAACCAGCCACCTGAATGTACGGTCGGTAAAGCTTTTTGCTGACGGTGCCCTGGGCTCACGGGGAGCAAGGCTTATCGATGAATACAGTGACCACAAAGGAAACTGCGGTCTCCTGGTTGTGACACCCGAATACCTGGCAAGGATCTCAAAAGAAGCCCGCGATTTCGGCTACCAGGTTAACACCCACTGCATCGGCGATGCAGCGGTTCGTTTGGTGCTCGGCATCTACGGAAGCCTTCTGGGCGGCAAAAATGACAGGCGCTGGAGAATAGAGCATGCACAGATGGTTCACCCCGATGATCTGCCCCTTTTCAGAAAATACTCCGTTGCACCTTCCGTCCAGGCGGCACAGGCAACCTCCGACATGAAATGGGCAGTTCACCGGATAGGGCCCGGCAGGATGAAGTATTCATATGCATTAAAGGACCTGCTTGAACACTCCGGCTGGTTAACCAACGGAAGTGACTTCCCTGTTGAGCATATAAATCCCCTCCGCGGCTTCCACGCTGCGGTCGCGAGGAAAAACCCTGAAGGCTATCCCCGGGAGGGCTTCCAGGCAGAGAACGCGCTCACCAGGGAGCAGGCACTGAGGGCAATGACCATCTGGGCTGCAAGGGCTGCCTTTGAAGAGCATGAGAAAGGAAGCATTGAGCCGGGTAAGTTCGCCGACTTCACGGTCACTGAAGAAGATCTGATGCAAATGGATATGGATGGCGTACCGGACCTGAAAATAGACAGCACTTACATTGCCGGAAAAAAGGTATACCCGGGAGGAGAATATGACTGACCCGGAGTGCAATTCCGGATTTACCGCCAGGCCAGGCCCCTGACATTCAGCAAACCCACCTGCGGAAGCCTTGCCCGGAGCTTCAAACAGTTTTACGGGCCTACATGACCGTAAAAAAGGTCATAAAGAAGCCGGCCGGGTTTCCCCGGCCGGCAGACCACTTGTTAACCTAAAAACAAGAGAGAAAAACTGACTATCTGATTGCGAGCGGTTCGCCAAGGTAGAAATCCAGTATTTTCGACCGCAGGAAAAACTCATACTTGGCCTGGGCCATGTTTGACCGGGCCCTGAAAAGGCTTGCCTGCACATGCTGGTAATCAACAAAATTTATAAGTCCGAGGCCGAACTGTTCCCTGGCATAGTTAAAAGCTTCACTTGCAGCATCAACAGCCTTTCCAGCCGAGATGTAACGGGTATAAGCGTTCGTTGTGCTGTTATGCATCTGGTGTATCTCCATATAAAGGTTCTGCCTTGTCTCATCAAGCTGGTATTGTGCATCGAGTACCGACACCTTCGCATTGCTGATCCTGTTCCGGGTCGTCCAGCCCTCAAATATCGGTATGAAAAGGCTGACGCCAAGCTGCCTGTACCTGTTATCCCTTATCTGGGTCGAATATGGATAATCACTGCCACCAACCGGATTAACTGCAAGCTCCGAATACCGGGAGTAAAGTGTACCCTGAAGTGAAAGACGCGGACTTTGAAGACCCCGGGCCACGGCAAGCTCCTTCTCTCGGCTTTTCAGCATATATTCAGCCACCCTCACCTGTGGAAGGATAGCTTCCGCCTCATCATATATATTATCCACCGTACTGATGACAGCCCCTTCATCGATTTCTACCTGCCCAGGAACCGCAATCCTGAATTCACTGTCATTATCAAGCTGCATCATTTGCACAAGGTCAAGATATGACTGGTTGAGGTTGTTTTTGGCAAGTATAAGCTGATACTCATTTGCAGCAATCTGTGATTCGATCTCAAGCAGCCTGCCCCCCGGTATATTCCCAACCTGGTAATTGATCCTTGCAGCCTCAAGCTCCAGCCCTGAAACCTCAAGCTGGCTCTCTGCAATATCAAGCAGCTCCTTATCAAGCAATATCTGGAAAAACGCTGCAGATATGTTAAGGGAAATATCGTTTTTCGCACGTTCAACCTCCTCGAGCCTTGACAGGAGCAGGAAACGGTGCTGCTGCATGTTGTTGTAATTCTGAAAACCGTTAAAGACATTAATACTTCCCTGAATACCCAGGTTCCCCTGCTGGAATTCACGGTTTTCCCATTGGTATGTATCAACATTAAGTGCACGCCCCGAATTGAAATCATGGTTGGCAAAACCATAAACTGAAGGAAGCACACCTATCATTGACCGGTTGTAATTGTTCCTTGCGTTTTCAGATACGAGCTTCTGCCTTTTTAGCTGGATATTGTTCTCGAGCGCATAATCAATACAATCCTGCAGGGTCCACGGCTCCTGTGTGTAACCGGCAGTCGCGGTAATCAGTAAACCAAGCAATATCCCTTTTAACCGTTCCATGTTCGTTTATTAGTTTCAAAATAATTATTTGTAATATCGTTTTCTCACTTAACCTCCCCCGGGACCATCAGCCTTTTATCACTGTTTCACCAGGACCAGGCATGGTCTCAGGATCTCTTTTTCCTGTAAAGAACCTGAATGTGTTTTGAATTTTCAGTGGGCGTGAATATCTGGATCAGCTCCCACTGCTGATCATATTTCCTGATCGCATTTTTCAGCCTATCGATCCTTGCCAGCGACTGTGAAAGTTCATCGTCAAACCTGCTTAGCTCATCTTCAACCTCCCAGGGAAAAGATTCCACCCTGAAGTTATAGGTACTTTTTCTGCCTCCGATGGTAAGACTGATCTCTGCAATCTCATCATCGCCAAAGTGGGAAACCGGTACACACAGATCCTTCATAACTTCATATTATTGGTTAGACAATAGTTTTATATGTGAAAAGGAATTTGACCGGATGCGGCAACCCATTTGCCCTGAATTATTTATACCGCGATCCGGCACAAATTCCCTTAAACTGTTACATAAGCTTTTTAACGTTTTCAGTAACAATATGCCCGTCAAACAGCTGTACTATCCTGTGCGCCTTCTCTGCATCGGAGGGCGAGTGGGTCACCATTACGATGGTCGTACCTTCTCCGTTAAGCTCGCCAAGGAGGTTCATCACCTCTTCGCCGTTTGCCGAATCAAGGTTACCGGTAGGCTCATCGGCAAGGATAAGCTTGGGTCTTGTAACCACGGCCCTTGCAATTGCCACACGCTGCTGCTGGCCACCGGAAAGTTGCTGCGGGAAGTGTTTGGCCCGGTGCCCGATCTTCATCTTGTTGAGAACCTCCTCAACCTTTTTCTTCCTTTCAGACGAAGGCACATTCAGATAAAGAAGGGGCAGTTCGACATTTTCAAACACCGTAAGCTCGTCAATAAGATTAAAACTCTGGAAAACAAACCCTATGTTTGCCTTACGCATATTAGTCCGTTGCCTCTCAGTATATTTGGATACTTCTGTGTCGTTGAACCAAAGTTCTCCTGACGACGGATTGTCAAGCAATCCGACTATGTTCAGCAGGGTTGACTTACCGCACCCGGAGGGACCCATTATGGCGACAAACTCACCGTTGCCTATTTCCAGGTTTACCCTGTTGAGTGCGGTGGTCTCAACCTCATCGGTCCTGAAGACCTTTACCAATTCATTTGTTTTTATCATGACATAAGGTTTTAATATTTATTGTATTCTGTATTTTTTAGTTATTGCTGAATATCATCATCTCAGAACCAGCCTGTCCACATTGCCAAAGTTGTCGTAGCTGGAGACTATAACCCTTTCACCGGGCTCAAGGCCTTCAAGCACCTCATAGAAGCGGGGGTTCTGCCTGCCTATCCGTATATCTCTCCTGATTGCGTATGACCCGGATGGATCGACCACATAGACCCACTGTCCGCCTGTACTCTGGTAAAAGCCACCCCTGGGTATCAGTATGGCAGTCCGCGACTCACCTAACTCAAGCCGTATGCGGAAGGTCTGGCCTATGCGCAACTGATCCGGCATCCCGTTCACAAACTCCATGTCGACCGAAAAACGGCCTGCCTGAACTTCAGGGTAAATACGGGTGATAACCAGGTCGTACCTGCTTCCGGCAAATTCAAAATCGCCAGTCAGACCCTGTGTGACCCTTGATATATAATGTTCGTCTATCTCGACGCGAAGCTTGTAAGAGTCAAGTATATTGATACGGCCCAGGCGCTCTCCCCTGCTTACCATCTGGCCGATCTCAAGGTTGAGAGTTGCCAGTTCGCCATATACCGGCGCCCTCAGCTCCATTGCTTCAAGACGCTGATACACAAGCCTCATATTCTCCTCCATGTTACGGAGTGACGTCTCCATCGCATCAATCTGGAGCAGCCTGTAGATAGAATCATGCTCGTAGCTTTCCCTGTACAGGTCAAGCCTTCTTCTGGATATTTCGTGCTGTTCCTTCGATATCTCATAATCTTCCCCTGAGATATGGTTCTTCTCCATCAGCACCTTGTTGTTCCTGTACCGGCGTTCATGCTGGCGCAGTGCCAGTTCCAGCTCGAGCAACTGGTTCCTGTAGGACAGGTTCTGCTGCTCAAGCTGCACCCTGAACATTCTCATATCATTGACGGTACGGGCATAATTGGTCTCATGGTTTGAAATTTCAAGGAGCAGGGTGGTGTTGGAAAGTCTCGCAAGCGGCTCATCCACCTCTACCATTCCCCCCTCTCTGCGGTATATCTCCTCAACCCGTCCTCCCTCAGTAGCATCAAGGAAAATGGTTTGTATCGGCTCAACAGTCCCGATAACTGCAATAAAGTCAAGAAAGGCTTCCTCCCTCACCTGCTCAACAGTAATCTTGTCCACTTCGATGTTCAGACGCGAACTCTTATCCCCGAAAACTATCTGGTAAAAAACCAGAACTGCCAGAACTGCCGATACAGAAATCCATGCCAGCCTTCTCCACTTTTTTCCCTTGTTCTCTATTTTGCGGTCCATGCTCATTGTTGTACGATTTAAATGGTTCCGGTTATTTTAATTCACTAATTATGCCAAACAACATACAATGCTGTTCTAATGCGCTTTAACCACACAACCATAATCTCCATTTCCGGAAAAGTGTACGGTTTTGAGACAGATAAAGTACGAAACCGGACATTTTTATACCTGTACTGGCCGGGAAGATTCATAATAGTATTATATTTACATGTGCAAAGCCGGAAATAATGCACTTGTATCATAATGCCTGACCCGGCTGAGGATGAATAACCAATACCTCCGATACCATGGATGACAAAAAAGGAAGGATTCTTGCTGTAGATGATAATGATGATATTTTGTTCGCCCTGAAACTACTGCTGAAGCCCCATGTAGAACTTATTCAAACTACCAATGACCCTTCAGATATTCCCGGACTGATGGCTGACGAGGATTTCGATGTAATTCTTCTCGACATGAACTTTACCAAGGATGCTATCAGCGGACAGGAAGGATTTGACTGGCTCAGCAAGATCCTTGAGATAGACCCGGAGGCGGTGGTGGTATTCATAACAGCCTATGGCGATGCAGAAAAAGCGGTCAGGGCCATTAAGGCCGGTGCAACGGACTTTATCCTGAAACCCTGGCAGAATGAAAAGCTTATTGCTACCGTATCGTCGTCAGTGCAACTGAGGCGGTCGAGACTTGAGGCAAGCGGACTGAAAAGCAGGCAAAAAGAGATTAGCCAGGTTTTGGATCAGCCATTCCAGGATTTTATCGGTGTATCACCCGAAATGCACGAGGTATTCACCACCATAAAGAAGGTGGCAAGAACAGATGCCAATGTTCTGATACTGGGGGAGAACGGGACAGGCAAAGAGCTTGTGGCCAGGGCCCTTTACCGTAACTCGCCAAGGAAGGAGGAGGTATTCATAAGTGTTGACCTGGGAAGCATTAGCGAGACCCTTTTTGAAAGCGAGCTATTCGGTCACGTCAAAGGTGCATTTACCGATGCGATAAAAGACAAATCAGGACGATTCGAGATTGCATCGGGCGGGACCCTTTTTCTCGATGAGATCGGCAACCTTTCCCTGCCTATGCAGGCAAAGCTGCTTACCGTAATCGAGAGAAAAGAGGTTATCAAGGTAGGGTCAACCAAGCCCATTCCCATTGATATCAGGCTGATATGTGCCACGAACAACAATATCCATCAGATGGTTGCCGACGAGACTTTCAGGCAGGACCTTCTTTACCGTATCAATACGGTAGAGATACACCTTCCTCCGCTTCGTGAGCGTACCGGCGACATACCTGTTCTCGCCGACCATTTCATGGGTATATATAAAAAGAAATACAAGAAAAATGTAAACAGGATCAGCAACGAGGCCATGAACAAGCTGAATCAGTACCATTGGCCGGGCAATGTAAGGGAGCTGCAGCATGCAATTGAAAGGGCGCTGATAATGAGTGACTCCAACACACTGCAGGCTGATGATTTCATACTCTCTTCACAACCGAAGAAATCGGATGAGCTGGAGATCCAGACTTACAACCTTGATGAGATAGAAAAAAATGTTATCATGAAGGTAATGAAACAGAACAGGGGCAATATTTCACAGGCAGCGGCAGAACTCGGACTTACACGTACATCCCTTTACCGCAGAATGGAAAAATATGGTCTATAAGAACTTCAGAACGGTCAGCCTTTTCAGGATACTGCTGCTTACAGCAAGCATATTCCTGTTTGTATACACCCTGGTCTATTACAGCTTTCACATCACACCGCTGCTGATAGGGCTTATCATTATTCTTCAGATAGCGCTACTTTTCAAATATGTCGACAAGGTGAACAGGGATCTTACCAGCTTCCTTGAATCAATAAGGTTCTCGGAATTCACCCTTACATTCCAGACAAAAGGGATGGGTACATCTTTTGACGAGCTTAACAAGGCATTCAACGATGTGATCCAGGATTTTCAGAAGGTTAGGTCGGAAAAAGAAGAACATTTCCAGTACCTGCAGAGTATCGTTCAGAATATTGATGTCAGCATCCTGGCATACCAGCGTGACGGAACTGTCGAAATGGTGAACAAGTCCGCCAAAAAGCTTTTCCAGGTAAGCAGTCTCAGGAACATAAAGAGCCTTGAAACAATAAGTCCCGAGCTTGTAACCACGCTCACTGAAATCAAACCGGGAGAGAACAAGCTTGTAAGGGTACAGGAGCAGGACGACCTGCTGCAGCTTGCCATATATGCCACCGAGCTTAAAATACACAGCAAAGAGATCATTCTGTCTACGATAAAGAATATCCAGAACGTTCTTGAAGAACAGGAAACAGAAGCATGGCAGAAATTGATCAGGGTACTTACACATGAGATCATGAACTCCATAACACCCATTGCCTCCCTCTCCTCAACCCTGGAGATGATGCTCAAGAGCATAACCGCCAAAGATAGCGACACACCACTTGATATGGAGTCGGTTATGGAGATTCAGCAGGCACTGCAGACAATAAACAAGAGAAGTACCGGACTGCTGCATTTCGTCAACACATACAGGAACCTGACACGGATCCCGAAGCCCAACTTCCGGATATTCCCGGTGGCGGACCTGATCAGCAACGTACAGATGCTGATGGAAGAGGAACTCAGACAAAACGAGATCAAGCTTATCACATCGGTCATACCTCCCGATATTGAATTCTCGGCAGACGAACAGCTACTTGAGCAGGTAATGATAAATATGGTCAAAAACGCCATACAGGCACTCTCCGGCCGGCCCGACCCGAAAATCGTCATAAAGTCATTCATAAACAAGAGAGGCAGGCTGACCATACAGGTTCAGGATAACGGCCAGGGCATACTGAAAGAGGTACTCGACAAGATCTTCATCCCCTTCTTTACAACAAAACCAAAGGGTTCCGGAATAGGACTCAGCCTGAGCCGCCAGATAATGAGACTCCACGGCGGCACAATTACAGCAACCTCCGATCCTGATATAGGTACCACCTTTACCCTTACATTCTGACAAAGGCAGACCCTTCCGGACCGTTGCTACAGTCCGCCGTCAGGATTACCAGATCTTTTCCTAATGATATTGCATCCCCGGTTACGTCAGAAAACGCCGGCTGCAGGTTACCGCCAGGTGACCCATGTGGCCGTTCACCCAAAATACCCGTCAGGCAACCCATGTGGCCTATCACCCTGACATTCCCGCCAGGTGACCCCGAATGTAATCTGTTGTCTCCTCCTGTCAGAAGCGCCCCGGATCTGACCCGCTGTCCAGAAACAGTGTGGCGTCACCATGCCTCCTGAGGATGGAAGCCGGGCATGACTCGTTTATCTCCCCGTTAAGGGTATTATTCACTGCCTCTGCCTTACGCCGGCCGGGAACCACACAGCTTATCGCCCTGCTGCTCATTATCGCAGGTATAGTAAGGGTCAGCGCCCTTTCCGGCACATCATCAAGTGTGGGGAACCATCCCTCTCCAAGTTGCTGTGAGCGGCAGGCATGATCAAGCTCCACCTCCTTTACCCAGACAGGATCATTGAAATCCGCCACCGGTGGGTCATTAAAAGCTATATGGCCGTTCTCTCCTATTCCTATGCAGGCAATATCTACCGGGTTATCCCTCAGCAGTTTCTCATATCTCCGGACCTCTGCCCGGAGGTCAGGGGCGCTGCCATCTATCAGGAACACCCTGCCGGGCCGCACCTCATCGAGTATCCTCTCCCGCAGGTACCTTCTGAAACTCGCCGGGTGAGCCTCCGGCAGTCCGGTATACTCGTCAAGATGAAAAACAGTTATCCTGCGCCAATCAAGCTCCTCATCCTTGAGAGCTTCCAGAAAAGAATATTGTGATGTACCTGTAGCAAGGACCAGGCATGCCCCTCCCCTTTCGACGACAACCTTTCTGAGCCGTTCGGCGGCAAACCTTGCTGCTGCCAGTCCCATCCGGGCCTCATCTGGAAAAACCCTTACATTCAGATTATCTTTTTTAAATATCTGCATACAACTGTATCGTTAAAAATTGCTATAATCCTGCCCCCCTTACCGGCACATCAACCCCCGAACAGAAACATCAACCCCCGAACAGAAACATCAACCCCCGAACAGAAACATCAACCCCCGAACAGAAACATCAACCCCCTTACCGGCACATCAACCCCCGAACCCGAGCCGGGAAAACACCCTGCGGCGCAGGATAAAAAAATCGATCACTATGCTGCGACGGTAAACCTCCGGGTGATTGGCACGGAGCTGTAACGATCCCGTCAGCGACCTGTTCTCCCTTCTTTTCCTGAGATTATATGGCAGCAGCCTGAAAAACGCAAATTGGGCCCTTACCACAGCAAATGCATTTCCGAATGAGAGAGCCGCTATGAATTTGACAACCGAAAGCCAGTCCCCTATAAACCGCACCGGCAGCACCCACAGCCAGCCTCCCGGCAGGTTCTTGAGCAGCATGGAGAGACTGTTCCTGAAGTTCAGGAAGGTCTTGCGAGGATCGGTTCCCGGAAGCGTTCCTCCCCCCTGGTGGTAGACCACCGACGTCGGGCACACCATAATGCGCCGCCCACCGTTCTTCATTCGCCAGCTCAGGTCTATCTCCTCCATATGAGCGAAGAAACCGCTGTCGAACCCGCCAAACAGTTGCCAGTCCTCTGCCCTCACAGCCATGCAGGCACCCGTGGCCCAGAACACCTCCCGCACATCATCATACTGTCCGCTATCCTCCTCGGTAACATCAAAGATCCTTCCCCTGCAGAAAGGATAACCGAGGAAATCGATAAAACCACCCGCTGCACCGGCATATTCAAAATAATCCCTTCTCTGCAGGTCCATTATTTTCGGCATACAGGCAGCCACCCGGCTGTCCCCCTCCATAAGCTCCAGCAGTGATGTGGTCCAACCGGGCGTCACCTCCACATCGGAGTTGAGCAGAATATAGTACTCCGCTTCAATCCCGGCCAGCGCCCTGTTATAGCCACCGGCAAAGCCGTAATTGCGGTCGAGCGTTATCAGTCCGACCCCGGGGAACTCCTGCTTCACATATTCAACAGAGCCGTCAGTCGAACCATTGTCCGCCACCCATACCCCGGCAGAAGGTGATATCGTGTTGCTCACAACCCCCGGCAGGAAACGTCTGAGCAGCTTCTCACCGTTCCAGTTCAGTATGACGACAGCCAGCTTCTTCATAACTGTACCTCCCTCCTGTGTTTCCACCTGCGATGCGACCAGAGCCAGTGAGACGGTTCTTCAGCTATATGTTTCTCAAGCTCGGCAACATACGATCTGATGATCTCCCCTTCGCTTACAGCCGAAGCGTCATCTGCAAGCGGCACGAATTCGAACTCGTAATATCCCCTTCCAACCTTTTTCATTTTAAGGTAAACAACGGCCATTTTCATTTTCCTGGCAATAACCTCAGGACCGGCATAAAAGGCGGTATCCCTGTTCAGGAAGGTATGCCACTGCGGGGTGCTGCCCGGGGGCGGCGACTGGTCGGCTATGAATGCTGTGATAGTCTGGACGCCCTGCTGCCTGTAATTATAGATGGTCCGGGGCGCAACCTTCATAGGCACCAGGTGGGCGCCAAAACGGGACCTCAGCTTAAGCATGACCCCGTCAAACACCCTGTTTTTGATCGGCCTGTATATAACGACGCACCGGAACGGTGAGATCAGCGGATAACCGAACATCCACTCCCAGTTGTTGCAGTGTCCCAGCATGCCGGCCACATCTTTACCCTGTTCAAAGTATCTCCCTGCAACCTCCGGGTTGGTGTATCTCACCCTGAGTGAGACCTCACGGGCTGTCAGGGCACTCTGGTACACTGTTTCGGCTATCAGGTCACACATGTGCCGGTAATACTGCTTTTCAATCCTTACAAGCTCCTCCTTTTCCCTTTCGGGGAAGGCGTTGCGCAGGTTCCCGGCAACAACGGCACGCCTGTATCCTGCCACGTAATAGAGCACAAGATAGGCAAATCCGGAAAGCAGATATAGCAAACGCAGTGGTAGCATTGCCAGCAGCCTGAAGAAACCGTAAACGATATGGAACAGGATAGTCTGCATTCAGGGTTTGAAAATTAATTCATAAAACGCCCCACAGCCGCCCCGAACTCATCAAAAACACTGCTGTTGGCTGCAACCAGCTCACGACCGAACAGGTAACCTTTACCGCCCCTGAAGTCACTTACCCGTCCCCCGGCCTGCTGCACCAGGAATGATCCTGCCGCAACATCCCAGGGACTCAGACCGAACTCGTAAAAGGCGTCAAACCGGCCGCAAGCCACGTATGCCAGGTCAATGGCAGCAGAGCCCAGCCTTCGGAGGCCGTGTGAGTTCTTCATGAAATATTCGAAAGAGACGAGGAACGACGGCATCCTGTCAAAAGCCGTATAGGGAAACCCCGTTGCAATGAGTGAATCCTTTACACGCGCCGTATCAGACACCTTTATCTCACTGCCGTTAAGAAATGCAGGGGCCCCTTCCCATGAGTAGAAGCACTCCTCAAGGTTAACCTCGTAAACAACCCCCAGCACGATCCTCTCCCCGTCGCTCAGCGCAATGCTTATCGAGTGCGGCGGCAGTCCGTGAATAAAATTGGTCGTGCCGTCAAGCGGGTCGATGATCCAGTTGAGCCCTGTCTCATTCCTCTCACCCGTACCCTCTTCGGCAATAAAACCAGCTTCGGGCACTATCCCGGCCAGTGCATCCACCAGCATGCTCTCGGCCTTTTTGTCAACATACGAAACATAATTGTGAATGCCCTTGGTTTCAATCTTGTCGGCCGAGAAAGACCTTCTCTCGTTCCTGATGAAATTGCCTGTTTCGATGGCAACCTTTTTCACTTTCCCGCAAATATCCTTCAGATCCATAAAACTATAGCTTAAAATTTGATTATTTAATTATACCCCTGACCACTCCGTCAGGGGCAATTTCAACGAGTTCTACGTCGACTATCCTGTTTACTGCCTCCTCGTCGGCTAGGGTCTCCACCCTTATATAGTTGCCCGTAAAGCCATACATCCGCCCCTTCCTGTTGTAAGCCTCAAAAAGCACCTGGTGCACCTGCCCGAGGCAGCCCTCATGGAACCTCAGCTTTATTTCATCTGCAAGGCTGTGCAGTATGCTGCTCCTCTTCTCCTTCTCCTGCGGAGGCACCTTGCCTTCCATCATTCCTGCCCTGGTCCCTTCCCTGTCCGAATAGGAAAAAACGTGAAGATACGAAATTCCCGCATCCTGAAGGAACTGGAGTGTATGTCCGAAATCCGCTTCAGTCTCACCGGGAAAACCGGTTATCACATCGGCTCCGATGCCGGCATGGGGCATCAGTTCTTTGATCCGGGCCACCCGTTCAGTAAAGAGCGAGGTGGTATATTTCCTGTTCATCAGCTTCAGCACCCGGTCGCAACCTGACTGCAGAGGAAGGTGAAAATGGGAGGCGAACCTGCTGTTGCCGGCAATAAACCTTATCAGTTCGTCATCCAGCAGGTCGGGCTCGACCGAAGAGAGTCTGAACCTGTCGACTGACGTTTCACTGTCCAGCCGGCGTATCAGATCCAGGAGGCTGCCGCTGCCGCGTCTCCCGAAATCGCCAATGTTGACGCCGGTAAGCACCACCTCCCGTATACCTTGTTTTTCTATCATACGCACCTGGCTGATAATCTCCCCGGCCGGGGCACTGCGGCTGCGGCCCCTGGCCATGGGGATGGTGCAGTATGAACAGTAATAGTCGCATCCGTCCTGTATCTTGACGAATGAACGGGTGCGGCCCGACAGCGAATATGAGGGCGAAAAGTCCCTGTCCCCTCCTATCTCGCATACATGCACCCCGGGCACGGTCCTCTTTTCGAAGTCACCGGCAAAATCAAATATCCTGAACTTCTCCTTCGAACCCAGCACCAGGTCAACCCCCGGCATTCCCGCCAGCTCTGCGGCCTTCAGCTGAGAATAACAGCCCGCAACCACCAGGAATGCGCCCGGAGAGTTCCTTGCCGCACGGCTTATGGCATTCCTGCATTTTTTGTCAGCGCTGCCCGTGACGGTACAGGTGTTGATAACCACAACATCGGCCTCGCTTCCAAAGTTCACCTTTTCAAAACCCTTCTCATCAAACAGGCGCGCAATGGTTGCAGTCTCCGCAAAGTTCAGTTTGCAGCCAAGCGTATGGAATGCAACCCTCGGTTTAATGTTCATTTCAGGCTTTGGTTTAGGATATCCCAGGGTAAATGATGCGCAATATTAATCAAATTTCCTTACCGGCGCGGTAACTGTTGTACAAATGGTGCACGATGCCATCTGAAACCCCAATTTTCGGCACCAGTATTCTTTTGGCGCCGGTCCATTTCATGATCTTCAAAAACACGTTTGTTGCCGGAATTATCACATCGGCCCTGTCGGGGTTAAATCCAAGGTCCCTGATCCGCTCATCGATGGTGAAAGAGTCAATAAATTCGTATATATCCCTGAGGTTTTTAAGGGTAAGCGGCACGCCCTCCTTTTTACCCGAAAGCTTGAACACCTTGTTGATGTTCCCTCCCGAACCTATCAGTTCAACAGGTCTGTACCGGGCTGAGAGACCTTTGACGAACTCCCTGAGCCTTTTTTTTTCCCTGCTGGTATCCTCACCCTTGATGAACCGGATGGTACCCAGGTTGAATGAGCCGGTAGCGACCACCTTCATTTTTGAAAAAAGTGTCACCTCGGTGCTGCCACCACCCACATCTACATAGAGATAGGCCCCCTCTTTTTTTATCATCTCAACGATACGGTTGGCGTAAATCAGCTCGGCCTCCTGCTGACCGTCTATCACGTTGATCTCAACACCGGTTTTATCTTTGATATAGCTCACCACATGGGCTGAGTTGGCAGCCTCACGCATAGCCGAGGTGGCACAGGCACGGAAGCTTACAACGTCGTGTACGGTCATCAGGTGCATGAATGCGGTCATGGTATGCATCAGCTTTTCAATCTTGGCAGCCCCTATAACGCCGCCGTTATAGAATGCATCATCACCCAGCCTGACCGGAACACGCACCAGCGATGACTTTTTAAAGTACACATCGGAGTTGTCTTCTATAACATTCATGAACAGCAGCCGCACGGCATTAGAGCCTATGTCAATAGCTGCAAACTTCAGCAGTTTCAATACGGGATCAGTTTTTATTGAAAGTTTTATTTTTAAGATACCTGTAAAATTCTGCCTGCGACCTTACGGACTGACTGCCGTTGTTCTTCCTGTACCTGTTATCCTGTTCCCTGTTTATCTCCCGGGCCTTTACTTTGTCACTCCACTGCAGCTCTATCTGTGTCCGGAGTTCCTCCTGCAGGTCGGGATCATAAACCGGACAGGTAACCTCAATGCGGTGGTCCAGGTTCCTCGTCATCCAGTCAGCCGACGATATATAATAAAGGTTCTTCTTGTTGTTGCAGAACACAAATATCCTGGAGTGCTCCAGGAATGCATCGACAATGCTGATGGCCTCTATATTATCACTTAAACCGGGCTCACCGGGTATAAGCGAGCATATACCCCTCACGATCAACCTTATTTTAACACCGGCTCTTCCGGCCTGGTACAACTTGTTGATCAGATCTTTGTCCACTAAACTGTTCGTCTTTACTATGATCCAGGCATCCCTGCCGAGATCCCTGTTCCTGATCTCATTGTCGATAAGGTTCACCAGCCGCCTGCGGGCATAGTTTGGCGATAGCAGCAGCGACTTGTAGGTAAAGTTCTTGAAGGTGTTATCAAAGAAGTTGAACACCTTCCTTACCTCCGATGCAATCCGCTTGTCACGGGTCAGCAGTGTGGTATCAGAATAAATACCGGCATTCCCCTCATGAAAATTCCCGGTGCTTATACCTGCATAGCTGACAACCTCTCGTCCCTCACGGCGGTTTATGAGGATCAGCTTACAGTGGACTTTGAGCCCCCTGATACCAAACAGAACCCTGACACCGACCTCTTCCATCTTGCGCGACCAGTAAATGTTGGCCTTTTCATCAAACCTTGCCTGCAGCTCAATTATCACGGTCACCTGTTTTCCGTTCCTGGCAGCATTTATCAGAGCATTTATAACCTTTGAGTTCCTGGCAACCCGGTAGAGGGTGATCTTTACAGAAACCACTTTCGGATCTATGGCAGCCTCCCTCAGCCAGTCTATCAGGTTCGCAAATTTCTGGTAGGGATAATGAAGCAGCAGATCTTTTGTGGTAATAACTTCAAAGATGCTGTTGTTGGGTTTTATTCCCCAGTGCTGCAGAGGTTTGTGGGAGGGATAGACCAGGTGAGGCATGCCGAAATCAGGAAACTCCATGAAATCCTTGAAGTTGTGGTACCGTCCCCCGGGTATCAGGTTATCGTCATCATCAAGCGCCATCTCTGTGATTATGTAATTGATCATATCTTCCGGAATAGACTTGTCGTATACCAGTCTGACAGGCTGCCCCTTGTTCCGGCGGCTTACGCTTTTCGATATCTTCTCGATAAAACTCTGGGAGAGATCATTATCAACATCCAGCTCGGCATCACGGGTGATCTTTATGGTGTATGCCTCGAAACTGTCAAAATGGAATATGGAAAACACATCACTGAGGCAGAACCTTATTACATCATCCAGAATTATCAGGTACCTTTTGTGGTTTTCGGGCGGCAGGACAAGGAAACGGGAAAGGTTGGCAGGCACCTCCACCAGAGCATATTCAGTTTCAACCTCCGGTTCGCTTCCGGTCAGCTTCGTGGCAAGATAGATGGCCTTGTCCTTCAGATAAGGGAAATTCTCAACATTATGAAGCATGATGACCGAAAGCATGGCCCTCACCTCTTCCTCGAAATAATTCTTTACAAATGCGGCCTGTGACGGGCTGAGCTGCTTTTCGTTTATGAGGTGGATATTCTCCGCTTCAAGTTCCCTGATTATGTCCTGGTAAATATGCTGGAACTGTGCCTGAAGCTCCATTACCGTCTTCTGGATCTGTTTGAGTACGTTCTTCGGCTTGTCGCCTATCATCTTGCGCATGTCCCGGCTCACATTCCGGTCATAATCCATCATGCGCTTCACAGTGGCCACCCTGACTTTGAAGAACTCGTCGAGGTTGTTGGAGAAAATCCCCAGGAACCTTATCCTCTCAAGCAGTGGCAAAGATTTATCTGCGGCCTCCTGGAGCACCCTGTGATTGAATGAGAGCCAGCTTATTTCGCGGTTTATTATTTTCCTGTTTTTGGCCATTGGCAACATTACGTTTTTTATTCAGCTTGCAGTTTTTAAAACCTGTCCGGTATACTGCAGTTGAAGAGCTATTTCGTCTACTTCTTTTTGGGATAGTCAAAAAGGTGCCCCGTCAGCTTGCCCTTGTGGATATCCTCCCAGGTCTTCACATCAAACTCAAGGCGAACCACCCCGCTGGTTGGGATATTATATATCTGACTATGAACAAACTGGTTGGCAAGGTAGGTAAAATCAGGGTTATGCCCGAACACCATCAGGGAGTTAACCGAATCATCAACCCGGGTGACTAGCTGCAATATGGCATCTTCCCCGGCCATATAGAGATCTTCGTTAACGGACAGGTACTCCAGGGGTATCTTAAGCTCGCGGGCAAATATGACAGCCGTGTGCAGGGCCCTGTTGGCGGGACTGCTGATTATCCGCGCCGGCTTGTCACCCCGCTCCTTCATTCTCCAGGCCATCTCATAAGCGTTGTTGAGTCCCCGTTCGGCCAGGGGCCGGTCCATATCTGCCCTTCCGGGAAAGTCCCATGATGATTTTGCGTGCCGGCCTATATACAGTGTTTTTGTTGATGCCATAGTTGTCAGTTGTTAAGGTTGAACAAAAAATTACAGCAGGTTGCTGGCGAGCTCAGACAGGAAGCTCCTCTCCCCTTTCACAAGGTTAACATGGGCGAAAATATCCTGCCCCTTCATCTTGTCGGTCATATAGCTGAGGCCGTTTGATTTCATGTCAAGGTATGGCGAATCTATCTGGTGAATATCGCCGGTAAAGACTATCTTGGTGTTCTCCCCCGCCCTTGTGATAATGGTCTTCACCTCGTGCGGGGTAAGGTTCTGCGCCTCATCCACTATGAAGAACACATCAGAGAGGCTGCGCCCGCGTATGTAGGCAAGCGGTGTGATAATAAGCTTTTCCGTCCTTTCCATCTCCTCGATCTTTGACAGCTCCCTGCTCTGGGTCCTGAACTTGTTCTTGATAACGGAGAGGTTGTCAAACAGCGGCTGCATGTAGGGTCCTATCTTCTCGTTGACATCGCCAGGGAGGAACCCCATGTCACGGTTAGCCAGCGGGATAATGGGCCGGGCAAGCAGTATCTGCTTGTACCTGTTATCCTGGTGGAGAGCTGCAGCCAAAGCAAGGAGGGTCTTCCCGGTCCCGGCCTTCCCCGTAAGGGATATAAGCTGTATCTCGGGCCGTATAAGCGCATCGATCGAGAATGTCTGCTCGGCATTTCGCGGTTCTATCCCGTAAATCCTGTACTTTTCAACCCTTTCCATTATATCCCTGAACGGATCATAATGGACCAGTACGGAGGCCTTACTGCTTCGGAGTATGTAGTACTGGTGAGGTTTCGGGTCCAGTTTGAACTCAGCCGCAGGAACACCGTCAGGCTCCTCGTAAAGCCTCGATATGAGACGCTCGTCAAAATCCTCATGCATCTCTACGGCCCTGTCCATCGACTCGAGGTCTGCCACCTTGTCTGACTCATAGTCCTGCGCCAGCACACCCAGCGACTTGGCCTTCATTCTCAGGTTTATATCTTTCGATACCAGTATTACAGGACGCCTGTTGAACCTTTTCCTTACATGGTCAGTTATGGCAAGTATCCGGTGGTCAGGGGTCTTTTCAGGAAACGATTCACTCATCTCGTCGGAGAAGGGCTTACCTGTTTCGATGGATAGTTTTCCAAGTCCCCGTCCCAGCTTTATGCCGCCATTGAAAAGATGGTCGCCCGACAAAAGGTCCAGCTCGCGGGTAAACTCCCTCGCGTGGTAATTGATCAGGTCATTGCCCCTTTTCAGCCTGTCCAGCTCCTCAAGAACAACTATCGGGATAACCAGGTCGTTTTCCTGAAAGCGGTATATGCACTTGTAGTCATGCAGCAGAACATTCGTATCCAGAACGAATGTTTTTTTCTTATTCCCCATTGATTCCGGTGCAGTTAAATAATTATTGTAATCCAAAAATAAATAAATAAAATGGTTTTTACCGACGTGGAGCTTGTTAAATAGTTATTAAATTTGTTCCCCGCGGTAAGCCCGCTTAAACCCCCACGCAGGCTCCCGCAAGAAGTGTAACCCAAATCATTTCAGATAATGGAAACCATCAAGGCAATAAAAACAAGACGAAGCATCAGGAAGTTCATGTCGGGTATGATTCCCAGACAAGAGGTAAAGGCCCTGCTTGAGGCCGGTATGTATGCCCCTTCGGCGCGCAACGAGCAGCCCTGGCACTTCGTGGTAGTTACAGAGAGAGATCTGCTCAACAGGCTGATGAATGCACACCCCTATGCATCTATGCTGGCCGGGGCACCTCTTGCAGTGCTTGTCTGCGGCGACACAGACCTTGAAAAGAGCAAGGGATACTGGCCGGTAGACTGCTCAGCGGCAACTCAGAACATATTGCTGGCAGCACATGACCGGGGCCTTGGCAGCGTGTGGCTCGGCGTCTACCCCCGCGACGAAAGGATGGAAGCCATAAGGTCCATCTTCTCACTTCCTGTAAATATTCAGCCTTTCTCGCTCATTGCCCTGGGATATCCTGCTGAGGAGAAAGAGACCCCCGACAGGTTCAGACCTGAAAGGATACACCACAACGGATGGGGAAACAGTTAAACCATATGCTCTCAGGTGCCTCCGGCCGGCCCCTTAAACCTGTTACGGGGCAGAAGACCGGCAGCACTGTTATAAAACCCAAACCGACTCCGGAACCAGCATGACCTACGACAAGACACTCGAATACCTCTTCAGCCAACTGCCAATGTACCAACGCATAGGCAAAGCTGCCTACAAGGCCGACCTGGCTACGACCCTGGCGCTTGATGAATATTCCGGTCATCCCCACAAGAGGTTCAGGACGGTGCATGTTGCCGGCACCAACGGCAAAGGGTCGGTTTCGCATATGCTTGCCTCGGTCCTGCAGTCGGCCGGATACAGAACAGGCCTTTACACATCACCCCACCTGCTCGACTTCAGGGAAAGGATCAGAATTGACGGGAAGCCCGTTGGAAAGGAGTTCGTCACAGGCTTCACCGCAGGCCACCGCCACCTGTTCGAAAGGTTGCGACCCTCCTTTTTTGAAATGACCGTCGCCATGGCATTCGAATGCTTTGCTGCAGAGAAGGTCGATATAGCTGTTATAGAGACAGGCATGGGCGGCAGGCTTGACTCGACCAACATCATCACACCTATGGTATCGGTCATAACGAATATCGGGATGGATCACACCGAGTTCCTTGGCAACAGCCTGCAGGCCATAGCAGGGGAAAAGGCCGGGATCATCAAACCGGGCATACCGGTTGTTATCGGCGAGATGCAACCTGAAACAAAAGAGGTGTTCACTCATGCCGCCAGGAGACTTGGGTCGGATATCAGCTTTGCATCAAATGAATACAACTGCGAATATGCCATGCTCACCACAGACGGGAGGCAGTCGCTCAACATCACAGGAGCTGCCGGCCGGAAATCAGACTGGAACAACCTTGAAACCGACCTGCTCGGCTTCTACCAGCAGAAGAATGCTGTAACTGTGCTGACCACCATAGACATCCTTGTCCGCGCCGGTGTGGAGATTAGCCGTAATGCGGTTTATAACGGATTCAGAAAGGTTGCGGCAGCAACAGGATTGCAGGGGAGGTGGCAGATAACCGGCCGCAACCCGCTGGTTATTTTCGACACCGCCCATAATGAAGAAGGCATAGCATGCATACTGGAGCAGATAAAGGCTA
Source organism: Bacteroidales bacterium (assembly GCA_007132715.1). GTDB lineage: Bacteria > Bacteroidota > Bacteroidia > Bacteroidales > PUMT01 > PXAP01. The sequence goes on from SLOE01000045.1 coordinate 24,077, forward strand.
CACCCCACCGCAAACTTCATATGGTAATCGGGTTTGTAAGCGACAAGAACACCGGTGAGATACTCCGCATGCTACCGGCCGACGCCACATACTACTTTACCATGGCTTCAATACCCAGGTCGCTCGATGCCGCTGATCTTCGCAGCAGGGCACTTGCAGCCGGCCTTTCCGGCAATGCATACAACACAGTGCCGGATGCCGTTTCAGCAGCTGTTGCCGCAGCAGGACCTGACGACCTGGTCTTTGTGGGGGGGAGTACATTTGTTGTTGCTGATGCATTGATATGATCATTCATATCGCAACGCCTCCACCGGATTCCGGTTTGCTGCCCGCCAGCTTTGCCAGCTCACCGTGAGCAGGGCTATCACCATTGCCAGCAACCCCGCCAGCGCAAAGATCCACCAGCTCATTCCGGTGCGGTAAGCGAAGTTCTGCAACCAGCTATCCATTACATACCATGCTACAGGGATTGCTACAAGGAAAGATATCCCAACCAGTTTCAGGAAATCCATGTTCAGCATTATAAGAATGTCTCCCGGACCTGCTCCGTTAACCTTCCGTATGCCAATCTCACGCCTTCTTTTATCAAGCTGGAAAAGGACAAGGCCGTACATCCCCATTGATGCGATCCCTATCGATAGAATGGTAAGCCACAGGTAGAACTTGCCGAAACGGCTCTCCGACTCATACTGCCTGTTGAAATAATCATCGGCAAAAACAAATCCGGCATCGTCATTCGGATAGTGGCGGCGCCACACTTCACTCAACGTATTCATGACTTCAGGTGTATCTCCTGCTATTCGCACTACAATATAGCCGAACTCCGGGGGATAGTTATTGTTCCAAACCATGGGGTAGATCGGCTTCTGAAGTCCCTCATTGTGAAAGTCTCCTATCACCCCGATAATCTCCAGTGGAGTGCCACTGCTTCCCCTGATGTAAACCTGACTGCCCACCGCCTCAACAGGACTATCGAACCCGAGCTCCCGAATACCTGATTCGTTAATCAATATCTTGTCCCGGTTACTTCCGGTTATATCACTGAAATCTGTTCCTGCAAGGAGGTTCATCCGGTAAGTCGCTATAAAACCATTGTCGGCATTATTGACAAAGAACAATACGTCGGGAGCAACCCCGAGAGACGGATTGTTCATTTCACGGTATCCATACTGAGGTTCTTCTACGGGCACGAACTGCATGAATGTAGCCGATTCAATTCCCCGGAGGCTCAGGATCTCATTCCTGAAATTCTCGTATCTCTGTCTCTTGTATGGATCAGCCTGAAGTGAGGCCGGACCGGTACATATTACCACATTATCCAGCTCTATCCCCAGGTCAGTATTCTTCATTCCGGCAATCTGTTTATAGACCGTAAAAGTGCTTATCAGGAAAACTATCGCAAAGGTTATCTGCAACATTACAAGCCAGTTCTTGTACCCTTCCTTGCCACGTTTTCCAGCGCCGGATAAAAGTTTTATACCAGAAAGCTCAAACCCCTGGTATGCACTTGAAAACAGCACACCGGCAAGCATTGTAGTTACAAGAATAACAAAAACCCATACAGTGGGTATATCTGCCAACATAATAGGTAAATTGAACTCACCTGCAAAGATACCGAGTAACAGATAATAGAGAACCACTGCCGTAACAGCGGCCAGTAAGTTTATCATGAGACTTTCTGCAAGCGACTGATGCCACAGGTGCATATTGGTGGCCCCGATAAGCTTTCGCATCCGGATCCGATCCGACCTGGCATGTGCATGGGCACTTGCCAGGCTGACATAATTTATCCAGGCAATTAATAAAGTTATGACCGCCACAAGAATAAGGTTTACAAGAGAGGCATAGCTGGTAACTGCCCCCATCTCACCTTCTATGCCACTAATAAAGTGAAGATCGCCCAAAGGCTGCAGCGAGAACCTGGCCTCCCGGTCATCCTCATCCAGAAATCCCATGTAACGATCAACAAAGCTGTTAAGATTGTTCTCCACATCCTCTGCCTTAACCCCGTCTCTGACCCGGACATAGTTCCACCATCCGTTCCACCGCCAGTCGCCAACCTCGCTTATCGCTTCCATTTCAACCCAGGTCTTTATTGAAGCAAAATACCTCGCTGTAAGGTGTGTGTTCGAAGGGAGGTCCCTGAAAACCCCCGTTATCTCGATCGGCATTCCCTGGTTAACCCCTATTATTCTTCCCACAGGGTTTTCATCGCCAAAAATGGCTTTTGCACTGGTCTCAGAAATAGCACCGGTCCGCGGCCTTGAGAAATCAGCCTCTCCAACCAGCATTTCCAAAGGGAAAACCTTCTCAAAACCGTCATCAACCCACAAGAAATCCTGATTTGCAATATTGATATCCTCATAATTAACCAGGCATTTCTCAAAATATGCGATACCATTGGCCTCCATCTCCGGCATCTCGTTTCGAATTGCATAGTACAATGCCCTGGGGGTCTTTGCCCCGTTGTAAATTACATTACCATCCTTATGTATTCTGATGTTGACCCTGTAAACATTTTCAGGTTTTTCAAAAAATGAATCAAACGAGAACTCGTAAACCAGGTAATGTGAGATGAACAGGAATGAGGTCAACCCCAGGGTAAGCCCAAAGAAGTTTATGACGGTAATGTGTTTGTACCTAAGAAGACTTCTGAAAGCGGTAAGAAAAATTATCCTGATCATGGCCGGCCGGTTTGCTGCTAATATAGAAAAACCCAGTCTCATTTCACCATACCTGGCCCGAATTAGATGAAACACTCATTGGCGCCGGCACTTCTGGCCGTACCCGGCCCATATCCTATTAATCAAACCTCAGAGCATCCACAGAGTTACGTCTGCTGCCAGTACCTGCCGTTAAACCGGAAAACCCTTCGTCATCTATTCATACCTCAACGCCTCCACCGGGTTACTGCGAGCTGCCCGCCAGCTTTGCCAGCTCACTGTGAGCAGGGCTATCACCATTGCCAGCAACCCCGCCAGCGCAAAGATCCACCAGCTTAGTTCCGTTCTGTAGGCAAAATTCTGCAGCCATCTGTTCATGGCATACCAGGCAACGGGAGCTCCAAGAAAAAATGCCAGGGCCACCCACTTCACAAAATCAAAATTCAGCATAGCCATCACCTCCC
>SLOE01000112.1 GCA_007132715.1 Bacteroidales bacterium
CGGCTTTGAAATTCCCTGGTGAAGGATTCGGGGAGATCCGTTTTCTTGCCGTTCATCTCCTTCCAAAGCTGGATGATCATCACGAAACTGATGAACTGCATGGTGCGCTCGATGGTCTTGAAGATCTGGTCGAGCCGCATCCTGTCCAGTTGTCGCATGGATGCAGAGAATAGTCTCCGCAGTTCCACTCCAATTGGCCAGGGATAGTTTTTGATTATCAGATCCCCAAGAACCCGGGGATCAACTTCTTCTTCCTCATCATCTTCTATGATGAGCATTTTCTGGAGAGATGGCCTGTATTTCAGCATCTCGTTAAAGACTTGTTGAATCAGGGCTTCGTTTGTTTTTGGCATAACCTTTGGGTTTTGCAAAAATCTGTCAGGTAAGTTACAAAGATTTTAAAAACCTGCAATCAGAAAATACTGATTTTTAGAGTACAGGTTTTTTTTTAACATAGAATCAGTTGATCTTGCTATACCGGATCTATATCAGGGTAGATATGGCAGCTCCTGAACCCGGGCTGGGATTGAAGCTGTGCTATAGCGGCAGAGATGAGAGAGCGTGCTTTCGGGAGGTTGGCTCCTTTCTCTATCTTGATAAGAATATGCATTATATGGCGGTTCTGGACTTTGCCCACCGGCGGGTATTCGGGGCCAAGCACCCTGTTGCCGAAGACTGATTTGAGTTTGCCGGCCAGGGAGTTGGATGCCTTCTCAGCAGTGTCGCGGTTTTTGTCATTTATTACTATTTTGATCAGCCGCACAAAGGGTGGGTATTTAAACTCTCTCCGCTCGGCCAGCTGTTCGCGGAAATGCCTTTCCAGGTTATTTCCGGTTATGTTCCTGATCACAGGGTGATCAGGATATCCGGTCTGGATGATGACCTTCCCGCGCTTTACTTTCCTGCCTGCCCGTCCGGCCACCTGCGACATGAGCTGAAAGCTTCTTTCATGTGCCCTGAAGTCAGGGAAAAGAAGCATATTGTCGGCATTCAGTATACCGACAAGCGAAACCCTGCCGAAGTCGAGGCCCTTGGCCACCATCTGCGTTCCTGCCAGTATATCGATCTTACCCTCTTCAAAGGTGCTGATTATACGCTCATGCGCCCTCTTGCCACGGGCCGAGTCAAGGTCAAGCCGGCCGACCCTGGCCCCGGGGAAGAAGAGCGGGACCTCATCTTCTATCTTCTCGGTTCCGAACCCCCGGGTCTTGAGGTCGGAACTGCCGCATTCCGGGCAGGAGGGGGGAGGCTTCCGGGAGGCCCCGCAATAGTGGCACACGAGCTGCTCCATAGTTTTGTGATAGGTCATGCTTACGTCGCAGTGCCTGCAAAGGGGCACCCATCCGCAGTCGGCGCACTCGATATACGGGGCATAGCCACGCCTGTTCTGGAAGAGTATTACCTGCTCCCCCTGTTCGAGCGCTTCCGTCAACGCTTCCATCAACTGCGGGGTAAAAAGGGATTTCATCTGCCTCTTTTTCCTTGCCCTCCGGGTATCGGCTATGATGATCTCAGGCAGCTCCATATCGCTGTACCTTTTGGTGAGGCCTGCCAGCCCGTACTTCCCCGAAAGGGTATTGTACCATGATTCGACCGATGGTGTGGCGGTGCCCAGCAGTGTCTTTGCGCCGTGCATGGAGGCAAGCATGACGGCGGCATCGCGGGCATGATAGCGGGGTGCCGGCTCGAACTGCTTGAAGGTGTTCTCGTGCTCCTCATCGACGATTACGAGTCCCAGATCACTGAAAGGCAAAAACAGCGACGACCTTACGCCCAGTATCAGCCTGTAGCTGTGGTCGTCTTCATGGAGCACCCTGTTCCATATCTCCACCCTTTCGGCTTCGGAGAATTTGGAGTGGTAGACGCCGGCCAGGCTGCCGAACACGTTCTTCAGCCGGGTTATGATCTGTGCCGTGAGGGCGATCTCCGGCAGGAGGTAGAGCACCTGTTTACCTTTTTCAAGCTGTTCCTTTATCAGGTGTATATATATTTCGGTCTTCCCGCCCGAGGTGATGCCGTTGAGCAGGACCACATCCCTGCTTTCGAACTGCTCTTTTATGGTGAGGAGCGCCTCCTCCTGGTGGCGGTTGAGCATGCTCATCTCCTTCTGAGCCGCGGCCGGACCTTCAAGTCTTGAGACGGTTTTTTCGGAACGGACCAGAATATTTTTGTCATAAAGGGCGCGAAGAGGGGCGTCAGTGTTCTTATGGCGCGCTGTCAGATTGTTCCTGGGAATAGCCGGCGGAGTGCCTTTGCCATTGTAGTCCGTTATATGAAGATATTCCAGTACAATGTCGAGCTGCCGGGGTGCTCGCTTAAGCTTTTCCGGCAACTGGTCCAGCTCCCCTGATCCGGCCAGATCGGGATGCAGGCATACGAACACCTCCGTTTTTGGCTTTATCTCTCCGGCCGGACCGCCCCGGGGTCTGAAACCACCGGGCAGGGCTGCCTTCAGCACCTCGCCCGCGGTGCACATGTAATAATCTGCCAGCCAGTCCCAGAACCGCATCTGGACCGGAAGTACTACCGGGCTGCCGTCAGGTACCGACAGGATATCCTTTGTCTCGTAACCTTCCGGGGGCCTGCTGTGCACCTCTTTGATGACGGCAGTCTGTACTCTCCGGCTGCCGAACGGCACGGTGACCCGCTTGCCGGGGGTGACCAAATCGCGCAGGCTTTCGGGAACAGAGTAGGTGAAGGTGCCGGGGAGGGGCAGCGGCAGTAACACATCGGCGTAAAGCCGGCTGTTGCCGTTGCCTGTATGTTGGTTTTTATCTGAACGGCTTTGCATATTCCGGTTTCTCTGGGTCAGGTCTGAATAGGTTCTGAATTTTTACAAGTGCAGCTCAGGCACGGCTGTTTGTGAGTTGCCGTATTTTTTCGGCCACCTCCTCCATAAGCCACCGGGGCGTAGATGTGGCGCCGCACACACCGGCCGATCCGGCTCCCTCAAACCATTCACCTGCCACCTCCCCGGCCCCGGTTACAAACCAGCTCCCGGGGTTCACCTCCCTGCACTGGCCGAAAAGCACTTTGGCATTGGAGCTCTGGCTGCCACCCACGAAGACGATCACATCGTGTGAGGCAGCAAACTCCCTGATACGCGGGGTGCGCCCCGATATCTGTCCGCAAATCGTATTATATACCTTCCTGGGCACCTCGCCGGAGGCAAGGTGTTGTTTCATCCTTTTTCTCAGCTCACCGGCGATCTGTTTGTATTCAACGGGGTTTTTGGTTGTCTGCGAAAACAGCGCAACGGGCAGGGAGGGGTCAACAGCGTCAAGGTCGCCGGCCGCACTGACCACTATGGCCTCGCCTCCGGTTTGCCCCCTCAGCCCTATCGTCTCGGGATGGACGGGATTACCGAATATCACAACCTGTCCGCCACTCTCCTTCATCTCCATCCATGCTTTCCTGACCCTCTCCTGCAGTTTTTTGACAATGGGGCATGTGGCATCGGTAAGCGTGATGCTGTTTTTCCCTGCCAGCTCGTATGATGAAGGCGGTTCGCCATGGGCCCTGAAGAGCAGGGGCGCCTCCCTGAGCTTCTTCATTGCTGAGTGGTCTATGCTTGTGAGGCCGCGCCGCTCCAGCCTCTCCATCTCGGACTTGTTGTGCACTAAGTCGCCGAGACAGAAAAGCTTCCCTTCCCTGTCAAGGAGATCCTCAGCCTGCTCTATGGCGCGTCTGACGCCGAAACAAAAACCTGAAGAGGGATCTATCGTCACATCCATGTTACCAACCTGTTTGTGTCCTGTTTTGCCGGCTGATGTTGCTTCTGCCGGCTGATGTTGCTTCTGCCGGCTGATGTTGCTTCTGCCGGCTGATATTATTTTATCCGCCGTAAAGTTTTTTCAGCAACTCCTCAAACCACACCATCTGCTCATCAGGGGTCATATGAGAATTGTCGAGCACTATGGCGTCGGGAGCCTTTTTCAGCGGGCTCTCCTTACGCGTTGAGTCGATCCTGTCGCGGTCAAGTATATTTTTTTTAATCTCTTCAAAGTTCACATCCTCACCTTTCTCCTTCAGTTCCCGGTACCTCCTGTCGGCCCTTATACCGGCCGACGCTGTAAGAAATATCTTGATGTTGGCATCGGGGAACACCACCGTACCGATATCGCGCCCGTCCATCACAATGCCTTTTTCCTTTCCCATCTCCTGCTGCAGGGCCACCAACTTTCGCCTTACCATGGCCGATGTGCTGACCAGGCTTACACTGGAGGCCACCTCAAGTCCCCTAATCCTTTTCTCCACATTGACCCCGTTGAGGTACGTCTCAGCCGCCGACCCGCTCCCGGCAGGCCTGAAGGTGATGCTTATATTGTCAAGGACCTTTCGGAGCGCCTCCTGGTCCATCTCCTGCCCGCTGATCACCCCCTCTTCGATGCAGGCGAGGGTCACGGCCCTGTACATGGCCCCGCTGTCGATATAGGTATAACCCAACCTTGCGGCGATAGCTTTGGCAAAGGTACTTTTGCCGCAGGATGAGTGTCCGTCGACGGCAATTATGAGCTTTTTTTCCTCCATAACAGTTGTAAAAGTAAAAAATTAATCGGAACGGTTCATCTCACTGACGGCTGTAGAAGGAGGCCAGGCTGGCTGTTACCGAGAAGTGATGGGATGATCCCGCCAGGTGGTACCGCGACTGCCCGAAATCAATCCTGAACCGGTTGAGCCTGACCCCGAAACCCCATGAGAAGCCAACCGTTGACGCCCGCTGGTCAATTCTCATCTCGTGCCTGCGGAGGTTGTTGTAGCCGGCCCGTATCGTGAGGCTTTGCATTGGCAGGAATTCAACACCGATTATCATGTGCCTCAGCAGCTCATTTCCTATTTGTCCCGCTTTCGCGGAAAAGGACGTCCCTGCAGGCTCGCCGCTGCCACCCTCCTTTTTGGGTGTGTCAAGACTGAAGTCCTGGAGGTGCTGGTAAACCGCCGACAGGCGGAAAGGTGCATGCTCCAGCTGTTTGGATACCCCAAGCTGCAACTCAAAGGGAAGGTCCTCCCTCTCACCGCCGGGATACCACGTGGTGAGCTGTGTGCCCAGGTTCCTCATCACCAGCGATACCGACAGCAGGTGGCCGGGGTTATAGTAGTTAATCCCTGCATCGAGGGCCACGCCGAATGCCCGGTATTGCTCAAAGGAGGAGTTGATGGTCTTGAGTGCGGCGCCGGCTGTGAAAAGGCTGTCAATTGCCTTTGCCCAGGAGAGGTTGACCGAGTTTTCGGTGGCAGTGAAGTTGCCTGTTATCACTCCCGTTTCGTCGGCTTCGAGGAAGCTTCCGTAGTTTATATAATGAATGCCGCCTGCAAAGGTACCAAGCCTGCCCTGGTGGAAAGCGTATGATGCATAGCCGAAGTTAATGTCGCTGTAATAGTTGACATAGTTGAGCAGGAGGTCGTGGTGCATGGTGCTGTCCAGAAGCGCGGGGTTATGGAACGCCAGGTTGAGGTCGCCGTCACGCAGTGTAATGTTCTTCCCGCCCAGGGACGCCACCCTGGCCGAATTTGTCAGGTTGAGGAACTCCCATGTGGCCGTGCCGCCCGGCTGGGCCGCAGCATCGGGCGGGCCTGTAAACATGCAGGTTAGCGCTGTCAGCAGCAGTGTCCACGGATATAGGTTCAATCTCCCCATTTCTTAAGCTCTTCGATTGTGTAAATATAACAAGAATTTTATGGCACCGGTTTGATGCTGAACGGAGAATTTTTTATAATTTGGTGGCTGTTTCTAAAACCTAAGCTTATGTTAACCCGATTGAAGTATGCCGTTACGTTAAGCGTGATTCTGCTGGCTGCCTTTTCGTGCAAGTCGCCCGACCCCCTTGACGATCTCTTTGTGTCAAACCCTAATGCTACCAAAGAGACCAGGGCTCTTTACTATAATCTTAAACAGATTGCAGGTGAGCGGATGATGTTCGGGCACCAGGATGCCGTTGCCTACGGGATTGGCCACGATCATGAGGTGGGCGGCTGGGATGCCGAAATCGACGGAGAGGAGTTCAGGTCTGATGTGCATGACGCCATCGGGTCATATCCGGCGGTTTTCGGATGGGACTTCGGCAAGATCGGCAATACCCACAATATAGATTCGGTAAGCTTCGATCTCATACGCAAATGGATGATAGAGGTATATGAAAGGGGCGGGATCAACACGGTGAGCTGGCATGAGGACAACCCGGCAACGGGTGGAAGCGCATGGGATACCTTCGATGCCGTGAAGCACATACTGCCCGGTGGAGAGAGGCATGAACATTTCAGGTCGAGGCTCAGCCTGGTAGCTGATTTCTTTCTTAGCCTGGAAACTTCTGACGGCACCCCTGTGCCGGTCATTTTCAGGCCGTACCATGAACATACAGGAGGCTGGTTCTGGTGGGGCACCGGTCCGAGTTCCCGGGAAGAATTCATTGAGTTGTGGCGGTTCACCCATTATTATCTTACCGAAGAACGTGGCTGCACCAACCTGCTGTTCAGCTATTCGCCCGATATATTCCGCACCAGGGAGAGGTACATGGAACGCTTTCCCGGTAAGGAATATGTAGATGTGCTGGGATTTGACAACTACCACGACCTGCGCACCGAAGATGGCGTGCCGCTTGCCATCGAGCAGATGAGGATTGTGGTGGAACTCGCACAGGAGATGGATAAGGTTGCCGCGCTGACGGAGACTGGCTACAATATGATACCGCAGGCGGACTGGTGGACCAGGAACATACTTGATCCGATAAAGAATGATCCTGTTGCCAGGAACATGGCCTGGGTACTTGTATGGAGAAACGAGAACTGGATGAGTGAAGGCAGTTATGTGCACCACTTCGCTCCCTACCCCGGCCATCCCAGCGTACCCTATTTCAAGCAGTTCAGGGACGATCCGTTTACCGCTTTCCTGGAAGACCTGCCTGATATGTACAGTGTAAATTGAAAGTCAGGTTGGATGGATAATTCCGGGAATGTGAGCGGAAGGAAAAGAAGCACCGCAGGTGGCAGCAGAGATAAAGGTTCAGCGGGCGGAAGCGGAGGAAAGCTCCAGGCGGAAAAGGCCGCCGGCGATCTCAGTGCTTTCGCACTTGCAGAACTGGAAAACAACCTGCTGCCTTTCTGGAGCAGAAAAATGGCCGACATGGTTAACGGAGGGTTCCTGGGTGCTGTGAACCAGGAAGGAGACCCCCTGCCCGGGGCGCCCAAAGGACTTATACTCAACGCAAGGCTGCTGTGGACCTTCGCTGCCGTTTATAATCATGACAAATGTTACGACTACATGGGCCTGGCCCTCAGGGCCTGGGACTATATAACCACACGATTTGCCGATGCGAGTTGCGGAGGATATTTCTGGACTGTCGACGAGTCCGGTAATCCGCTTGACACGAAGAAGCAGACATATGCACAGGCATTTGTGGTATATGCCTTCTCTGAGTATTACAGGGCATGCGGCAGGCAGGAGGTGCTGGATGCTGCCATCCGGCTTTACCGTCTGATAGAGGAAAAATGTGCGGAAGGCATGCATGGCGGTTACCTGGAGGCTTTCTCCCGGAGCTGGGGTGAGATTGCCGACAGCCGGCTGAGTGAGAAGGATATGAACGAGAGGAAGACGATGAATACCCACCTTCATGTGCTGGAGGCCTATACTTCGCTGCTTGGGGTGTGGAATGATGAGGGACTTAAGGAGCGGCTGAAGGAGCTGATCAAGGTTTTTGACGAGAAGATCGTGGGGCCGGGAAGCCTGCACCAGAAGCTCTTCTTTAATGAGCAGTGGGAGTGCAGGTCGGAAATGATATCCTATGGTCATGACATTGAGGCCTCATGGCTTCTTTATGAAGCGGCTCAGGCTCCTGGTGAAAAAGACCTGGCAGACCGCACGGCCGAACTGTCACTGAGGCTTGCACACGGCGCTGCGGAGGGAGTGAACAGGTTCGGGGGACTGACTCATGAGAGTGACGGTAAGGGCGGTACCGACGGTGAGATGGAGTGGTGGGCCCAGGCTGAGGCCGTTGTGGGTTTTTTGAATGCCTGGCGTCTCTCGGGCGAGGTGAGGTTCATTGATCTGGCCACCGGTGTAAAGAAGTTTATTGAGAATAATTTTGTTGACCGGAAAGGAGGGGAGTGGTTCTACCGACTCGACGCTGAAGGGCAACCTCTTCCGGGATTCGATAAGGCGGGTTTCTGGAAATGTCCGTATCACAACGTGCGGATGTGCCTGGAAATACTCAGGTTCGTTTAATTACCATTCCCCGGAAGGGAAAAACACTTAAAAAATATGCAGTTATCTGTTCTCGACATTGTGATCATCCTCTCATACCTTTCGGCCACGGTTGTGATCGGGCTGGTGATGAAGCGGCGTGCGCAGCAGGGCAAGGAGGCCTACCTGCTTGGAGGGAAAAAGCTTCCGTGGTACATGCTCGGACTGTCAAATGCCTCGGGCATGTTCGATATTTCGGGTACCATGCTGCTGGTGACCTGGGCGTTTGTATACGGGTTTAAGAGTATCTGGATACCATGGCTCTGGCCCACCTTTAACCAGGTATTCCTGATGGTGTACCTTTCGATGTGGCTGCGCCGGTCGGGGGCGACTACAGGTGCCGAATGGATAGGCACCAGGTTCGGGACGGGAAGGAGCGGACTGATGTCACACAACATTGTGGTTGTCTATGCGCTGGTGTCATGCCTCGGGTTCCTTGCCTACGGGTTTATCGGGCTGGGCAAGTTCATGATGCTGTTCATACCGTGGGAGTACGTATCGGTGCTGGTGCCCTTTCATGTGCCGGAAGCCTACATACCTCATGTGTACGGTATCCTTTTCACACTGTTCGCCATGTTCTACACCGTGCTGGGCGGGATGAGCTCCATAGTGTGGGCCGATGTGCTGCAGTATATTATTATGACAGTATCGGCTGTTGC
>SLOE01000109.1 GCA_007132715.1 Bacteroidales bacterium
ATGCCGAACAGGACCAGCAATGATGCAAGTCCCCCCAGCACCTGGTATTTATAGGAAGCTTCCAGCTCGGTCTTTTCAACCCCGAATGCCACCAGGGCATAGGAGGAAATAACCGATATTTCAAGGAACACGTAAAGGTTGAACAGGTCGCCCGACAGCACCAGGCCGTTCATACCCGCTATCATCAGGCACATCAGTGTATAGAAAAGGTTTTCGCCCGTGTACCTCTTTATATAGCTGATTGAGTAGAATGCTGAAAACAGGCCGAGCAGGTTGATTATTACCAGCAGGAATCCGCTCAGTCCGTCCAGCACCATATAGATGGCAATGGGCACACCCTCTACAGGCTCCCATCCCCCGACGATATATATCAGCGCCCCGGTATCCCGTGTCAGGGCAAAAACCGAAAGCACAAACAGTACCAGCATGATGACGCTGGTGAAGATACGCTGAAACCCGTCAACGAGTCTTCCGATGATCGGTATCAGAAAAGCCGCAAAAAGCGGTATTGCAACAAACCATATTATAATTGACGACTCCATGGATCAGCCTTTAAGTTCATTTATCCTCCTGATATCGAATGTTCCGTATTTTTTGTAAAGCCTTACCGCTATTGTAAGCAGCATGGCATTTGTTGCAAGGGCTATCACAATGGCAGTCAGCACCATTGCCTGGGGCAAAGGATCGACCACCAGTTGCGGAACCACAAGGTCGCTGCCCAGCACCGGCGCCTCTCCCATCGATACGTAACCTACAAGGGCCAGCATTAAGAATATGCTGAATTCCATTATTGTAAGGGAGATCACCACCTTGATAAGGTTTCTGCGGGTCAGTACACCGTGAACACCCACCAGGAACAGAGCAAAACACAGGATAAATACGGTCATTTTGATATCTCCTCCTTATATATTACCAGTGCGAGAAAAATAGTTATAAGCGCTGCAGCCACCTCCATGCCGATGAAAATATTGTATAGCGGTATGGTGCCTGCACTTATAAGCTGTCCCGGAATACCTCCGGGCAGCCAGTTATTGAAAAAGACCAGGCTCCCCGCCGCCAGTCCGACAGTGGCCAGCACAAGCGCCGACAGGACTGCGATACTCTCGATAAGTGACGAGCCCTCTTCCTGTCTTTTAAGCCTGACATATTCGGAGCCATTGGCAAGAATGAGCAGGATAAATGCACCTGCCACAAGCGCTCCCCCGGCAAAACCTCCGCCGGGTGTAAGATGGCCGTGGGTTATTATGTAAATACCATACACGAAGATGAGGCTGCTCATCAACTGGGCTATCTTTTTTACTATGACTGACATTCCTCTCATAATACTCTATTTTTTACCTTCAAGCCTTATTATTGTCAGTACGCCTATGGCTGCCGTAAACAGCACGGTGGCCTCGCCAAGGGTGTCATAACCCCTGAAGTCCCACAAAACCCCCGTTACCAGGTTTATGCTGCCGGTCTGTTCTGCCGCACCGGTCACATAAGCCTCCGACATCCTCAGGGTGTGATCGCCGAAGCGGGCAAGCGACCCGATAGCCCTGTTGAAGAAGAACAATAGCAGCACCAGGAAAAGGAGTGACATGCCCGTTGTCGCAACCTGTCTTCTGTCAATTACCGTCTCAAGCTCCTTCCTTGAGCTGTCAAGCACAACCGCTACCATGATAACCAGGGTGATCGTTTCAACTACGATCTGCACGATTGCAAGGTCAGGGGCCCTGAGCATGACAAAGCAGATAACCAGTCCGTATCCCACGAATCCCTGGGCGATGATGGCCGAAAGCAGGTCCCTGGCATGTATTGCCGCAATCGCCGCGACTATCATTGATCCTATAATGACCGAAAGCATTACTTCCATGGCGTCAGGTTATAACAGTATTAACAATATAATGATCAGTCCCCCGAAGATCCAGGCAAGGTACGTATGCAGCACCCCGTCGTGGCCGCGGCTGAACCCGCTGTTCATCCACAGCACCAGGTCCTTCAGGCGCAGATATATATCAAACCACCCTTTGTAAGCCTTTTTATAGAAGAATGACAGCACCGGTGCGTTTCGGATGGTCTCATAGAATCCCGTTACCGGGAAACCCCTGTCTTCCGACACCTTTTCACCCCCGATAAAGCTCTCTGCTCTCCTTAACTTACCAACACTTGTTAAAAGATAAATAATAACACCCAGCAGTATGGAGAGGAGGATGAGGGCGGATACGGAAGCGGACTGCCACGCACCGAAAAATTCGAATTCACCGGTCACGGGGTAGAATATTCCGGGCACGAAGAATCCGGTTGCAAATACACCCAGTCCGATACAGGCCAGTGCCAGCAAAACAGCCGGGATATACATTGTAATATTTACCTCTTTGATTTTGCCGGATTTTTCAGAAAGACTTCCCAGGAATGCCCCTCCTATGAATTTAATGAAGCTGGCAAGAGTGAGCGCAGAGCCAAATACTGCCATTGCCAGCCACAGGATCCATAGCTGTGCAGCAAGTCCTGTTCCGGTTCCCGAATCTATAATACCCTGGTATATCATCCATTTTGATGCAAATCCGTTGAAAGGCGGGATGCCGGATATCGACAGGGCAAATATCAGGGCGCAGATAAATGTTACGGGCATCCTCCGTGCCAGTCCCCCCAACTTATCAAGGTCATCCTCCCCGGTCCGTTCCCTTATGTTTCCCGCAGCCAAAAAGAGGCCGCTCTTGTAGATGGCATTGTTGACCATATGGAACAGTCCCGCCGCCAGTCCGATAACACTCCCCAGTCCGATCCCCAGTACCATGTACCCCACCTGTGAAACAGCATGGAAACCGAGAAGCTTTTTGTAATCATGTTGCACCAGGGCCATCATTACAGCCGTGATTATCGTTAAGGCGCCGGCTGCCAGTATCAGTACACGCATGATATCGCTCATCAGGAACATATCATGGCAGAGCCTTACAAGAAAATATATACCAAGAAGCTTGTCGAGCGAGGCAGGGAGGTAGGCAGATGATGCGGCAGGGGCTTTTTCGGAGTAGTCGGGTATCCACGAGTGGAAAGGGAATGCTCCTGCCTTTGTAAAGCTGCCTGCAATGAGCATCAGGAATGCGGCATATGTCAGCGCCGAATCTGTTTCAATGGTTATATTACTCATGCTCAGCGACCCGGTCATATTGTAGAGGATAGCAATCCCCATTATCATTAACCCGTCTGATGAGCCGATCATTATCAGCGTCTTCTTTGCCGCCGCCGAGCTTGCCTCGTCATGTTGCGGGATCAGCTTGTAGAGCGTCAGTGCCAGGATGCCCCACAGCAGTATGAACAAAAGCAGGTTATCGGCCAGCAAGGTACCGAAGGCGATGCCCAGTGTGATCAGGAACCAGGAGTGGAAATGCCTGCTTTTGCCGGTAGTTGCCGGTACCTTCAGCGTGTATACGGCAATCAGCACTCCAAACAGTCCCCCAAGCAGCACCATCAGCCGGGAGAGGCCGTCAATCGCAAACGTCAGGTACTGGCTGCAGCTTCGCATAAGCCGGGAGGCAGTGCTTCCTGCATCTTCAAGTTGAGGTGTAAGGAGGCGGACCAGTACCGGTTCGGTCGTGAATATCTGCCATGCCCACCAGGCGGCCAGGAGTGAAACCATCAGGGCTGCAACACTGCGCAGCATGCCCGCCCGGCCGGGTATTGCCAGCATCAGCAATCCTGTGATCACGGGTACCGCTATTATCAGGCTTACAACATCCATATATCGGGTTTTTCAGTCACTTTCCGCGAAAGCGTAATTTTAAATGTTCCTGTTCCGTATTATCTCGCTCTCCTTTTGTGAGATACCTATAATTTCATGTCCGTTGTAAAGTTTCCTCCCGCTTTGCAGGTCATAGGCCACTGCCATCCTTTCGGTGCAGCAGTAGCAAGGATCGACGGCCGCCAGTGAGATCGTTGCATCGGCAATCGTCTGGCCCACGCACGATTTTTTGAATGTTGCGATGTTAACATAGCTGGGGGCGCGGATCTTGTGGCGGACGGGACTGTTGGAGCCGTCGGTTACCACAAAGTGGAATACCTCTCCCCTCGGGGCCTCAGCACGTCCCGTTCCCATGCCTTCAGGAATTTCACGCACCTGCACCTCTGTTTCTCCCTCCTTTTCCTTCTTCATTTTTTCAAGGCACTGTTCGATGATGGTTACCGATTCGTACATCTCAAGAAGCCTCACCTCTGCCTTGGCAAACACATCGCCTGCCTCTGCCGTTATCACTTTCCAGTTTACCAGGGGGTATGCCGCGTATGGGTCATCCATGCGTATGTCAATATTCACGCCGGAAGCCCTGGCCGTTGGCCCTACTGCAGCATAATCGATAATGTCCTGTTTGGTCAGAATCCCCACCCCTTTGGTGCGTGCATGAATTACCGGGTCATCCATCACTGCACCGGTCAGAAGGTCTGTTTTCTTTTTGATGACCGGCATAACCTTTTCGATCTCCCTGATCTGTGCCTCTGTTATGTCCCTTCTGACGCCTCCTATCTTGAACATGGCATAGCTGTTGCGGTTGCCGGTGATCATCTCGAACAGGTCGAGCACCGGTTCGCGGTATTTCCAGGCCCACATGAATACTGTGTTGTATCCCAGGAAATGGCCTGCCAGTCCCACCCACAGGAGGTGAGAATGAATTCTCTCCAGTTCTGCAATTATCGTCCTGATATATTTGGCCCTGTCAGGCACCTCAATTCCTGCGATCTCTTCCATTGCGTTGGCAAAAGCAAAGGGGTGGGAGGTGGAGCAGATACCGCAGATCCTCTCCACCAGGAAGAATACCTGGTCGAATGTCTTCTGCTCGCTGAGCTTTTCTATGCCCCGGTGGTTGTATCCCGTCTCCCACTTGATATCCCGCACTATCTCACCTTCGCAGTAGAGCTTGAACAGTTCAGGCTCCTCCTGGAGCGGGTGGTAGGGACCTATCGGTATGATCTTTTTTTCGCCCATATCCTGTTATTTGTCCTTGCGGTAGGGGTAGACACCCTCTGCCCAGTTCCCTTCCGACAGCAGCTTCTCAAGATTCGGATGATTCAGGAAGTTGATCCCGAATAGTTCGTGCATCTCCCTCTCAATCCAGTCGGCCGCAGCAAAAATACCGGTGAGTGATTCAATTTCCGGCCTCTTTTCGTCAAGCACCACCTGCACATTGATTAAATTTCCGGAGCTGTCGTCGCTGAAATGATACAGTATCTCAATACCCTTTTTAGTGTGCATTGCCGAGGCAATGATGAACCTGAATTTCAGGTGTACGTGCATGAACCTTGCAACATTGACTATTGCGCCCGGAGCAATATGGGCGCTCAGACGTCTCTCACCGAGCCTCTCAAGCTTCAGCAGGTCTTTTTCAAACCCCGCCTTTAACGTATCTGTCAGTTCTTCGGGTTTCAATTTATCCTTGTTTGATTTCTAATTCAATAATCAGTATCCTTTTGTCCTGCCTGTATCTGATGCCCCTTGTCCCCGACAGCCGGCCGGTCATCCGAATTTAGCCTTTACCAGCTTGACAACCCCTGCCAGGATGGCCTCCGGCTTTGGCGGACATCCGGGAATGTACGCGTCTACCGGAATGATCTTGTCGACCGGTCCCGCAAAGGTATTTCCCTCCGCAAAGATCCCCCCCGTGCATCCGCATGCTCCGATAGCGACCACGAAACATGGCCTGGCCGCCTGGTTATATACTTCGAGCAGCCTCTCTTTGTCGCGCTTGTTTATCGAGCCGTTTACGAGGATCACGTCGGCATGCCGGGGAGAACCCACCAAAAGCATGCCCAGGCGTTCCACATCATACCTGGGGGTAAGGCAATCCAGAATCTCTATATCGCAATTATTGCACGATGCCCCTCCGAAATGGAACAGCCAGAGTGATTTCTTCAGGCAGAGACTTTTTATTCCCACGGTATTGACAGTTTTTCGTATTCCATAATTTTATGCCGGTGTTAACCGGGCTATTCCCTGTAAAAGGGCGAACTTACAATCCGAGATAACCAAGTATAATGGCCGCAATCACCAGCGCATTCATCCAGATGAAAAAGAACCGCATTGCCTGCCCGACTTTAACCCTCGGGTTGGTGTTCCGTATGAGTGTCAGCAGCAACACCACTGCAAGTATCTTAAGCACCGACCACAGGCCTGACAGTCCCCCGAAATGAAGTCCCCCCAGCAACATTGCCCCTGCCAGTGCCGGCAGTACAAGCAGCATTATATATTTAGTCAGTTTTATCAATGCGTACGGGGGGCCCGAGAACTCGATGAAGGCACCCTCTGACAATTCCGTTTCAGCCTCTGCTATGTCGAACGGCACCATTCCGAGTTTAGCCTGGATGCAGAATATAACTGCGATAAACAGCAGTATTCCTGAAAGGCTTCCGATAAGCGCCCCGTTCTCCTGCTGGTATTCAATAATTCCGTACAGGCTTATGTTCATACCCGATTTCATTATCACGGCGGCAAATATCAGCAGGAGGGTGAGCTCAAAGCCCGCCATAAGTTTTATCTCCCTTGAAGCCCCTACCGATGCAAGCGGGTTGCCCGATGCCAGTGCCCCGATGACGTAGGAGAGTGAGGGAATTGTAAGCAGGTAGAATATAACAATTACATCGCCGGTAAATCCGGAGGCGATGCCGAACGCCGGCAGGAGTATGAAAACCGCTGATATCCCTGCTCCGAATAGTCCGAATACCGGGGCGGCGAGGAATGTAAGGACAGATCCCCTTGCCGGCACTATTGTCTCCTTGACCAGCAGCAGCTTCAGAAAATCGTAGAATGGCTGCATCAGTACCGGTCCCCTACGGAACTGCACCCATGCGGTCACCTTCCTGTCGAACCAGCTCAGGAGTCCCCCGGCAACACCTGCAAACAGCAGTCCGGGAAACACAAGGAAGTAAAAGATCTGTTGCGCCATAATGTTATTAAATTGCCTGGGGCCGGTATCATTTTAGCCGCTGCCGCCGGCTTTTTTTATATTCTCCCACCTTTTTTCCTTTATCAGTATCAAGTCGTCAAGCTGATAGATATTTTCGTCAGGGTTCTCCTCCATGTCAACCCACTGCACTGCTCCCACGGGACTTCTTTTTATTAATTGCTCCACCTCTGCCGGGTCATTCAGGTCAAGATAGTTCCCGGGTGTCCTGTGATGTTCAAAAAAATCGCTCATCATCGTCCCGAAGGGGCAAATAACCACACATGATTTGCAGGCAACGCACAGGTTGGTAGAGCGCCTTACCATACCCTCATCGTCTTTGTCGAGTGCATCGGCCGGACATGAGGCGATGCAGGGGGCATCCTCGCACCTGCGACAGGTGTAACGGAATATTGCCAGCTCCCTGAGGCTTTTTCTGCCATTGGTGTTGGGAAATTCACTCAGTATGCCGTCTGCCCTGGGTATGTCAGACGGTTCACCCAATTCGGTTTCCCGGATTTTTTCAAGGTCTATGAGCAGTTTTCTTGCCATCTCCCTGTTCAGATTATTGGTCCTGCAACGGCCGGCAAACCGCTTCGCCGGCTGTGTAAACGTATTCTCTATTTCCAGATATCGGGCTGGTCCTTTATCTCATCATACCTGAATACCGGCCCGTCCTTGCAGACAAAATGCTCTCCCATCATGCAGTGCCCGCATTTACCCAGTCCGCATGACATGTTCTTCTCCATCGAAAGATATATCTGTGTTTCGGCATATCCCATTTCCAGGAGTTTCATCACACCGAATTTCATCATGACAGGCGGGCCGCAGACTACCGCCACCGACTTGTCAATATTCACCTCCACCTTGTCGAGAAGCACCGTTGCCACTCCCACCTCTTCGGCCCATGCCTCATCGGCTACGTCTACGGTGCGGTAAACCTCGAACTTTTCCGTTTGCCTGAGGTTCTCTATGTATGGTTTATATATACATTCTGCCGGGTTTTTGGAACCGTAGCAGAAGGTCACCTTTTCTATTTTATCCTTTTCAGCTTCAAGGTTGTACAGAAGTGAACGCAGCGGTGCAAAGCCGCATCCGCCTCCAAGTATCAGGATCTCTTTCCCGAAAAGCTCGTCCAGCGGGTAGCCCCGTCCGTACGGACCCCTTATACCCATTATCTCTCCCGGCTTCAGACCGTGTATCTTTTCTGTCACATAGCCGGCCTTCATGATGGTAATTTCAATGCGATCCTTTACAAGCGGGGAGGAGGAGGGGGTAAAAGGCGCTTCACCTGTCCCGTTGAGGGTGAGCTCAATGAACTGTCCGGTAGCAAATGTGAACTCTTTTTCAGGTTTCAGGACAAAGCTCTTGATTGTGGGTGATTCTTCGATCACCTCCACAAGCTCGGCCCTGAGGGGTTTATATATATTATGATTATTCCCCATCACTTTTTATTAGCATACAACTCTTCAAGCAGTTCATTCTTGCTTATTTTTCCTATGCATGTATCGATACATCTTCCGCAGCCTGTGCATGCAATCGATTTGAACTTCATCGGTCTCCATACATACTTGCAGTAATAGCGGTTCCTGAAACGCACAGGCAGTTCGCCAAGAGGATCCTCGCCTGCAGCAACCCTTTCGAAACCCGGGTACTGGCAGGCGTCCATCTGGCGTATCTTTTCAAAGCCGGGCCGGTCGATCAGCAGGAAACATGTACAGGTGGGGCATATAGTTGCACAAGCGCCGCACGATACACATTTTTCAGAATACTTCTCCCAGATGGCACCATTGGTTTTTTCCAGAAGCTTACCGGACTCTTCGTATCCCGGTAAACGATTATTGGCTCTGCCAAGTTCCTCCTTCAGCGTCTCTCTTTTCTCCTGTATCCTTTTTGCTTCGGTTTCATTTGCCTGTTCAATAACTGCATGTTCACCGATAAACTTCAGCAGATCCTTTCCCTTTTG
>SLOE01000026.1 GCA_007132715.1 Bacteroidales bacterium
CCGTAATTCACCACCTCCTGGTCGGGAGTGAAAAAGCCCATTATATGCCTGCCCCATAAAAGAACAATAACTGTTACCACTACTGTTATAATGCTGCCCATCAACAGAGTGGACCGGAACCCCCTGTTTACCCGGTCAGGTTTGTTTGCCCCTATATTCTGACCCGTAAAACTGGTAACTGCCATACCGAAGTTCATTGCCACCATCGCAGCAAGGGAATCTATCCGCTGGGCGACCGAATATGCGGCGATCACCTCTGTACCGAATGTGTTGACAATGCCCATAAGCGCCATCATGCCGAGAGCAACAAAGGTGTGCTGCATTCCGCTCGGCAGGCCGATTCTTATGCTGTTGTAAAAGATCGACCTGTCGAAAACCCAGTCCGTAAAGGAGAATTTCATGATCAGGTGAGTGCGGTTCAGGTAGATGATCGCCGTTACAAAAGCTCCGCCCTGTGCAATTATTGTCGCCCATGCCACTGCCGCCACCCCCCATCCGAAGACCAGTATGAAAAGCAGGTCAAGTATGATGTTTACAACAGATGAGATGATCAGGAAATAGAGAGGTGTTTTGGAATCGCCCAGCCCCCTGAGAATGGCGCTTGTTCCGTTAAAGCCGAAAAACACTATCATTCCTGCCATATAAACCCTGAGATAATCTTTGGCCATGGGCATTATCTCTTCGGGAAGCTGCAGGAGGCGGAAAATATCTTCGGTGAAATAGATGCCGGCTGCCGATACTATCAGGGCGGCAATGAACATGAAGATATACATGGTGTCGATGGCGCGTTTTACATTTTTGTAATCCTTCGCACCGAAATACTGGGCAATTATTATGGTTGCACCGGTGGCGACACCTATGATAAGAGATATAAGCGCAAATATGACGGGAAATGAGGCCCCGACAGCGGCAAGCGCATCCTTGCCGAGGAAGTTCCCCACAACCAGGCTGTCAACTATATTGTACAGCTGCTGGAAAATATTGCCGATGAACAGTGGCACGGCAAAACGCAGTATAAGTCCGCCCTCTTTTCCTGTGGTAAGATCCTTCACTTATTGAAGTCCCCTCTGCCTGAGCAGTGGGCCTATCTCGGGCTCACGCCCCCTGAAGTTTACATACATCTCCATGGGCTCCATGGTGCCTCCTCTTTCGAGTATATTGGCCCTGAAGCTTTCGGCGGTCTCCCTGTCAAACAGGCTGGTCTCCAGGAAGGCTTCAAAAGCATCGGCATCAAGCACTCCCGACCAGATATAGCTGTAATATCCGGCAGAATATCCGCTGCTGAAGATGTGGCTCAGGTATGTGCTCCTCCAGCGGGGCACTATTTCGTGAATCAATCCTATACGGTTCATTGATGCTTCTTCAAATGCGATCGGGTCAATATCCTGCTGTTCTTCAAGGGTATGGTAATCCATATCGATAATTGCAGTAGCCAGGTATTCGACAGTTGCAAATCCCTGGTTAAAATGACCTGCTGCAGTGATCCTGTTGATAAGGTCCTGCGGAATAATTTCTCCTGTTTCGAAATGACGTGCGAACATGGTCATCACCTCGGGGTGCCTGGCCCAGTTTTCCATTACCTGCGACGGGAGCTCTACAAAGTCCCTCGGTACTGATGTACCTGCAAGTCCGGGATAGGTAACATCAGACATCAGTCCGTGCAGCGCATGCCCGAATTCATGGAAAAAGGTGGTGTATTCATCGAAAGTCAGCAGTGACGGTTGTTCCCCGGCAGGCCTGCTGAAGTTGCAGTTGATGGTAATTACTGGATGTATGAATTCGCCGTCGCGGACCGACTGCCCCCTGAACCTGCTCATCCATGCGCCACCCCGTTTGCTTGGCCTGTTGTAGTTGTCTATGTATAGAATACCGAGGTGAGTGCCGTCTGCTTCGAGTACCTGGTATACCTCAGCATCCTCATGATAGGTGGGTGCATTGTCAAGCTTGATGAACTGCAGTCCCCAAAGCTTTTCCACCACCATGAACGTTCCACCGATCACGTTCTCCATTGAGAAGTAGGGCCTGGTCTCAGCTTCGTCGAGATCAAACTTCTCTTTGCGCACCCTTTCGGCATAGTATCTCCAGTCCCACGGCTCCAGCCTGAATCCTCCGCCTTCGCTGTCGATCATGGCCTGCAGTTCCCTGACCTCATCTTTAGCCACCGGCAGTGCCGCTTTCCATAACTGGTCAAGGAACTCATTGACCCTTCCGGGTGTGCCGGCCATATTTTCTTCAAGTATATAATGGGCATGTGTGGGGTATCCGAGCATGTTTGCCCTTTCGATACGAAGGTTGACTAGTTGCCGTATATTCTCCTTGTTGTCATATTCATTGTCGTTATTGCACCGGTTGATGTATGTCTTCTTCATCTTTTCACGCAGTTCGCGGTTGTCGGCGTATGTCAAAAACGGCATTACGCTGGGGTTGTGGTGGGTGAAGACCCATTTCCCCTCGTATCCCTTTTCTTCGGCTAATTCTGCTGCATTGCTCACCAGGTCGGATGGCAGTCCCGCAAGATCTTCCTCATTGTCAATGACGAGCTCAAAGCTGTTTGTCTCGTCCCTTATGTTGTCGCCGAACTGAAGAGTCAGCACGGAGAGCTGCTGGTTGATCTCCCGAAGCCTCTCCTGCTTTTCAGGATCAAGTCCCGCTCCGCCGCGGACAAACCTCTTGTATGTTTTGTCCAGGAGCATTGCCTGTTCGGGGTTCAGTCCGGGTTCATCCTTCTGGCTATGCACGGCCTCGATCCTTTCAAAAAGGGCGGCGTTCAGCAGGATGTTTGTTGAGTGAGCAGACAGTTTCGGGGTGATCTCACGCGCTATCTGCTGAAGATCATCGTTGGTGTGCGAAGAGTTGAGGTTGCTGAAGATGCTCTGCACCTCGCTCAGCAAATAGCCGCTGTAGTCGAGAGCTGCAACAGTATTGTCAAAAGTTGGAGATTCGGGATTCCCGGCAATAGCATCAATTTCGATGTTATTTTCCTCCATTGCCTTTTCAAAGGCAGGGATAAAATGCCTGCTTTCTATCCTTTCAAACGGTGGAAGATTAAACGGAGTGTTATACTCGGCAAGAAGAGGATTCTCCTCAACCACAGTGCAGGAGGAAGCGGCAGTTACCATGATCAGATACAGGATTATTTGTCTCACTTTTAAAGGAGTTAGGTTAGAAGATACAAAACTGCTAAAATAACTATTCTCCGGAATATTGTCAAGCCGGAGATATTTATGCTATCGTCCCAGGTGCCTGTCACAGAAGTCCATCCATGCTTCCCATTCGACCTCCGTCATGTCATGGCGGCCGGGACGTATAAAATAACCCAGCCGGGAGCTTACAAGATGGTTCTGGGGAGGCATGATGACGGTTTCAATACCTTCAACGCCGAGCAGTTCATAGACGGGTGTTGCAGCTACAAGCATGTTGAACTGCCCTCCCGGGTCAGCCCACTCGTCGTCTGTGGCATTGGTCAGCAATACCGGCCTGGGAGCGGCCAGTACAATAAGTGAGTGCTGATCAAAAGGAAGGCGTTCGACCTGCGTGTTGAACTCCTTGAACGTGTCATTGAACCAGTGCGGGAAAACAGTATTGATCCTTTCAACCGTTTCGCCCACGTTGAACCTGTTCGGGGAGGTGCCGCCCGACCCGGCCTGCGAGGGTATGATAATATCGATCCTTTCGTCAAAAGCGCCTGCCACCATGGCTGCCTTGCCCAGCCTGGAGTGTCCGATAACAATAATGCCGTCGTTGTCAAGGTCGGGATCCTCAACGATATAATCGACCCCCCGTTTCAGTCCCCATCCCCATGCAGCCACGACACCCCATTCATGTGATCCGGGGCGGGTCTGCCCCTCTTTGAAATACCCTCTGTGGATACCTTCGGTGAAGCCACCGTCGTAATCGGGGCTGATCTCTCCTGCATATATCGTTGCTACAGCGTATCCCCTGTCAATTACCATCTCGTAGGGCCATCTCCATTCCCGCATACCCCTTTGGTCGTCATGTGCCCTGTTATCGGTTGCACCGGTCCAGCTGTTGTTGACCCAGGCCTGTGTAAGCGGAATCTCCGGGAAATCGGCTGTGGTATGGTTTCCCGGGAAATTGAGTCCGAAAAAAACAGGAACCGGTCCCTCCCGGTGGTTTGGCAAAACGATCATCATGGAAACCTCCGGAGTTCCGGGGGGACCAAAGCGGAGAGTGACAAGTTTAAGAGTCGCTTTGCCACCGAATTTTGTGTTGTCTGTGTGATCAACGGTGTACATAAAATTTTCAGGGGCAGGAGGGGAGTACCCGTACATATAGTGTTTGAACAGGGAGATCAGCTCGGGTCGGCGTTTTTCCCTCCACTCCGCCGCCGAAGTCACCGGTGTCCCGTCAAACATCACCAGGGGGTCGGGCAGTTCACTTATAACAGGCAGTTCAGATACAGGCGGCCAGTCCCGCTGTTCTCCTGTCCCGGGAATCGGGTATGTCTCATGCTGCGGGAATGCTGGCAGCATGAGACAGCAGAAGAATGACACAGTCATGAAAACAATAAATAGACGGTTCATGTGTATAAATTTTAATTAGCAATCTGTTACTTGAGGTTACAATATAACAATTAATAAATTATAATTTTGAAACCGGTCATTATATAACATGGTAAATTATATCTATTACGATAATATAATTCATTGAATTGATTAACTTGTCTGCATTATGAAAAGAAGAGAGTTTACCAGGAAGTCAGCTATGGCATCGGCGCTGCTCTGCGCCATGCCTTTGTCAGGCGTTGCCGCGCCGGGATCATCCCGCGCTATTAGGAAGGGAATTATGTGGGCAACCATTGGGGTGGGGGAGACGATTGCCGAAAAGTTCGATGCCGTCAGGAAGGCCGGATTTGACGGAGTGGAGGTTATGAGCCACATGAACAGGGATGAGGTCCTTGCTGCAGCAGAGCGGACCGGAATGGATATTCCCAGCGTGTGCAACGCCCTGCACTGGGAGTACCCGCTGTCACATCCCGACCCTGCCGTTCGTGAAAAAGGTGTCGATGCGCTTGTGCATTCAATTGAAGATGCAGCAGCATATGGCGCCGGTACCGTGTTGCTCGTGCCCGGCCGGGTAAGCGCTGAAGTCACTTACGACCAGTGTTGGGACAGGTCGGTTCCCGCCATCAGGAAGGCCCTGCCCGTTGCCGAAAGGCTCAGGGTCAACATTGCGATCGAGAATGTCTGGAACAATTTTTTGCTTAGTCCCCTCGAGGCTGCAAGGTATGTTGACCAGTTCGGTAGTCCCTTTGTCAGGTTTTACCTTGACTGCGGCAATATTCTCCTTTATGGCTGGCCCGAGCAGTGGATAAGGATACTGGGCAACAGGATAGCCAAGGTCCATATCAAGGAATTCAGCATGCACCTGGCCAATACAGAGGGCAGGGGAGCCGGCTTCAGGGCCCCGTTGCTCGAGGGAGATGTCAACTGGCCCGGCGTCATGAAGGCGCTTGACGAAACAGGTTACGACGGCTGGGCCATTACCGAACAATCAGGCGGTGACACCCCCGAAGGCCTAGCCGACATGGTCTCCAGGCTTGACCGCATTCTTGAAAGCTGAAGGCCGGGTAATACTCAGAGGAACACCTTCCTGACAAATTCTATATTGGCTTTTGTATCCTCTTCGAATCTGTCCTGCCGTCCGCTCGTCTCAAGGATCAGCCATTTGTCATAACCTATATCGTGCAATGCCGATGCACAGGCTTGCATATCAACTTCTCCTGTTTCATCAAACAGGTTCTGGTTCCACCTTGTATTTTTAAGGTGTATCTCGCACATACGGTGGTTACCGATCATCCTTATTTCACCCGGTACATCATATCCGTTATTCCAGGGGTTTGCGGTATCGTAGTATATCTGTACCATTGGTGACCCTATCTCATCGATGATCTGAAGGTTCTGGCGGGCAGTAAGGGTATTCTCAAGTCCGATGATCACACCCAGGTCCTCTGCCCTTGGGACAATCTGCCTGATGACGGCAATTACCCTCTCAATATCCTGTTCCTTCCACTTATACTCAGCGAATTTACCTGGGGAGATATTGATATAATTACCTGATTCGTCTCTTTCCAGCAGATCTCCGTTACCAAAAAAGGCTGTCAGGATATTGGTTGATCCTAGTGCTGCAGCGGCTTCCAGGGCGTCAACCACGTAGATGGCGGACTGCGGTTCGGTGGCAAGGGGGATCTCGTTCAGGATGCTGCCGGCTGCAACAGAGGGAAACAGGATGCCGTGTTTTCTACCCAGCTCCAGGTACCGTTCTCTGACGGCCTTTTCACGCAGGGGCATATTGTCGGGTGATGTTCCTACGCTCACCTGGATCGCTTCCAGTCCGACTTCCGTCGCCCTTGGAATATAGGATGGGTCGGCTGACCGGCCAAGGTTCCAGTCGCACATCCCGATGCCGGCAGGCTTCGGGTGACTGCATGATGCAACTACGGATGAGGGTAATCCTGCCAATACGGCTGCAGCTACACTTTTCTGAATAAATGATCTTCTGTCCATAGATCAATTTTGAATTTAGCGGTTTTGCTATTCGATAAACACATTAATTACTTTTTGATCCTCAATACTACTCTATCAGTGCTGCCAGCGCTGCGCCGATAAGACTTGATTGAGGGACCTCTGTAAATTCATAAAAACGCTCTCTTTCTCCGCTGAGGTATTCACTGAAGTACTTCTCAAACTGCGGTTTCAGATTTTTCATCTTGTAAAAAGTAGTTCCTTCAATAGTAAAGAGTACCGGATGTTCAGGAGATTTTCCCTTATCTGTTTTCAGCAGTACCGCAGCCAGGTTTGCTGCAACAAGTATGGCGGCCCTGTCTATGAGGCTTTCAATAATTGCAATGGCGTTAGCTTCATCCCGGCCGGTTGTCATGCAGGTCTGCAAAGGACCCCTTTC
Organism: Bacteroidales bacterium; assembly: GCA_007132715.1. Classification (GTDB taxonomy): domain Bacteria; phylum Bacteroidota; class Bacteroidia; order Bacteroidales; family PUMT01; genus PXAP01. Next base: position 6,925 of record SLOE01000026.1, read on the forward strand.
AGATGAGCCCTTGCTGATGAAATTATTTGCATCTTCGGATGTAAGCTGTGACAGCGATAATATTTTTTCTGATGAAGATGGTGTGAAATATCCTTCTTCTGCCGCCTTTTTGATGGTGTAGAGGCACAGACCCCCGATGTATCCACCGGAAAACATCTTTTCAAATGAATAATTTCCCGGGTTGCCCGTCGTGTTGTCGAATGCAATATCGATCTGTGTTCGTGGAGCCTTGCTGAAATTTCCCGATTCAACATTAATGATCTGGCTTTTTCCGGTGTCCAGATCTTTCGTTTTTGTAATGTTTATGTTGTTTTCAATATAACAGGTGTTGGTGCCCGTTCCCAGGATAAACCCGATAAATGAATCATACTCCTTGCCGAATGAGGATGATTTTCCGGCAAGCAGGGTGGCTACCGTATCGTTGAGCAGAACTATCTGTTTTTCGGGTGTGCCAAGTGTTTCGAGCAGGCTTTTGCCGACCATCTCGCCGACAACTCCTGGTGCCTGAACTTCCTTGCAGAACTGAAGCAGCTTACCGTCCTTATTGGGAAATATCTCGGTAGGGTAGGAGAAACAGAATCCTATCCGGTCACATTTACCGGTAATAGGCTTTATATGACCGGCGATAGTTTCAAAGAATTCCTCTTTGGATATTTCACCGTCGAGGCCGGGCATGCTTGCCGTAACAACATCACTTAGTTCCAGTTTGCCCTGCCGGGTGAACTTTACGGTGGCCGCCCTGAAGTTTGTGCCGCCGGCATCAATTGCTGCTACCGGAACCTCAGTGACGAATTCGTTGTCTGCCTCTATGTATGTAGGTATCATCCTCAGGGAACTGTCTCCTCCCTCCAGGCCCCCATTCATCTCAGAGTTGAATGTTTCAACCAGGTTCTGGATATCAATGTCGGCAGCTCTTATTTTATGCTGCTCCAGAAAATTACTGATATTCTGCATGTGATATTTTTTTAAAGGTTAATTATATTATTTATATTTAAGGCTATACATATTTTATGCTCCGGGTACTTTATGTGAAAGTTTTACCCTGAATTGCTTAAAAAGATTTGAATTTTACGCCTAAAATAGTTAATTATACGCCTTAATTAAACTATTGCCCTTTTATTTTTATTAATACTTATCGTAAAATGCTGTTCAGTAGATTCCTGGTTTTTTGTTTCAGGGGTGTTTTCCTGACCCTTGTTATTCATTTGTCAGCCTATAATGCAGTGTACGGCCAATCAGATTCGCCGTTTCTGATTGTCGATCAGTACGGATATCTGCCCGGCGCCCCCAAGATCGCTGTGATAAAGGACCCCCAGGTGGGCTTTGATGCTGATAACTCTTTTACACCCGGCTCTCTTTATGCAGTCATCAATAACGCAACGGGTGATACGGTTTTTACCGGTACGCCTGTGTCATGGAGGAACGGGGGGACCAACACTTCGTCAGGCGACAGGGTCTGGCACTTTGATTTTACGGAAGTGTCTGCCACCGGCACCTATTATATTGCAGATGTTGAAAAAAATATCCGTTCATACAGGTTTAATATCTCACCCTCGGTTTATAACGAAGTTCTGCGGCAGGCCATGCGCACATTTTTCTACCAGCGCTCGGGATTTGCCAAGGAAGAGCCATACGCCGAACCGGGATGGGCTGACGGTGCAAGCCATATCGGACCGGGTCAGGACAGGAATGCCCGCCTGTTCAACGCAACCAATGATCCGGAAACCGAAAGGGATGTAAGCGGCGGGTGGTACGATGCCGGCGATTACAATA
>SLOE01000163.1 GCA_007132715.1 Bacteroidales bacterium
CCGAGGTACATTTCGTCAAGCATGTCGAGCGCCGCAAGATCGCAGGCCGGGGCGCCCATGACAACTGTCTGCTTTTTCCTTTCAGCTTCTGAGGTTACGTTCTCCCTTACTGGGAGAAAAAACGTTTTCAGCGGGGTTGAGGGTTTGGGATGATTATATATTATACTGCCGGCATTTTCATCGTCTATAAGGTCGTAATCCATCGACCCGTTAAAAGAGACCGGAGCATAAAACGAAAAGGACTTTGCAAGCTGCAATAACGCAACCTGCCAGTCAGTCACCGATACGGCAGACATCCTTTCCATAATATGTGAATATATTCACAAAGCAAATTATGAAAATTGTTATTGTGTGTCAAGAAAATGTGAATATAAATTCTTTGAATATCATTGTTGGAAAGTAGATTAAATAAAAATAAAGTGATAAATAATTAAATATTAATGCATTAAAATTTTTTTTGATTTTTTATAAAATAGGTCATATATTTATTGTGATAAAAATAATGTGAAATAAGTAACAATAAAATGGTCAACCTTTTACAAACCAGAAGGCTTCAGCGTTACAGGATGGCTCTCCTGCGGTTAAAGAAAATGGGGCTTCAAAAGACATTTTCGCACAGCCTGTCAGAGGAGACCGGGATAAGCGCTGTGCTTATCAGGAAGGATTTTTCGCAGCTTGGTATCAGGGGCAGGCGCAGGGGCGGGTATAATATAGACAGGCTGCTTGAGCAGCTCAAGCTGATTTTTGGTAGTGAAAAGGAGCAGAATGTAATACTGGTAGGATTGGGGAATATAGGCTCGGCTCTTGTTAAATACGAAGGATACAGGCAGGGTAACATGAACCTGGTTGCAGCTTTTGACATAGATCCTGCAAAACGTACACGCAGGTACCAGGTGCCGGTATATTCGCTCGAAAACCTGAGAGATGTGACCGATACATTTGATGTGTCAGTTGCCATCATGGCAGTTCCTGAATTCTCGGCGCAGGAAACCGCCAGCTATCTTGTCGAAAACGGCATAAAAGGAATTCTCAACTTCGCGCCGGTGTTGCTTAAGGTACCCGATCATGTGCTGGTTAACAATATAAATGTTATGGTTGAACTTGAAAGGCTGATGTATCATACAGGAATTAAACAGAAAGCATGATAACCGCATCAACGGCAATTAAAGCCGTAAGGCTCAGGATTGACGGGACCGTCCAGGGAGTTGGATTCCGTCCCTTCATCTACCGGCTTGCTGCCGGACAGGATGTAAGGGGATGGGTGGTTAACCGTAATGACGGGGTCGTTATCCATGCAGAGGGGAGAGAGGAGCAGATAGAGGGTTTTGTTGACCTGATAGGCAAGAAGGCCCCACCGGCAGCATCGGTGGTGCGGATTGACAAAAGTGTTGCCAGGCCTTGCTATTACGACGGGTTCACCATCAGGGAGAGTGTACCCCTCTCCGGCCGCATTACAGGGATCAGTCCGGACATCCCGGTTTGCGGTCAATGCCTGGAGGATATGAAAAAGCAGCCTCACAGGAGGGGCTATCTCCTGGTCAACTGCACCGACTGCGGTCCCCGGTTCACCATCATCAGGGCATTGCCTTACGACAGGATAAACACCTCAATGGGCCGGTTCCCGATGTGCTCCCGGTGCAGTAACGAGTATAATGACCCCGGTAACCGGAGGTTCCATGCCCAGCCTGTCGGCTGCAACAGTTGCGGCCCCTGCTACACCATGACGACCGGAGGCATCTCTTCCGGGGTCGATTTCAGGAAGCTGTCCGGTATAATTGCTTCCGGCAGAATTGTGACCGTGAAGGGCACCGGTGGATACAACCTGATTTGCGATGCAGTCAACACCGATGCGGTTGCCCGTCTGAGGGAGATGAAAGGCCGGGAGCGTAAGCCTTTTGCCGTTATGTTCAGGGATATTGCCACCGTGAAGCGTTTTTGCCTGGTAAGCGACATGGAAGAGGTGGCCCTGAAATCGCGGATAAGGCCGGTAGTGGTGCTGCAGCAGAAAACATCGGAGAACGGGGAAGGAGATAGTAATGACTGGCTGGAAATGGAATCAGGGAAAGGGCAAGGATATCCTTGCGGCAAAAAAGGTGAGATATCGTCACTGGTTAACGGTGGTCTGGATAGTGTGGGGGCCATATTGCCCTACATGCCTTTTCATCATATGCTTTTTGCTGCGGCCGCACCGGCCGCCCTTGTATTTACCAGCGCCAATATCTCGGGCGATCCTCTCACAGCAGGTGATGATGAGGCCGCAGCGCTGTTCGGCAGCAGTTCCGGTTCATTTGTATCCTACAACCGGGAAATTATCAACCCTGCTGACGACTCTGTCTGCAAAGCCGCGGGCGGAGGAATTCAGATAATCAGGAGGGGCAGGGGATATGTGCCGGAAATGGTAACATTACCCTTCGACGCTGAGGGGATCTTTGCTGCAGGGAGCGACCTGAAGAACACCTTTGCCATGGGCAGGGGGACCAGCGCGGTTTTAAGCCAGCATAACGGCGACCTTGAGAACTGGAAGACATTCTGCCGTTTTAAGGACAATTACAAAAATTTCACTGACCTTCTCGGGTTCAGTGTTCGAAAAATCGCGTGCGACCTGCACCCCGGTTATCACTCCACCCGGTTTGCCGGCCGTCTTGCCCGCAGTGAAGGCATTGAGCTGGTGCATGTGCAGCACCACCATGCCCACATAGCCTCATGCATGGCAGAACACGGTATAACCGGTGCCGTAAACGGGGTTTGCATGGACGGGACCGGCTACGGCGATGATGGCAATATCCGGGGAAGCGAGTTTATGATATGCGACTATTCAGGGTATGAACGGCACGGACATCTGGGCTGGTTGCCCCTGCCCGGAGGCGATGCGGCGATAAATGAGCCCTGGAGAACGGCGCTTGCATCTCTTCACGCTGCCGGTTACAGGAGCATTGGGGAGTGGACCGGCAGCACATTGTCATCGATCAGCAGTGAAAAGATTGAAACTGTAGAAAAGATGATAGCCAATAATATAAACACTCCTCTAAGCAGTGGTGCCGGCCGCCTGTTTGATGCAGTTGCGGCGCTTACCGGGCTTTGCCTGGAGGCAGGTTACGACGGTGAGGGACCGATGCTCCTTGAGAGTGTCTGTCTCAAAGGCATTGACGAGGGTTATGATTTTTCATCCGGTTCACTTGATGTGATAGTCCAGGTGATGGACGACATAGCGGGCCGTGTTGACAGGGGACTGATCTCAGCCAGGTTTCATAACGGACTGGCAGATCATATATGCAATACGGTGAAGGAAATGAGCAAAACAGCCGGTACGGGAATTGCTGTACTGACCGGCGGTGTGTTTCAGAATTCATATCTGTTGAACAGGGTTGTGCAACTGCTGCGGCAGGAGAACCTGACCGTGCTTACCAACAGGAAGGTGCCGGTAAATGACGGGGGATTGTCGCTCGGACAGCTTGCAATTGCTGCCTGTAAAAGCAAACAGCCATGTGTTTGAGCATTCCTGCAAAGATAGAATCCATCGAGGGTGAATATGCTATGGTCAGCTTCGGGGGAAACCGTTACCGTGCGGGACTTCAACTGCTTGATGATGTTGGGGTGGGGGACTATATCCTGCTGCACGCCGGGTTTGCAATCCAGAAGCTTGACCGGAAAGAGGCAGAAGAGACCCTGAGGCTGATAGATGAGATGAGAAATTCGCCGGGTACAGAAAATATATATTAATTGCATGATCAGAACGGGGACAGATAAAGCTGTATACGAAGGTTTCAGGGACCCGGAAAGGATATCGGGCCTTGCGGCGCAGATCCGGCGTGAAGCTGTGGGCGAATACCTTTTTATGGAGGTTTGCGGTGGACATACGCATGCCATAAGGGGTAACGGACTGGATAAGCTGCTTCCCCCCTGTATCACGCTCCTGTCCGGACCGGGATGCCCGGTATGTGTCACCTCTTTATCATATATAGATCACGCTGTCAGTCTTTTGGCACTGCCGGATGTTGTAACGGCAACTTATGGCGATCTGCTGCGGGTTCCTGGCAGTCGTTCCACGCTTGAGAAAGAGAAGGCAGCCGGCGGCGACATTGAGGTTGTCTACTCCGTTAATGAAGCTGTGGAACTGGCGCTTGAAAAACCGGACAAAAGGGTTGTTTTTCTTGCAATCGGCTTTGAGACGACTGCCCCGGGCAGCGCAGCCGGACTGACAGAGGCTGTGAGGCGCGGGGCCGGCAATTTTTACCTTCTTTCCGCTCACAAGATCATGCCGCCTGCCATGAAGGCAGTGGTTGAGGGGGGAACCAGGGTGACCGGCTTTATTTGTCCCGGACATGTAAGCACGATAACCGGTAGCGGTATCTATGAATTTATGCCGCGCGATTACGGCGTGGGGTGTGTCATTTCCGGGTTTGAGCCGGCAGACATCCTGTTGTCGGTCCTGATGCTGGTGCGCCAGGTAAACCGGGAGGAGCCGCGGGTTGAGATACAATATGGCAGGGCGGTCAAACCCGAAGGTAATCCAAAGGCTCTTGCACTGATGAAGCGGGTCTTCAGGGAGTCGGACGAGTGGTGGCGGGGTTTCGGGGTAATTCCGGGGAGCGGACTGCAACCGGGGGGAGAATTTGAAAAGTATGATGCAAGGCTTGTTTTTCCCGCTTTCGCGGATGACAGGGATGAAAAGGGTGCATGCATCTGCGGATCGATACTCAGGGGAATGAAGTCCCCTGCCGACTGCCCGCTGTTCGGCAGCGTATGCACACCGGCAAGTCCTGCCGGTGCCTGCATGGTATCGGCCGAAGGAGCTTGTAATGTCAACTATAAATTCAGTAACCATGCCTGATGTTCCAACACGTATTCTGCAGGGCCACGGAAGTGGCGGCGAAATGATGAAAAGCCTTATTGACGCGGTGTTCCTGCCATATTTCGGACAGCCTTTTCCGGGCGGGATGGCCGACAGCGCGGTGCTTCCGGTCAGCAAGCTTCTGCCCGTTTTCACGACCGACTCATATGTCGTCAGTCCCCTTTTTTTCCCTGGCGGCAATATCGGCAGGATGGCCGTCTGCGGGACCGTGAACGATATTGCGGTAACCGGGGCAAGGCCTGCCTGGATGAGTGCGGGGTTTATCCTTGAAGAGGGGCTGGAGCTATCGGTTCTTCGCGAAATAGTGAAGTCGATGGCTGAGGAGGCCGGAAGGGCAGGTGTGAGGATCGTGACCGGCGACACCAAGGTGGTTGAAAAGGGCAAGGCAGACAAGCTGTTCATAAACACTACGGGTATCGGCTACATGGATGAGAAATATTTTCACATACACAGGGGCAGGAACGTTTATGCCGGCAATAAGGTCATCATAAACGGCCATATAGGCGATCATTCAATAGCAGTGCTTGCGGCAAGGGGATCGTTCAGCTTTTCAACGCCGGCTGAATCGGACTGTGCTTCGCTGGCAGGCATGATAACCGGCCTGCTTGAGAGATCCGGCGGAATTCACTGGATGAGGGATGTGACAAGAGGGGGACTGGCCACTGTATTGTGTGAGCTTGCCGATGCCAGGGATTTCGGTGTGGAACTGTTTGAGCCGGCAGTCCCGGTAAGCGAACCGGTGGCTTCGGCATGCGATATGCTGGGAATGGATCCCCTCTATCTTGCCAATGAAGGCAAGGTCGTTATGATTGTTGATGGGAGTGAGGCCGAAAGTATTGCTGAATATATGAAGAGTCATCCACTTGGGGCCTCAACAGCGGTGATCGGGGAGGTCACGGGCGAACATCCCGGCGAGGTGGTGCTGCATACTGCGGCCGGAGGCAGCAGGCTGGTCCATCCCCTGGCGGGTGAACAGCTGCCGAGAATATGCTGAAAATATTTACTTGATTAATCTGAATTAGATGCATGAAATTGCAATGGTTGAGGATGTTTTACGGATAGTTGAGGAGGTGGCCCGTGATAACGGAATTAGCCGTATTGACCAGGTAAATGTGGTGATCGGCGAATACCTTATGGTTAAGCCCTCTCTTTTTGAGTTCGCCTTTATGGCTGCCAGGGAGGGGACCAGGGCAGCCGGTGCCGGACTTACCATCGAAACGGAACAGGTGGAACTGGAATGTCCCGGCTGCCACCACCGTTACAGTCCCCGAAAAATTAATTACAACTGCCCCCGCTGCGGCAACCCAAATCCCCTGATCACAAAGGGGAAAGAGATGTTTGTAAAAAGCATTGAAGGAGATGACAACACCGGGTAAGGCTGCGCGGGTACAGTTGCATGGGTAAAGCTGCAAAGTCAGTCCCGGGGGCGGATAGTAATAACCTTTTAAAATATATTAGTTATGGAGATCAAGGTAATGAAAAGGGTGCTTGACCGTAACCGGGATATGGCCGCACGGGTCAGGGACCGGCTGGGTAGCAGTAATGTGGTCATGATCAATATGATCAGCTCACCGGGGGCGGGCAAGACCAGCCTGCTTGAGCATATTTGTCACCTGCTAGGTGATAAAATGCGCATCGCCGTTATAGAAGGCGATGTGGCAACTGACCGTGATGCACAGCGGATTAAAAAATACGAAGTGCCGATAGTGCTGATCAATACCGACGGGGGTTGCCACCTCGATTCCAACAGCATTGACATTGCTCTTGGCGAGTTTGACCTGGATAATCTCGATGTGGTATTTGTCGAGAATGTCGGCAACCTTGTCTGCCCCTCCCATTTTGACCTGGGCGAGACCTTAAAGCTGGCGGTTGTAAGCACCACCGAGGGAGATGATAAACCGGTAAAATACCCGATGCTGTTCAAAGAGGCACGGGCCGTTGTACTCAACAAGATCGACCTGATGCAGTATACAAACTTTGATCACTCATCATTTCTTTCCGGACTGCGGGAGGTAAACAGCCCGGTTCCGCTGTTTGAGGTTTCGTGCCGCACCGGTGAGGGTCTGGAAGAGTTTATGGAGTGGGTACTTGAAGAGGCGGGCAACTGAGAACACCCTGCAACCCTTTCAGTCGGTTCGTTTGATAATATCGGCCTTCCGGTGGCCGTAGGGCAGCGATCCTCCTTCCTGCTTCTTGAGTATTTTCCAGGCCCTGGCAATGATTATCTCTTCGACATCGTCCTTCTTGCAAGGGACCTCCACAACATATTCTTCAAATGCGTATGTGGCAATATTGAGTTTTACTATCGCTTTTCCCATAATCATAACTTTTTACCGGGTAACTGGTCATTCTCAAAATTAGGTTATATTTTTGAGATTATAATAATCTAACCAACCTCAAAAATAATCATTATGGCAGCATATGTGATAGTTGATGTTAAGATAACCGATCCCGGCGAGTATGAGGAGTATAAAAAGCATACCCCGGCTGCGGTGAAGGCATATGGAGGAAAATTCCTTGCCCGCGGGGGCAGGGTTGAAAACCTGGAGGGGGACTGGGACCCGGAACGGATCGTGGTGCTTGAGTTCCCCACAATAGAGAAAGCCAGGGAGTGGTGGGAATCAGACCAATACTCAATTGCCAGAGAGATCCGGCAAAGAGCGGCAACTACCGGAATGATCATTGTTGAGGGGGTGTGACCGGCCGGATGACATAAACAATCAACCGTTAAATGCAATTAAGATTAGCAGTTATCCTTATCACGGCACTTTTGTTGTCGGCAGGATGCAACCCCGACAGTACCTCTGTTGAGTTTTCCTCGACCATGGAGAGCTACCTGGCAAAACTGCAGGATGAATCTCCTGAACTATTCGAAACGGCGGTCTTCAACCCCGGGGTTCTTAATGAATTTTATACAAAGGAAAAAGACCTTTTACCTGCCAGATGGGATAACCTGGAAAATATTGAACAGCTGGTAAATACTGTAAGATATGTCTACAGGGATGGGCTTAACCCTGAGGATTACCATCTCTTTCAGCTCGAAAGCCTTTTTGACTCTGTTCTGCTGGGTGAACCAACAATTGCAGACAGCGTTGTTTTTGATATCCTGCTCACAGATGCATTCCTGACAGTTGCTGCCCACTTTGCCGGCGGCAAGACAGATCGTCGCACATTGCGGCCGGTGTGGAATCTCAATATGGCTGAATCCGATACATACTGGAAGCATTTGCTCGACAGCAGCCTAACAAATATGCAGGTTGAGGAAAACCTTCTCTCTCTGCTTCCCGTTCATAATGAATACCGTAGCCTGAGGTCATCACTTGCAAAATACAGGGAGATCGGCGAAAAAGAAGGCTGGGAGCACTTCAGCACTTCCCTGGGGCGTATTGAAAAGGGTATGATGCATCCCGATGTTGGACTGCTCCGGTCCAGGCTTGCTGCAGAGCAGGGTGATCCGGCTGTCGGCAGCGAGGACAATGAGTTGTTTGACAGTCTGTTACAGAAACAGGTTGAGCTGTTCCAGGCGCGTCACTCACTTCCGGCCGACGGAATAGTTGATGATAAGGTTATTGCTGCGATGAATCTGCCTCTTTATCACCTGATTGATGTAATTGAAGCCAACCTTGACAGGTGGAGATGGATGCCGCCGGATATCGCCGAACGTACCGTAAGGGTCAATATAGCCGGTTTTCAATTACGTGCAATCGAAAATGACAACACTGAATTAAGCCTTAATGTGATCGTGGGAACAACAGAAACACCCACCCCGGTTTTTGCATCGGCAATAAAATGGATTGAGCTCAATCCCTATTGGATAGTCCCTCCCGGTATGCTTGAA
>SLOE01000126.1 GCA_007132715.1 Bacteroidales bacterium
AACGCTGCGGTTTACTGCTGTGAAACGCTGCGGTTGCTGCTGTGAAATGCTGCGGTTGCTGCTTTGGAGCTGATACGGCCGGCTGTCATGGCATGCCGGGGCAGGCCGTAAACGATGCGTATAATGTTTAAACTATTATGATATGCAGGAAAAAGATTTTGAAACCACAGTTGAAGAACTTTTTGAGAGTCACAGAGAACTTACAGAAAGGAAAAATGAACCTTTGGATGAATATAACGGGCTTTTTACCCGGTACAGGTATCCGGTACTGACAGCCGGGCATATACCTGTATTCTGGAAATATGACCTGGATGCCGGGAGAAACCCCCTGCTGATCCAGCGCTTCGGGATAAACAGTGTTTTCAATGCCGGTGCAATATTACTTGACGGCAAGGTGCTGCTGGTTGCCAGGGTTGAGGGATACGACAGGAAATCCTTTTTCGCTGTTGCGGAAAGCAGTGACGGGATAAACGAATTCAGGTTTTGGGACTACCCGGTGGATATGCCCCCGGGGCATCCTGAAGAGACAAATGTTTACGATATGCGCCTCACAAAACATGAGGATGGCTGGATCTACGGACTTTTCTGTGCCGAGAGAAAGGATCCCTCAACGCCGGCGGCCGACACCTCTTCGGCGCTGGCAGCTTGTGGTATTGCACGTACCAGGGATATGAAGGAGTGGGAGCGATTGCCGGATCTGAAAACAGTTTCTGCTCAGCAGCGGAATGTTGTTCTGCATCCGGAGTTTATCGATGGTAAATATGCTCTTTACACCAGGCCGCAGGACTCGTTTATCGAGGCAGGATCGGGAGGCGGCATCGGCTGGGCTCTGACTGATTCGATGTTAAGCGCCGGGATAGATGAGGAGAAGATAGTTGACGGGCGGGTTTACCACACCATCAAAGAATCGAAGAACGGACAGGGCCCCGCCCCGATAAAGACAGAAAAGGGATGGCTCCATCTTGCCCACGGGGTGCGGATGTGTGCGGCAGGGTTACGCTATGTGCTCTATATTTTCATGACCGGCCTGGATGATCCGTCGGAGATAACCCACCGGCCTGCCGGTTACTTCCTTGCCCCTGAAGGGGATGAGCGGGTCGGGGATGTGTCCAACGTTGTTTTTTCGAACGGTTGGGTAGAGATGCCTGACGGAAGGGTGCTCATCTATTACGGGTCGTCAGATACCCGGACACATGTTGCTGAAACCACCATATACAGGCTGGTTGACTATGCGGTTAATACACCGGAGGACAGCCTGGCTTCAGCAGGAAATGTTGAAATACTGAACGGGATAATCGGCCGGAATATGGCCTTCGTGAAAAAACGCGGGTAGGGGCATGCTGATGGCGGAGGGACGGTTGAAGATTTAAAAAATGTTATAAGTTAATGGCTTTGCAACTGTTTTTTTCATAAATTTACAGGTTGCAAACATTGCTGAAGTTACTAACCTAAATATCTAAAAACAAAAAAACAGTATTATGAAAAGAATCACTTATTTATTCGGATTTATTCTGATAGCCTGCTTTATGGCTGCAGGAATGGTTTCATGCGAAGCTCCTGCCGAGGAGAAGTTCATCGGGATACAGCTCTGGTCAGTGCGGGGCGATATGAATGACGACCCTGAAGGTACCCTGCAGGCACTGGGCGAAATGGGCTACAGCTTTGTAGAATCGGCCGGCTACCAGAATGGCCAGTTCTACCGTATGGACCCGGCAGACTTCGCTGCACTTGTTGAGAAGTATGGCATGAAACATCTCAGTACTCATGTTTACCGTCCGCTTCCGTCTGAGGATGGATGGGATGAGGCCATGCAGTGGTGGGATCAGGCTATTGAGGCCCATGTCAGTGGGGGAGTTTCCTACATGATCGTTCCCACAATGGATCGCTCGGCTTTTGAGAGCCTTGAGAATCTGCAGAAATGGGCTGATTATTTTAATGAAATAGGAAGAAGGGCAAAAGAGAGGGGAGTTAAGTTCGGATTCCACAACCACGCAATTGAATTCGCAGAAGTAGAGGGAGTAGTCGCGATGGATTTTTTGATTGAGAATACCGACCCCGAGCTGGTATTCTACCAGCTTGACCTTTACTGGATAGCTGAGGGAGGCAAGGACCCTGTTGATTATTTCCGCAGGTATCCGGGCCGCTTCCTGATGTACCACGTGAAGGACCATGAAGAGATAGGCGCCAGCGGCAAGATAGATTTCAGGCCGGCATATGAGAATGCCGAACTTGCCGGTATGAGATACCATGTCGTAGAGGTTGAACAGTACAACTACGAGCCCATCGAGAGCGTAAGGATAAGCCTGGAGTACCTGATGAACGCCGACTATGTAAAGGCAGACTACAGGTAATACCAAATTTCACCGGCGGCTTTTGGTCGCGGTCAGATACAGCCGGCTGTGAAAGTAAGTTTCACAGCCGGTTTTGTAATTCAGTGGCGCAAATGAGTTTTTAAATTTATGATGCAGGACCGGACAGCCAGTCCGGAATATCGGGCGATTTTAACTCTAAAAAATAAATTATGAGACAAATATTCTCTTTTCAGACTGCAGGGATAAAATACCTGCTGCTTTTTCTCCTTCTCCCGGTGTTTTCCTGCAGCCACGCCGTTAGCGAAGATCCGGGGGAAGCAGATATATTTGCCATGGATAACCTTGTTGCATGGTGCATAGTTCCATTTGACGCACTTGAAAGAACGCCTGTTGAAAGAGCTGAAATGCTCACACGGCTGGGGTTTGAAAGGATGGCGTGGGACTGGCGAATGGAGCATATTGAAACCCTGCCGGTCGAGATAGAGACCCTTGGGGAATATGGAATTGAGCTGACGGCAGTATGGTTCTGGATTGACCGTGGTATGGATGACGGTTTTCTGCCGCACCATGAGCAGATATTCGAGGCCATCGCTAACAGCGGGACCGTTACCGATTTATGGGCAAGCTTCAGCAGTGATTATTTTACCGGTTTAACTAATGAGGAGAAGGTAAGGAGTGCTGCCGGCGCAATTACTAAGCTGCACGACCGGGTCAGAGGCTATGGTTGCAGGGTTGCGCTATACAACCACATGGACTGGTTCGGGGAGCCTGAAAACCAGGTGCGGATAATTGAACAAACCGGCAGGGACAGTATTGGCATAGTATACAACTTTCACCATGCCCATCACCATATTGATGATTTTTCCGGGCTGCTTGAAATAATGATGCCTTATCTGTACACTGTCAATCTCAACGGTATGAGGAGGGACGGACCGAAGATTCTGGATATTGGCAGCGGTGACCATGAAGCGGAAATGATGGGTGTACTGGCCCGGTCAGGCTTTGATGGTACAGTGGGCATCCTTGGCCATACTGAGGGGGAGGATATTGAAAAGGTCCTGAGGCGCAACCTTGAGGGGCTGCACTCTGTTACCGGGCAGCCAGGAGGTCTGTGAAACGGATCTTTTTACTTTCCTTTTATTGAAATTCTATATAATTTAGCCAGTGCAACTAAGCACGGGAGCAGTGAAAAATACCGATATCCTTATCAAGATAAGGAAGATAGTTCGATCCATTAACCTGGAATCCAAAAAGATCCTCAGGGAACACGGTGTGAGCATTCCCCAGGTGCTGTGCCTCAACTTCCTCAGGAACACTCCCGATTTCAGGGCTACCCAGAAGGAGATATGCAGCTTCCTGAACCTTAATCCCAGTACTGTTACCGGTATAATAAACAGGCTGGAGAGCAGGGGTCTTATTGCGAGACTTCCGAAAAAGGATGATAAAAGGAAAACTACAATTGTGCTCACTTCAAAGTCCTCAGACCTGCTTGATTCGATACCCCCGCTTTTGCATGAGCGCCTGTCGGAGAATTTAAGGACCGTATCACCCGGTGATGCCCAAACCATCAACAATGCTCTTGACCTGCTGATAGACTACCTGGATATCCAGAGCATCGATGCAAGCCCGGTCATTACCTTCGAAGATGAGATAGCCCCCAAACAGAAATGAGCCTGCACAATAGTTAGCCCCGGGCCTGAAATAGTTGCGGGGCTTCATGAAATATGTGCTGAAATCAATTAGTTTCTGCAGAAACTAAAATCTCCTGTTTTTATTCCTGTTCATCAACAGGTCAGGACTGTGAATTTATGTGTCTCACAGCTTCTGGTGCCGTATATAGCACATATATAGTTGTTAATGATTGTAGCAGGCGATTGAACTGGCAAACCTGCCTGGGCGTAATGTTAAGTGAATTATTTGCATCTCTCCCTTATTTTTTGTAATTTTGTCGTGCAGAAATTAATTTCAAAAAAATAGTTTATGTTACGATTTAAAATTTTCAATTCATCCAATCCAATTAGCGACGAAGAGAGAACAGAAATCATTGGATTTCTTCATACGCATCTTGATCAGTTTCGCGACACCAAAGAGGCTATCGGCAGGGCCATTGCCTACTCGATGAGTGAGATTGCCGGGCCTGGCGGTTTTGTGCTTCAGGGGAAGGTCGATGACGATATTGTAGGTGTGGTGGTGATCAATAAGACAGGTATGGAGGGATATATTCCCGAAAATATACTGGTATATATTGCAGTAGACCAGAAGTTCAGAGGGAAAGGTTATGGCAAGGAGCTCATGATCAAAGCAATAGATCTTGCGGAAGGCGATGTCAAACTTCATGTGGAGCATGATAATCCTGCCAGGTTTCTGTACGAGAAACTGGGGTTTACCAACAAGTACATGGAAATGAGGCTGTCTAAAAAGAAGTAATTTACCCACTTAAACGATTTATGCCCGAAATATCAGATCTGGAGTTAATTGTCAATTTACGGAAGGAACTGCATAAATACCCGGAATTGTCAGGTAATGAAAAGGTCACATCGCGACGAATTACCCGTTTTCTTGAAGAGCTGCAGCCCGATGAGATTGTCTGTGGTATTGGTGGTTACGGGGTCGCGGCAAGGTTCAGTGGTGCCCGTCATGGCAGGAGGTTGCTCATAAGGGCCGAGCTTGATGCATTACCGGTTACTGAAACGAATGATTTTGATTACCGGTCAGTTAACGCCGGAGTTTCTCATGCCTGCGGGCATGACGGACATATGGCGGTTGCGGCTGGAGTGGCAAAGTTTTTTGCCTCTGAAAGACCTGAAAAGGGGGAGATCGTAGTCCTCTTTCAGCCCTCGGAAGAGAACGGTAAAGGTGCCGGGGCCGTACTGGGTGATCCCAGGTTTGAGAGTGTGATGCCCGATTTTGCCATAGCGATGCATAATCTTCCGGGGTACAAAAAAAATAGTGTTATCGTAAGGCAGGATGTATTTGCAATGGCATCTGAAGGTATTATAATAAAGCTTGAGGGGAAAACATCGCATGCCGCTGAGCCTGAAAACGGATTAAGTCCCGCCAGGGCCGTGTCGCGTTTGTTGGAGGAGCTGCCGGGAATAACCGGATCAGATGTCTTTAAAAACTTTGTGCTCGTAACGGTAATACATGCAAGACTGGGGGAGATTGCCTTCGGTACAAGTCCCGGTCATGCCCTGGTCATGGCAACTCTCCGGGCATGTGCTGACGATGAGATGGAGATGCTTTCCGGCAGGGCGGTTCGGCTTGCAGAAAGTATTGCCAGTGAAGAGGGTTTGAAGTGTTCTGTCAGCTTTACGGAGAGATTCCCGGCTACAATTAATGACCCGGGCCTGGCACAAGTGGCTGCCGACGCAGCAAAGGAGTTGTCACTTGAAGTTTATGAACCCGTTGATGCCTTCAGGTGGTCTGAGGATTTTGGCTTGTTTACCAGGAAATTCAGGGGATTGCTTTTCGGGATCGGCGCTGGCAAGGGACACCCCGAATTGCATAACCCGGACTATGATTTTCCGGATGACATAACATCAACAGGTGTGAATATGCTTACCAGGATGGCATTAAATATTTTAGGATAAAGAGATGGCTGACACATCAATTATTGAGATAAGCAGAAAAGCTGTTGAAGGCAATATTGGGTTTTTGCGTGATCATCTTGGCGAAAGGGTGAAGATTACCTCGGTAGTGAAGTCAAATGCGTACGGTCACGGAATGGAGCAATATGTGCCGGTAGCTGAGGGAACAGGGATTGATCACTTTTCTGTATTCAGTGCATGTGAGGCAAGGAGGCTCAAACAGATCACAAGTCCCGGCACCAGTATCATGATCATGGGATGGCTCGATGATAAGGATATTGAATGGGCCGTCAGGAACGAAGCGGAGTTTTTTGTATTTGACCTTCACCGGCTGAAAAGGGTGGTTGAATTAAATGAACGCACCGCCAAGCCCGCACTGGTGCACCTGGAAACGGAGACAGGGATGAACCGGACAGGAATGAAGCAAAGCGAACTGAGGACGGCAGCAGAGATAATATCAGGTGAGCGGCACGCCTTTGAGCTGAAAGGTATTTGCACACATCTTGCAGGAGCCGAGAGTATAGCAAACCATGTCAGAATTCAGAAACAGATATCCCGGTTCACAAGAATTTGCAATTGGTTTGCAGAACGTGGCCTTGTGCCCGAATACCGGCATGTAGCCAGCTCGGCTGCAGCTCTCACCTACCCATCGGCAAGGTTTGACATGGTGCGGATGGGAATTCTGCAATACGGGTACTGGCCCAGTGCCGAAACCTTTATCCAGTATATTGGAAAAAAGAAGGACAAGGATGACCCGCTGAACCGGGTTATTAGCTGGAAAAGCAGGATAATGAGCATAAGAAAGGTTAAAAGGGGCGAGTTCATAAGCTACGGGACGATTTACCTTGCACAGGAGGACAAGAAGATTGCAGTGATTCCGGTTGGTTATTCACATGGTTACAACCGGTCATTGAGTAACCAGGGACGGGTTTTGATAAACGGTAATCGTGTTGGCGTGATCGGGCTGGTAAATATGAATATGCTGATTGCAGACGTAACTCAACTGCCGGATGTAAAAGTCGGTGATGAGGTTGTGCTTATAGGAAGCCAGGGTGATCTGACTATTTCAGTAGGATCGTTCAGTGAATTCAGCAATCAGCTTAATTATGAATTACTTACTAGGTTGCCGGAAGCGATTCCCCGGTTTGTTGTAAACTAAATACCATACTATGGCATTTATGGAACTCCGCAGGGAGGTGCTTAAACATAATTACAACTATCTTGATGAACTGTTCAAAGATAATAATATTGAATGGGGCATCGTTACAAAACTGTTATGTGGTAACAGGACCTACCTGAAAGAGGTGATAGGTCTGGGCGTAAAACAATTGTGCGATTCCAGGGTCAGCAATCTGAAGGCTATAAAGAGTCTGGCGCCGGAAGTTGAGACGGTATATATCAAACCTCCGGCCAAACGTGCAATCAGGTCGATTGTAAAGTATGCCGATATCAGCCTGAACACTGAGCTTTATACTATAAAGATACTGAATGAAGAGGCCATCAGGCAGAGGAAGGTGCATAAGGTCATAATTATGATCGAAATGGGTGATCTTCGTGAGGGTGTTTTGGGAGAACAGTTAGTTGATTTTTACGGCAGTATTTTCAACCTCTCCAATATCGAGGTTATTGGTATCGGGACCAATCTTAACTGCCTATACGGGATCATGCCCAGCCAGGATAAACTTATCCAGTTGGGGCTTTACAAGCAACTGATCGAAATTAAATTCGGGAAAAAGATCCCTTATGTTTCAGGTGGATCTTCGGTCACGATACCATTGCTTGTAAAGCGTATCCTGCCGGCCACGGTTGACCATTTCAGGGTGGGGGAGAGCCTGTTTTTCGGCAAGGACCTGTTCACCGGCAAGCTTATTAAGGGAATGAAGAACGGAATATTCAAACTCCATGCAGAGATCATAGAACTGACTGAAAAACCTGTTGTTCCGGTGGGGGAAATAGGCGCCAATCTTACCGGCGACACCCCGGAGTTTGACGACAGCGACCTTGGAAAAAAAACATACAGGGCGATCCTGGATATCGGGATATTGGATATAAGTGTTGATTACCTGGAGCCTGCTGACAAAAAGATAAAGATATCAGGGGCGACATCCGATATGATCGTCGTTGACCTTGGCACCAGGAAACCAAGGTACAGGGTAGGTGATACAATTGAGTTAAAACTGAATTATATGGGCACTTTGCACATAATGAATTCAAATTATATTGACAAAATAATTATCTAACAAAAAAATATTGGTATGCATGAACAAAGCAGGGGCAATATTGTTGAAAAGTTAACCGTTATCAGGTCCCGGGAAATTTTGAATGATAAGGTGAAGATGGAGATTCTCGAAATGCTTAAAAAAAAGGGTCCCTCTTCTTTCGGCGGTATAGTGCGCGATCTGGGTGTTTCACAGCAGTCGGCCACCAATCATATTCTCGAACTGAAACTTCTCGGATTGATCGAAAAGAAGACCGATCCGCCAAATTTTAATTTGAATGAAGAGAGGTACAGCACGCTGATCTCTTTCAGTAAGGATGACTGATTTTGAAATTTACAATAAATAACATATGAGGCAATTAAAGATTACGAAGTCGATCACGAACCGTGATTCGAACTCGATTGAGAAGTATTTGCAGGAGATAGGCAAGGAGGATCTGATTTCACCCGAAATGGAGGTGGAGCTTGCCCAGAGGATAAAAAAAGGAGATCAGACGGCACTTGAGAAAATGGTCAAGGCAAATCTGCGTTTTGTTGTTTCAGTCGCCAAGCAATACCAGTTCCAGGGGTTGAGCCTGCCCGACCTTATCAATGAGGGTAACCTTGGGCTTATTAAAGCTGCTACCAAGTTTGACGAAACAAAAGGTTTCAAGTTCATATCCTACGCGGTATGGTGGATCAGACAGTCCATATTGCAGGCCATCTCTGAGCAGGCAAGGGTTGTAAGGCTTCCCCTCAACCAGGTTGGTTCTCTTGGCAGGATACACAAGATAAGTTCCCGTTTCGAACAGGAGAATGAACGTGATCCTTCTGATGAAGAACTTGCAGAGAAGCTTGAGATGTCAAGGGAGAAGGTTGCCGGAACACTTAAACTCAACGGCAGGCCGATGTCCTTTGATGCCCCGTTCGTTGACGGAGAGGACAACAGTCTTTTGGATGTAATGGAGAACAAGGATTCCCCCATTGCTGACTCTGAGCTTATGGTAGATTCACTTCGCAAGGAGATCTCCCGTACCCTCAGTATTTTATCCGAAAAGGAGCGCAATGTGCTTGAATGCTATTTCGGACTTGGAAGGCAGGAGATGTCTCTTGAGGCCATAGGAGAGGAACTCGGACTTACCAAAGAAAGGACAAGGCAGATCAAGGAGAAGGCGCTTAAGCGCCTGCGGCACAAATCGAAGAACAAACTCCTCAGGATGTATCTCGGTTAGCCGGGCTCAATTCCTCAATACATGAATTATGCAAAATCCCCGCCATTAACAGCGGGGATTTATATCATGCAAAGTGTTACCCTTTGACCACTGCAAGGGGCTCAAGCATCGTATCGATCTCAACAAGGTCGGCCTGCATTTTCATCACCCTGTTTATATCCTTGTAGGCCCCCGAAGCTTCATCAAGGTCTTTCGGGCGGAGTATGCTGTGGATTATACCCTTTTTTTCCAGTTTCTCCCTTTCGAAGTTTAGATCGAGCTTCCTTTGTGCTTCCTTCCTGCCCATCACTCTCCCTGCTCCGTGCGAACAGCTTTCAAAACTCTGGGAGTTGCCGCGCCCGATTGTTATATAGCTGTTACTGCCCTGGGAACCCGGCACGATCCCGTATTCTCCCTTACGGGCCGATGTTGCACCCTTGCGGTGAACAATGAGGTGCTCGCCGAAATGTTTTTCCCGGCTTGCATAGTTGTGGGCTATGTTGATGAAGCGGGAGAATTCAACTCCTTTGCCGGCATGGCCGGCCACTACCGATGAAACCACATCCATCATCTGCTTCCTGTTGGCATAGGCAAACCTTACGCAATAATCCATTTCACGCAGGTATGTGTATCCATCTTCACTATCAAGAGGCAGGAATGAGAGCTGCTTTGGGGTTTTCAGATTTCTGAAGCTCTTCTCGTTAAGAGTTACAGCCTTACGGTAATAGTAGTCCGCTACCTGCTTCCCTATGTTCCTGCTGCCCGCGTGGATCATGATCCAGATAAACCCGTCTGATCCCTTCTGGAGTTCAATAAAATGGTTCCCGCCCCCGAGGGTGCCAAGCTGGTATGTTGCACTTTTGTATTCCCTCTCAACTACCGGCAGCCGTCCTTTCACATCAGGCATCAGTTTGGTGTCGCGGGCTGATTTGTGGTGTCTGAAGCCGACAGGTATGCTTCTTCTTATTTCATCGACAATACCGGCAAGCCTGTCGCGCGACAGCTCCCTGAGAGATGTCCTGGTTGCGCACATTCCGCATCCAATATCAACACCCACGGCATTGGGTATTACAACATCCCTTGTCCCGAGAACTCCGCCTATAGGCATGCCGAAACCCTGGTGGCAGTCGGGCATTATTGCGACATGGTGAACTGCATAAGGATGGTTTGCAATGTCCTTTGCCTGCTCCATAGCCCCGGGTTCAATATCGTCAATCCAGAGCTTGATGGGGATCTTTTCGGTGGTTATTGTTCGTATCATAGCTGCAGAATTTGATATTTGCCTTCTGTTATATAAACAAAATTACTCAATATACCTTATATGCCGAATAAGGATATGCCGGGGAAGTTTTATGGGGGAGTGAAAAGAGAGTGGGGCTGTACCATGGTGGTAACAACCCCACTTTCAGATTTTCAATTTACGGGTGGAAGACCGGATTCGAACCGGCGACCTTCAGAGCCACAATCTGACGCTCTAACCGACTGAGCTACGACCACCATTTTGCGAGTGCAAAGATAAATATTAATTTTTAAGTATAGACAAGCACAATACCATTTATGGACCCGGAATATATTTTATCCATATATTTACCCTCCGAAACAATATACAAGACTTGGTTTTTCTGAAGAAAATATCAAATGTGGGAAGCCTCCAGGCATTCCAGATCCTCAGGTTTACCACATTTCTCCTGATAAGCGTGATCTTTGCACGAAGTTCGCTTTCAGTGGCCGATATAGGTTATTATGAGCTTTCGCTTTTCATTGCAAGCGCGGTGAGTTTTTTCTGGGTTAACGGACTGATCCAGTCACTTCTTCCGCTTTACAACAGCAACAATACATTCAGGGTTGTATCTCTCAACAAAAAATCGAAGTCACCCGAGCTTTATAATGCGTTCCTCCTGCTTTCCGCATTCAGCTTTCTTGCATTTATATTCTGCATTCTTTTCCAGAGGGCCTTTCACCTTTTTGAAGGCGTAAGGGATGTCACCTTCATGAACCTGGTGTTCGTATATGTACTTATCAGTAATCCCGGGCACCTTATTGAGTACATATACCTTCTTAAGAACCGTCCGGCCGACATGGTGATCTACGGTGTTGTTACATTCGCCGTTCAGCTTGCAATGGTAACACTGCCTGTTCTGGCCGGTTACCCTGTTGAATATGCTATCTGGGGCCTCATAGCAATATCCGCCCTGAGGTTGCTCTGGCTTGCCGCGCTGCTGAAAAGACATGCCAGGTTCAGATTTTCACCAGGCTTCATGAAAGAACACATATCCCTGGGGATGCCGCTTATCATCAGTTCACTCCTGAGCGGCTCGGCACAGTATGTTGACGGGGTGATCATAACGGCATTTTATGATTCGGCAAGCTTTGCAATTTTCAGATTTGGTGCAAAGGAGATGCCGCTGGTAATACTGATGGCCAACGGCCTGAGCAATGCCATGCTGCCCGAGTTTGCCGATCCGGGCAGGATAAGGCCGGCCCTTTTAAATATTAAAAAGAGGTCAGCCCGTCTGATGCACATACTTTTCCCCGTTTCCATAATACTTCTTCTTTTCAGCAAAGTGATCTACATCAACCTTTTCAGTCCGGAGTTTTCACGCAGTGCCGATGTGTTCATAGTATACCTGCTGCTGATCACCAGCCGCCTTCTTTTCCCTCAAACAATACTGATAGGGCTGAAGAAAACAAGGGTAGTGATGGGCGCATCACTGGTTGAGATAATTCTTAATGTGTCGCTGAGTATTTTTCTCATCAGGTACTACGGCCTTGTAGGGGTTGCACTGGCAACCGCAATTGTTTTCTTCGTTGAGAAACTGGTCCTGGTGTTATATAATTATTTCAGGCTTAAGATAAAGCCATGGGAGTATATTCCGGCAGGCATTTACCTCGGGTATTCATTTCTTCTTATAGTGGTATTCCTGCTGGTCGACATGAGGATCATAAGATTTCATTAATACTGTCAATCCCGGATGCAGTGTTACAAAACATGCTATTTATCACGTTTTTAAATGTCAATCGAGATTAAATTTGCAGGATGCCTGCCGCTACAGATACAAAGGCAGCCAACTTTAGTTACTAAGGGTGGAAAAAATGACCAAACTTGAGAAATATTTTGCTCCGTTCAGACAGAAGATCATCGGTATAGATGCATCTTTTGACTCGCCTTTTGGAAGACAGAAGGTTGTTTACGGCGACTGGATTGCAAGCGGCAGGCTTTACAGCGACATAGAAGCCAGGGTATCGGGCATTTTCGGACCCTTTGTGGGGAATACCCATACCGAAACGAGTCATAACGGCAGCCATACTACCCACTGCTACCATCTGGCCCAGAAGAAAATAAAAAAACATGTCAATGCCGGAGCCGACGATGTGATAATTACAGCAGGCAGCGGCATGACCACTGTTGTAAACAAGCTCCAGAGGATACTCGGACTTAAGGGCTGCGGAAAGCTCATGAACAGGGAATGCCTGAGGGAAATTGACAAGCCTGTCGTGTTCCTTACCCATATGGAACATCATTCCAACCACACCTCATGGTATGAGACGATTGCCGATGTGGTACTGATCGAACCTGATGAAAACCTTTTGGTGAACCCCGATTCGCTCAGGACCAAACTGAAGGATTACACCAACAGGAAATTCAAGATAGGGGCATTCACCGCCTGTTCGAATGTTACAGGTATAAAGACTCCTTACTATCAGCTTGCCAGGATAATGCATGAACATGGAGGGGTCTGTTTTGTCGACTTTGCCGCTTCTGCCCCTTATGTCGACATTGATATGCATCCGCCTGATCCTATGGAGAAGCTTGATGCGATCTATTTTTCTCCTCACAAGTTCCTTGGGGGGCCGGGATCATCCGGAGTGCTTATTTTTGATGCAAGCCTCTACAACAGTGAATCGCCCGACGATTCCGGGGGAGGGACGGTGGACTGGACCAATCCCTGGGGCAAATATAAATATGTTGATGATATCGAGGTAAGGGAAGATGGCGGCACTCCGGGTTTTCTGCAGACAATAAGGACGGCACTTGCAATCGAACTGAAGGAGCTTATGGGCAAATCCCGTATCATGGAGAGGGAGGATGAGATAGTGAACAGGGTGTTTCATGAACTGCGAAGCATTGATGGCATTAAAATACTTGCCGACAATGTTGAGGAGAGGCTTGCCGTGTTTTCGTTTTACCATCCCGATATTCACTACAACCTTTTTGTGAAGCTTCTTAACGACAAGTTCGGTATTCAGGTTCGCGGGGGCTGCGCATGCGCAGGCACCTACGGGCACTTTTTGCTTGAGGTGAGCCATGAAAAGTCTCAGGAGATAACCGATATGATCAATCACGGCGACATGTCATCAAAACCCGGCTGGGTGAGAATGTCACTACATCCCACCACGACTGACACAGAGATTGACTATATAATTGACGCGATCAGGGATATTACCCTCAACCATAAAACACTTGAGGCTGGATACCGGCATGAGCTCAAAAAAAATGAGTTTGTGCATAAAAGTTTTCCTGAACTGTCGGAAGACAGTCTGACGCACCTGTTTGAGATGAGTGAGAATAGGTCAGGCATATAAGCCCGGCTGGTATTGGCTGTCGTTTGAGTGATTAAGCCGTAAAATATTTTGTAATTATAAATACAAAAATTATCTTTGCACTCCGATAAAAACTTTAAGCTATGAAGAAAGAAATTCATCCTGAAAATTACCGCCTTGTGGTGTTCAAGGATATGTCTAATGATCAGCATTTTATTTCGAGGTCTACCGCTGCGACCAAAGAGACCATAAAACTTGATGACGGAAAGGAGTATCCGTTGTTCAAACTTGAAATATCAAACACCTCTCATCCCTTTTATACCGGCAAGATGAAACTGGTTGACACTGCCGGAAGGGTTGATAAGTTCATGAACCGCTACAAGAAACACATGGATAAGAAAAAGTGAGGTGATTGATCAGAAAATATTTAAGATAAACCCTGCCAGTGCGGGGTTTTTTTGTGCGAACCAAAGCCGGAAAATTTTGTTTATATTTCTGACGGATTTAATTATAATATGAGAAAAAAACACACAGATCTTTTATGGTCAGATATCCTGGGGGGTAGTCCGGGAGATGAGGATGCTGACTATATTACGCTTATTTCGGAGGAAGATGAAGACATGCTCAGCCGTTCCGAGGTGCCTGAAAACCTTCCGCTGCTGCCTCTCAGGAACTCAGTGTTGTTCCCTGGGGTTATAATACCCATAACTGTCGGACGTGAGAAATCAATTAAGCTGGTACGTGATGCATATAAGGGAAACAAGATAATAGGCGCCGTGGCACAAAAGGACATGGAGATCGATAATCCCTCAGTGGATGACCTGTACAAGGTCGGTACAGTTGCACAGATTCTTAAGATCCTTGAGATGCCTGACGGGGCCACGTCGGTTATAATACAGGGCAAAAAGCGTTTTGAGATTACCGGCCTGGTAACTGAAGAGCCTTATATTAAAGCCAGTGTGCGGGGACTTGAGGATTTGGTGCCAAAGAGAAAGGATAATAAGTTCCAGGCACTGATCGGGTCATTGAAGGACCTGTCACTTAAGATAATTACACTATCTACGAATATTCCCCCCGAAGCATCTTTCGCAGTCAAGAATATTGAGAGCTCCACTTTCCTTATCAATTTCATCTGTTCCAATTCGGATGTTGACATTTCTGCAAAACAGAAATTACTGGAAATAGATGAGCTTTACAAAAGGGCCGAAATGCTCCTGGAACATTTGAGCAGGGAAGTACAGATGCTGGAACTGAAGAAGGATATACAGTCAAAGGTTAAATCGGAGCTTGATCAGCAACAGAGGGAATACCTCCTGCACCAGCAGATGAAGACCATCCAGAATGAGCTTGGAGGTAATCCGATGGAGAAGGAGATAGCCGAGATGCGTGACAGGGCCTCGAAAAAGAAATGGTCAAAGGAGACCGGCGAGGCTTTTGAGAAAGAACTGGCAAAGCTGCAACGTCTTAATCCTGCTTCCGGTGAATATTCTGTACAGGTGAACTATGTGCATCTTCTCATGGAGTTGCCCTGGGGAGATTATTCGAAGGATAATTTTGACCTGAAAAGGGCCCGGAAGGTTCTTGACAGGGATCATAGCGGACTTGAGAGTGTTAAGGAGAGAATTCTGGAACACCTGGCTGTGCTCAAGCTTAAGGGCGATATGAAATCGCCGATAATTTGCCTTGTCGGCCCCCCTGGAGTAGGGAAAACATCGCTCGGAAGATCGGTCGCATCAGCAATCGGGAGGAAGTTTGCAAGAATGTCGCTCGGGGGACTGCATGATGAGTCTGAGATACGGGGGCACCGGAAAACCTATATTGGCGCAATGCCCGGAAGGATAATACAGAACATCAAGAGGGTAAAAACGTCAAACCCTGTCTTCATCCTTGATGAGATAGACAAGGTTGGCCGTGATGTGCATGGTGACCCGGCTTCGGCTCTGCTGGAAGTACTTGACCCGGAGCAGAACTTTGCTTTTCATGACAACTACCTCGAACTTGAGTATGACCTGTCAAGGGTAATGTTTATAGCAACCGCCAATACGGTGAATACCATTCATCCTGCACTCAGGGACAGGATGGAGATCATTAGCGTGAACGGGTACATAGTTGAAGAAAAAGTTGAGATTGCACGTCGCCACCTGGTTCCGAAACAACTTGAGAATCATGGTATGGGTGCCAAAGCCCTTACTTTTCCCGCTAAAGTTCTTGAAGTGGTAGTTGAAAGCTATACAAGGGAATCGGGAGTAAGGGAACTGGACAAGAAGATTGCCAAAATCATCAGGGGTGTTGCCAAAATGGTCGCATTTGGTGAAGAGCCCGGCAGGAAAGTTTCAGCAGAACTTGTAAGGAAGTTGCTGGGGCCGCCCGAATACAGCAAGGATTTCTACCAGGGTAATGATCTTGCCGGTGTGGTTACCGGTCTTGCAGTTACCCCTTCGGGAGGTGAGATACTTTTTGTGGAGACCAGCCTGAGCAAGGGTAAAGGAAATCTTACAATTACCGGGAATCTGGGCGATGTGATGAAGGAATCGGCCCAGCTTGCCCACGAATACCTCAAATCTCACGCCGGATACATGAGTCTTGACCCGGAAATATTTGAGAAGGTTAATGTCCATATACATGTCCCCGAAGGAGCGATACCAAAGGACGGCCCTTCAGCAGGTATAACCATGGTCACTTCAATGGCCTCTGCCTTTACGCGCAGGAAAATCAGGAAGGCAACCGCCATGACCGGTGAGATAACCCTTCGAGGCAGGGTGCTACCGGTAGGCGGCATCAAAGAGAAGATACTGGCTGCGAAACGGGCGAATATTACAAATGTTATCCTTTCGGAGGATAACAAAAAGGATATGGAAAAGATCAATGAAATTTATCTCAGGGGAATTAACTTCCATTATGTTAAAACCATACTGGATGTGCTCGATATAGCTCTGCTGAAGGAGAAGGTCAGTGAGCCCACATTCATGGAAGGCATCTGATCATGTTTATGCAGATTGATAACCTGGCTTTTTGGGGCATATTTCTGGCGCTTTGCGGCGGTGTTTTGCTTG
The DNA here is from genome assembly GCA_007132715.1 of Bacteroidales bacterium. Taxonomy (GTDB): domain Bacteria; phylum Bacteroidota; class Bacteroidia; order Bacteroidales; family PUMT01; genus PXAP01. The sequence goes on from SLOE01000126.1 coordinate 16,903, forward strand.
CCAGGGTGATATTCAACCTGAGGTTCCCTGTTTTACGGACCCTTGCCGGCCTTTTACTGATACTTACCGGTATCAGGCTTCTGTCGGGTAATCCAATGCCGTGGCCTGTAAAATCTGCTGAGAACGAGATATTCTTCAGGACAGAGACCATTCGGGCAGGGGATACGGTACCCCGCGACCTTCATATAGTCTTTTCAAACGCAGTTGTTAACCTTGAAAACATGTCATGGCTTACTGCACAAAAGGAGATGAGGATCAATAACCTGTTTTCGGGCAGCACAATTTACCTGCCCGAAGGCATTCCGGTCTCTGTTACGGTTGATGCAATATTTGCAGGGGTTAAAATGCCGGGGATCAATACTCCTGTTTTCGGGAGGGGGAGATTCATGTCGGATGATTTTGAGCCCGACAAACCGCATCTTTTGATCAGTGCGAATTCGGTATTTGGCAGTGTGACCTTTACGTACGGTAATTAAATTGCAACGGTAAACTTTAAATTTTTATATTTCTTTGAACTACATTTGCATTAAAGGGCCGTGGCCCTGATGCCAGAATGCAGAATGAAATAAATCTACGATGCAGAAAACAGCGATCTTTCCGGGCTCCTTCGATCCTTTTACCGTTGGACACGAATCGATAGTGAGAAGAGCCCTATCTATCTTTGACCGGATCATTGTTTCGGTAGGTTACAATTCGAACAAACAGGGCTATTTCCCTCTGGAGACGAGGCTGGAGTGGATCAGTAATGTATTTAAAAATGAACCAGGGGTGGAGGTTACATGGTTCAGCGGACTTACAGTTGATTTTTGCCGGAAGAAAGACGCCCGGTTTATTTTGCGGGGCTTACGCACAGCGGCAGACTTTGAGTTCGAAAGAGCCATTGCCCAGGTAAATAAAGCCATGGATGATAGTATTGAGTCAGTATTTTTACTTACCAGGCCGGAGCATACCCCGGTCAACTCGACAATTGTTCGTGATATAGTCAGAAATGGAGGGGATGCCTCAAAGTTTGTTCCCCCGGGAGTGAAACTTGGTGAATTCAAACCCTGAGGTTTTTAATAATGCATATCCGGATGGTTTTTGTACTTGTAATGATGTGTGTCGTGGGCGGTACCTCAATGGGGCAACCCGACAGCGTCAGGATTTTCGGTCATGCTCCCGGTTATGCCGGACATGATATTGTATTCCATTACCATATTGACCACATCGCTTTTACAGAGGAGGTCTTTGTCAGGATCAGTGTTGACAGTACCGAAAGTTTTTATGCAAAAGCCGCAGCAAAGGATTATCCTCTATATGTGTTTTCAAATTCGGGGGCTCATTATCTGTATATGTACGTTGAATCAGGGAACCATTACCAGGTTGTTCTGCCGGAGAAATCACCCAGAACACGCTGGGAAACCCTGAACCCCTATTTTGAGGGAAATCCCACCCATATCGCGGTTTTGAATCATGATGATGACGAGCTGAACAACCTTGTCAGGGCATTCGACTGGTATTATGAACCCCTTTTCGGGGAACCCCTTTTAGCTCTTACTGCACAGAGCGACCAGCAATTGCTTGACTCTATCAGTCTGGAAAACGAAAGACTTTTCTCCGGCACCGGCAATGAATGGTTTGATGATTACCGGAGATACAGGATGGCCTTTTTCAGGATGATGGCCAGGGTGGAAGCTTCACGCAGCATATCCGACAACTACTTCAGGGATGCCCCTGTGCTTTACGGCAATATTGCATACATGGAACTTTTTAACCAGGTTTACAATAACTACTTCCTGTTCCTGGCAAGAACGGCCAGGGGAAAAAGTATCTATGATGACATAAACAAGTTTGCAAGTTATTCGAGATTACTTAATACGCTGCAGAACGACGACGTGCTTGGCGGGGACAGGCTGCTTGAGATGGTAATACTGAAGGGGCTGCATGACTCATTCTATGGTTCCGATTTTTCCCGGTCTGCGCTGCTCAGGATCCTTGATTCGCTGGCTGTCATTACAGACTATCCTGAACATGCTCAGATAGCCCGGAATATAAGGGGGAAGACTACCCGGCTGATGACCGGTTTCAGACCGCCTGAGATAAGCATGAAAAACCGGGAGGGTATATTTGTAAGCCTGTCAGACTATCACGGAGAGTATGTATATCTCAATTTTTGTACAGCAGCAAGTTACAGTTGCCTTTCTGAATATGAGCTACTCCAGCGCCTCGATGAAAGGTATGGCGAACATTTCAGGATTGTCACCATTTTCATTGCAGAGGAATTTGAAGCGATGACAGGCTTCCTGGGAAAAAATGAATATAACTGGGATTTCCTCTTTTACGGAGACCAGCCTTCGGTTCTGAAGGACTATGATATAAGGATATTCCCGACCTGCTATTTCATCGGCCGTGACGGCAACCTTCTAATGTCTCCTGCGCCGTTGCCTTCTGAGGATTTTGAAAGATTTCTTGTGCGGACCCTGCGGTCGGACGGGCTTATCAGATGATCCCGGCTTCTTTCAGAAGGTCTATTATTGAAGGGTATGTAATTTTCCTGATGATCTTCAGATCTTTTTCACTTCCCCAGATGATTTTGGTGATGAATTCCTCGGTCTGCGGCTTTGGTTTTTCATTCCCTGAATATCGCATACGGAACCACCTGGTTTTCTTCAGATGGGGAATTGCTTTTTCGAAGTAGGTATGATAGGTAGGCGACAGCTCCGATTCAATCTCCAGCCCGCTGATACCGCATTCCTCTTCCACTTCCCTGATTGCTGTCTCCTGCGCTGTTTCATTACCGCCGGACTTCCCTTTCGGCAGATCCCACTTGTCAAACCGGTTTATGAACAGCACCTCGTCACGATCGTTCCGTACCATTCCCCCCGCCGCCTCAACATACCTGAAGCAGGATTTGAACTCTTTCATGAGGTTATCGACGTCGGGATGACAGACAAACAGCTGATTTATCTTGTTGAGGGCAAGGAAAACGAGCAGCAGCTCTTTAAGCTCACTTTTATCCCGGTATTTGTAGAAAAGTCCCTGGTTTTCCTCGAAGCTTTTAAGAAAGTCAGGTGAAAGAAAGACTATTCGTTCGTTGAAAAAAACTTTATACATTTGCACGATGAAAGTAAGCGGAACAAGAATTGCCCAACAACTACTGCAAATTAAAGCAATAAAATTGGAACCAGCAAACCCATTTTTATGGTCTTCCGGCTGGCGATCACCAATATATTGCGATAACAGGCTCATCCTGTCCTTCCCTGAGGTACGTGCACTTGTACGGGATGAATTCAGCCGGTTAACAGGCGAACTTTATCCTGATGCAAGCCTTGTGGCAGGGGTTGCCACGGGTGCCATAGCCCATGGCGTACTGGTGGCCGAAAAACTGGGCCTTCCATTCGCTTATGTGAGGCCGGAGCCCAAGGGACACGGACTTGCAAACCGGATTGAGGGAAGGGTTTCTGAAAATGACAGGGTTGTGGTCATTGAGGATCTGGTTTCAACGGGACGCAGCTCATTGTCGGCCGTAGAGGCCCTCAGATCGGCTGGTTGCCATGTTGAGGGTATGCTTGCTATTTTTACTTACGGGTTTGAGGAGGCAGAACGCAGGTTCAGGCAATGGCAATGTGAACTGCATTCACTTACCAACTATACTGCGTTGATTGAAACTGCCAGGAAAATGGATCTCGTGAGCGACAACCAGCTTGCAGCTCTTGAAGAGTGGCGCATTGATCCGGCAGGATGGGGTGTTCAAAACAAATGATAATGACAACGTTCGAGAGTACAGCAAAAACCATAAATGCACCCAGGAAGCCTGTACACGGTTTTCTTTCGGATATAAGCAATCTTGGAAAACTTGTGCCTGAGGGCCGGGTAAGGAACCTGGAGGTGCATCAGGATATATGCCGCTTTACGGTAGACGGTATCGGGGAGATCGGTATACGCAGGCTTCCTTCCCGTGAAGAGAGTGTTATAAGATTTGAATCGGAAGGATCACGGCCTTTCTCTTTTGACCTGGCAATAGAGCTTGATGAAACACCGGGTAAAAACACTGAACTCAGACTGGTGCTCTCGGCGAAACTAAACGCAATGATGAAGATGATGGCAAGAAAACCTATCCAGGAAGGAGTTGAGATCATTGCTTCCATGTTGTCGGAGGAGCTTAACAATAAGCAGTTACACGCCGGTTGACAGGTAAGCCGGATTTTCAGTCTGCTGGCCTTATAAACTCCACTTCCTGCATACCGTAACAGATCTTTTCGCCGTCAGTCTTTTCAAGCATAAGCCTTCCCGTGTTGTCTACACCCCTTATAAAGGCATTGAAAACAGTTCCTTCTGACAGGTAGGTGCCTTCACTGTCAAGCAGGTAGAGTTTTTCCCTGTACAACTGTTTTATTATTTCATTCCTGCCTTCACGGAGCATCGAGTATAGCCGGTCAATTTCAAAGCATAACATATCAAGGCATTCATCAAGGTCAAATATGCTGCCGGTTAGCTGTCTGAGCGAGACGGCACCCGGCAGGTGACTGCCGGAAAATTCCTGGTTGATGTTGATACCCATGCCGACAACAGAGCTTTCAATCCGGTTATTCATTACCGAGTTCTCTATAAGGATCCCGGCAATTTTTTTATCGCCTGCAAATATGTCATTCGGCCATTTTATCTTTACCCCTGCAGTGTAAATATCCAGAAAGCGGCTGATCGCCAGTGATGCCACCATAGAAAGCACAAACTGGTTTGCCGGACTGAGGAACAGAGGACGGAGAATAATTGAGAATGTGAGGTTGTCACCCGCACCCCCTTCCCATCTGTTGCTGCCCTGTCCCCTTCCCTTCTCCTGTATCACGGCCCTGACCACTGTGCCCTCTTTAACATTTTCTCTGTCAGCGAGGTTTCGGCAGAAGTCATTGGTAGAATCAAGTACCGGATAGGTCAGTATTCTCCTGTCAGTGTTTTTGGAGTGCATGTGTTCCCTGTTGTTATTATGGATCTGCAATATGAGTATCAAAAGTACGTTTTACGATTGAATTACAGGCATTGGCAATCAATAATTTTCAGGGTAAAACCCGGTATCGTGCATGGACCGGATGTCCCAAAAATTAATTAACTTTACAGCAAAACTTTTTAATGGCAGACAGCAAAAGGGAAATCAGCACGGAAGCATTGCTTGGCAATATCATTGAAGGTATCAGGAAGGTAAAAGGTAAAGAGATTATCAATATTGATCTTGCAGATCTTGAGCACCGGGTCTGCAGCCATTTTGTCATATGCCACGGCGACTCCAATATCCATGTCAATGCCATAGCCAATTCAGTTGACAGGGAGGTCAAGGAGAAAACCGGAAGATACCTGCTACACAAAGAGGGACAGGATAATGCCCAGTGGGTACTGCTCGATTTTGGCAGCATTGTTGTACATGTGTTTCAGAAGGAATACCGTGAATTTTACCGCCTCGAGGAGCTCTGGGGGGATGGTAAAATTGAGAAACTGGAATGACAGATCATTATAAATCATAATATGTTTGATCAGAACAAGAATCAAGACAACCGGGACGATAAGGGTGGGAAGCCTGATGATAGCGGCGGCAAAAAGCCTAAATTCAATCTCTACTGGATATACGGGCTCATTGCGCTTGCATTTATCGCTATTCAGGTATTCGGTACCGGCAGCAGGCCCCTGGAGATCAATTTTCAGCAGTTTGAGAGGGATATGCTCAGGAATCACGATATTGAAAAGATCGAGGTTGTCAACCGTGAGAAAGCCAGGATCTATATTAAACAGGAGAGGCTTGACCTTCCGCGGCACGAGGGCCTGTTTGACCGCGGACTTTCATCGGCATCAAGGAGCGGCCCGCATTATTTCTTCACCATAGGTTCTGTTGAACTTTTTGAGGACAGGCTGCGTGAGGCGCAGGAGGACTTTTCTCAGGATCAGATTGTCAGTGTAAACTATGTAAGTGAGCGGGATTATTTCTCAGATGTTCTGAGCTGGCTCCTGCCCATATTCATCCTTGTTGCAATCTGGCTTTTCATATTCCGCCGGATGAGCGGGGCCGCCGGGGGAGGAGGCCCCGGTGGAATATTCAACGTGGGTAAGTCCAAGGCCAAGATGTTTGACAAGGAGTCCAATGTGAAGATCGATTTCAAGGATGTGGCGGGACTTGAGGAGGCGAAGATGGAGGTTATGGAGGTAGTCGATTTTCTCAAGACCCCGCAGAAATATACACAGCTTGGCGGCAAGATCCCCAAGGGAGTGCTGCTTGTTGGTCCGCCGGGCACAGGTAAGACATTGCTGGCGAAAGCGGTTGCAGGTGAGGCCAATGTCCCTTTCTTCTCCATATCGGGATCAGATTTTGTCGAGATGTTTGTTGGTGTCGGAGCATCAAGGGTAAGGGACCTGTTTAAACAGGCGAAGGACAAGGCTCCGTGTATTGTGTTCATTGATGAAATTGATGCTGTCGGGAGAGCCAGGGGGAAAAACCCCGGCTTCGGGGCAAATGATGAACGGGAAAATACCCTTAACCAGCTGCTTACCGAAATGGATGGGTTTGAGCCAAACCTGGGCGTCATACTGCTGGCGGCGACAAACCGTGCCGACGTACTTGACCGTGCACTGCTCAGGGCTGGCAGGTTTGACAGGCAGATACATGTAGAATTGCCCGACCTTAATGAAAGGCTTGAGATATTCAAGGTGCATTTGCGCACAGTGAAACTTGAAGAAGATTTCGATATCAGTTTCCTTGCCAAGCAGACACCGGGATTTTCCGGTGCAGATATAGCCAATGTATGCAATGAGGCTGCACTTATTGCTGCCAGGCGCAATAAAAAGTCCGTCGGCAAACAGGATTTTCTCGACGCCATTGACCGGATAATCGGGGGACTTGAACGGAAGAACAAGATCATATCAATGGAGGAGAAGCGCACCATAGCTTACCATGAAGCGGGCCATGCCACGCTGAGCTGGCTGCTGGAGCATGCCAACCCTCTGGTCAAGGTGACTATCATACCCAGGGGCAGATCACTTGGGGCTGCGTGGTACCTCCCCGAGGAGAGGCAGATAACTACAACCGAACAGCTTTATGATGAGATGTGTGTCGCTCTTGGCGGCAGATCCTCTGAAGAGATAAATTTCAAAAAAGTGTCGACCGGGGCTCTCAACGACCTTGAGAGGGTGACCAAGCAAGCCTATGCAATGGTAACCTATTTCGGAATGAGCAAGAAGATCGGCAATATCAGTTACTACGATTCATCGGGTCAGAACGAGTACACCTTCTCAAAGCCATACAGCGATTCAACTGCCGAGCTGATCGATAAGGAGGTAAAGGAGATCGTAGATAAAGCTTACAGGAGGGCAAAAGACCTGCTTACCCGGAACAGTGAGGGGCTGAGCCGCCTTGCTGATTTGCTGCTGGAGAAGGAGGTAATATTCAGTGAAGACCTTGAGAAGATATTCGGCAAAAGAAAATTCAAGAAAAAGGATACTGAGCCCCTGATCAGACAGAAATCACCTGATAACAATGCCGGAACGGCAAAAGAAAAAAAAATTGATGCCGGAAGGGAAGTTGATGATTTGCCGGACAGGGAAAGAGCATAATAAATACCCGACCTATGGATAACGATTGGACAGTTGCTTATACCACAGCAGAACAATACCGTGCCGAAATGGTCAGGCAGGTTCTGGAGACGAACGGGCTGGAGGCAGTCATAATGGACAAGAGGGATTCAGCATACGGTTTGTTCGGCCATATCGACATCATGGTAAGGAAGGCTGATGAGATTAAAGCCAGGAGTCTGTTAAAAGAACTTGAAACTTGAGTGAGTTTTATAAACGTACTTTAACCGGTGTTGTTTTCGGGGTTGTGATATACGGTTCACTTTTTGCCGGAAGCGTAGCTTTCGTTCTTGTATATCCTGCCCTGATGGTGATTGCCCTTCTGGAGTTTCTTAACCTTGAAGGCACGGGAACAACCCTTGCAAGGAAGATAACGGCTGCTTTGGCCGCCCTGGCTCTCTTTTTTCTTTTTCATGGCTATGCCTCCGGCAGTTTAGGGGCCGGATGGCTGGCACTGCTTTTTCTGTTGCCTCCTTTGGTAATGATATCTGAACTTTATCTGGACAGGGGAAAGCCCTTTGAGAAAGTTGGGATACTGTTCCTTGGTATAATATATGTTGCTTTACCCCTGTCTCTTCTCAACCTCCTTGTGTTTCCCGGAGCTCTTACGGTAGCGGGTTATTACCCGGGAATCCTGGCAGGCGTACTGATCATGATAATGGTTAATGATACTGCAGCCTACCTGGTTGGGGTCCCGTTTGGACGAAACCGGCTTTTTGCAAGTATTTCACCAAAGAAGTCATGGGAGGGTACTATTGGCGGTGCAGTTTTTACACTTGGTGCAGCCTGGTTCATGACACATCTTTTCCCTGTCCTGGATATGTACCAATGGATCCCCGCCGGGGCAATAGTCATTGTATTCGGTATCTACGGCGACCTTGTTGAATCAATGATCAAGAGAGAACTGGGGGTCAAGGATTCAGGCAGTATACTTCCGGGACACGGTGGGGTGCTTGACCGGATTGATGCATGGCTGCTTGTTGTTCCCGCAATATGGGTTTATTTGAGTTTGGTATTAAATTGAAAGATGATGAGAATTCACAAAGAGGGATATACAATTCTTATGACCTTAATTGGCATCCTGACGGCTGCAAATATCCTTATATGGTTGCTGGTCCAGCCCGGCAGCTTATTGCTGCGGGTATTCCTGGCAGTATCGGTTGCTTTCCTGTTATTCATACTGTGGTTCTTCAGGCTTCCAAGAAGGGACCTGGAGCGAAATGACAACCTTGTGATTGCCCCTGCCGACGGAAAAATTGTTGCTATCGAGGAGACGGATGAAAATGAGTTTTTTAACGATAAACGTCTGCAGGTATCAATATTCATGTCTCCACTTAACGTACACGTAAATCTTTTTCCGATTACAGGTACTGTGAGTTATTATAAATACCATCCGGGTGAATACCTGGTTGCCTGGCACCCTAAAGCTTCCTCTGCCAATGAACGCAGTTCAGTAGTGGTTGAAAATGGCAGCCATGCCGTTCTTGTAAGGCAGATAGCGGGTGTACTTGCCCGCCGGATAGTATGCTACGCCAGGCCGGGCGAAAAGGTTGACCAGGGCCAGGAACTCGGGTTTATCAAATTCGGATCAAGGGTTGATCTCTTTCTGCCAACCGATGTTAAACTGAATGTTCAGATCGGTCAGAAGGTGAGCGGCAAATCCTCTGTAATTGCTTCATTTAACTGACCTGCGTGTTGATCTGTAATTTATAATCAATTTGTAAACGGATTTATTGTTATTATACGTATATTTGGTCTAAATAAAAATAGGCCGTGTACGGCTATTATCTGATTAACTAAAACAACTGAAATCATGAAAAGAATATCATCGTTTTTTGTTCTTGCGACAGTTGCAGCAGCATTGACTTTCGCTGGTGTCACACCTGACAGGGACAAATCAGAAAAGGAAGTTAAAAAAAGCAACAGCACCGAATGTACAACCGCTGTAGCTCAAACAGGTTGTGAGGGTGATGGAGCAGTTCTTGCTGCCGGACAGGAGAAATCTGCCGGTTGTGAGGGTGATGGAGCAGTTCTTGCTGCCGGACAGGAGAAATCTGCCGGTTGTGA
>SLOE01000128.1 GCA_007132715.1 Bacteroidales bacterium
GCACGACACTCCCGGAATAACCGCTGCCGCTGCCGCCGCCCCGATAAGTTTGATGGAATCTCTTCTTGTTGTCATATTGCAAATATATTAAAGATCATCATTTTTAAGCCTCTGAAACCAAGAGAAACAGGCAAAACAGATTTTTTTGCGATTCTTCTATATTATCCTGGTACACAGTTTGGCAATTCAGCCCTGCGCCAGGAGCGCAAAAATTTTTTGCCTTTTTTAAAAAAAAATATTTGAAACACTTGATTATTTCAAAATAGATTGTATGTTTGTACTGAATATATGTTATAAAACATGTTTGCACTGAACAACAATAACCTCAATAACAATGCTTTGAACAATAATCAGTTCAAAAGCCCCGGAGGTTATATAGTGTAAAGAGGAACCAAAAACCCTGAAATAAACACCTGACCCTCCGGAAAACCGGAGGGTTTTTTTTTAAATACAATGCAGACATACAACATAAATAATAATAACAATAACTTCAAACTATTAAAGATGGAAACACTTCAGCAGCAACAAAGCATCCGGCTAACCGGCGGAATTGAAACCGAAAAGGCAATAGACCTTGTGAAAACAACTTTCTCTGATTCCCTGTGCAGGGAACTGAACCTTACCCGTGTTGTCGCGCCATTGATAGTGGCGGAGGACACCGGGATAAATGATGATCTTAACGGTATTGAACGGCCTGTGCAGATCAATATAAAAGATATGCAGTCCAAAAGAATATCCGTGGTACAGTCCCTTGCAAAATGGAAAAGGTACCGGCTTGCACAGTTGGGCGCCGAGACCGGCGAAGGTATTCTTACCGATATGAAGGCACTCCGCCCTGATGAGGACCTCGGCCCACTTCACTCAGTTTATGTTGACCAATGGGACTGGGAGAAGGTTATTGCCAGGGAACAGAGGCACCTCCTCTGCCTGAAAGATACCGTGAAGAGGATCTACAGGGCACTTGTTGCCACTGAAAAAGCTGTCGCAGAAAGGTATCCGGAGATCACACCCGTTCTGCCGCCCGAGATAACGTTCATCCATGCCGAGGACCTTTACCTGAAATACCCGGAACTCACTCCAAGGGAACGGGAAACCGAGGCAGCCCGGGAGCATGGTGCATTTTTTCTTACAGGTATAGGGGGAGATCTTCCCGGAGGCAACATTCATGACGGCAGGGCTCCCGATTATGATGACTGGAGTACACCGACCGGACAGCATTACAGGGGACTTAACGGCGATATCATTGTCTGGAACCAGGTTACCGGATCAGCCTTCGAGATATCGTCCATGGGAATCCGCGTTGACGAAAGCGCACTTGTATACCAGCTCGAAAAGAGGAACTGCCTTGAGCGAAGGGAGCTGATGTTTCACCGCATGCTGCTCGGCGGTAAGCTGCCTCAGACGATGGGCGGAGGGATAGGCCAGTCACGCGTCTGTATGTTCATGCTGCGGAAAAGGCATATCGGACAGGTACAGGCAAGCGTATGGCCTGAAACAATGACTGAAGAGCTGAAAAAGGAGAGCATAGACCTGATATAAAGGCGGGGTTCACCCCGGTCAATTATTCCATAAAGCCTTGCAATCTGTTCATTTTTCATTTTCTTTGCCTGCAAAACTTTGTGATATGGAAGGGTTGACCGGGGTATTCTTCAGTATCTGCATACTCTGCATATTTTTACTGGCCGGTAAGTTATTGCGTGTTAAAGTGAGGCTTTTCCAGGTAATATTCCTTCCGGCATCAATAATAGGAGGATTCCTGGCACTTGCCTGCGGTCCCTATATGGCCGACATACTCCCGCCCTTCATTCTCGACACATGGAGGGAGATACCCGGTATCCTCATAAACTTCGTCTTTGCAACCCTGTTCCTGGGAGTGGCCGTTCCCGGCCTGAGGATGCTCTGGTCGCAGGGAGGCAGCCAGCTATGCTTCGGGATGATAGCGGGAACGGGCCAGTACTTCTTTGCACTGGTGGTTACGGTTCTGTTGCTTATACCCTTTTTTGACGTGTCACCGGTTTTTGCAACAATACTGGAAATAGGGTTTGCCGGCGGACACGGTACTGCTGCAGGGATGAGGCCCGTTTTTGAGCAGATGGGCTTCCCCGAGGGCTCCGACCTCGCACAGATGTCCGCCACCGTGGGCATAATCATTGCAGTTGTCGGCGGCATATTCTACATTAACATAGCCATCCGCAAGGGATATTGCGTCAATCTTGACAAGTCGAAGGGAATACCGGAGTACAAGAAGCGGGGACTTATCCCGGAGAAGGAGAGATTCACTATATCCAGGTCCACCGTTGCATCGGAATCGATAGAACCGCTGGCATTCCATTTTGCAGTTACCTGTCTGGCCATTCTCGCGGGATGGCTGATGCTGGCGGGTGTCAGGCAGATACACCCGGTAGTAAGCGGATTCCCGCTCTTCCCGCTTGCAATGATAGGGGGCATGATAGTGCAGGCAATATCCATGCGCACCGGGGTGGACAAGTATTATGACCGCAGCACCTTTGAACGGATCCTCGGGTTTTCGCTCGACATACTGGTTGTTGCCGCCATCGCATCGATCAGGCTGGACCTTTTCGTGGCCAACCTATGGCCATTCCTCATCCTCATGGCAGTGGGAGTAGCATGGCTCTTTTTCTGCCTTACGGTCCTCGCCCCCCGGATGTTCCCCTATAACTGGCTGGAACGCGGCGTGACCGAGTACGGGATGCAGAGCGGTGTGACGGCGATGGGACTTCTGCTGCTGAGGCTGGTGGATCCCAATTACCGGACAGATACGGCCCAGGCGTTCGGCTTTAAACAGATGCTTTATGAACCTTTTCTGGGAGGGGGACTGATAACGGCTACCGCACCTTTCATTGTGATTAACCTGGGAGTATGGTGGTCGATGCTGACCGCCGCGGCAATTATGATCGTTTTCATGTTTATATCGTATCTTAACGGATGGACAACTACGCGGCCCGTCAAAAAGGCATACGGCAGCACAAAATGACCACCAGTGAAGGAAACGGCAAAACTGATAGCAGCCATTAGATACCCTTTGATCTTCATCGCGGTATTATGGGGAATTAAAATTGTTGAAAATGCGGCAGGCATCAGGCTCACCGTTTTGGGTATTTACCCGCTTCACGTGAAGGGGATTCCGGGTATACTCTTTGCACCCCTGATCCACAACGATCATGTCCACCTGTTCACCAATACAGGTCCCCTGCTGATACTGGGTACAGCACTGTTCTATTTCTACAGGGTGATAGCCCTAAGGCTTACAGCGCTTGCCTGGCTGATGACAGGGCTTTGGGTGTGGTTCGGAGGCAGGGAGGCCTGGCACATAGGATCGAGCGGGCTCATATATTCAATGGCCTCATTTCTTTTCATCAGCGGTTTCATAAGAAAAAGCATTGAACTTATGGCACTTTCCTTTATCGTTGTATTTTTGTATGGAGGGATGCTCTGGGGAGTGTTCCCCCTGAGGGAAGGGGTATCATGGGAATCGCACCTTATGGGGGCAATAGCAGGAATTGTGCTTGCGGTATATTACCGGGATGAGGGTCCCCAACGAAAAAAGTACTCATGGGAGCTTGAAGAGGAGGAGGAAGTGTTGGAAGAGGCGGAGAAAGAAGAGTTGGATGAATCCCGGCAAAAAGATCAGGAGTCCCCCGGCAATTACAGTCAGTAATGAATGCTTCACACTACTATAATATCCTTGGACTGCCCGAAAGTGCGGGAATACGGGAGATAAAAAATGCTTTCCGCCGAAAGGCAAAGGCCTACCACCCCGATATCAACAAGGATGAGGGGGCACACGAAAAGTTTGTCGACATCAACGAGGCATATACATACCTCATGAACCTCCAACAGGGCGGTGCTACAGGTGCAGTGGCCGATGCCGAAAGGGACGAGTATTACCGGCAATGGGTTCATCATGAAAGGGAAAGGGCACGCAGAAGGGCGGCTAAGAGAGCGAAGATGCGGTACGAGGAGTTCAGAAGATCTTCAATTTACCGTACCACAAGCATGCTTTCGCATATGCTCGATATTTTCCTGCTCGCGCTTGGAATGTTTATAATTATCGCCGCCGCCGTAGGCCTCTACAACCAGGGGCTTTACATTGAGGATAACGGTGATGAGGTGCTTAATATAACAGGTATTGTTGCCGACATAATTATCACTATGGCCGGAATACTGTTTATATCCATCTCATGGAGCAATATAAAGTCATACCGTAAAAGATCCGGTAAGAACTACAGAAAAACAAGGTAACCAATGTCAGGACGAGAAAAACCGCTATCCGTAAAAAGGCCGCTCCTGTTGCTCGACAAAGACAAGTGCATCAGGAATATAAGGTTCATGGCCGGAAAAGCCAGAAAACATAACCTCTTGCTTCGCCCCCACTTCAAGACCCACCAGTCACTTATAACAGGCGAATGGTTCAGGGACGAGGGCACTGACAGGATAACTGTCTCGTCAATGGTTATGGCGCACTATTTCGGTACGAACGGCTGGGATGACATATGTGTCGCATTCCCCTTCAATATACATGAGACAGATGAAGCTGCCGCGCTCGCAGCAAAGATCAGGCTGCACCTGACCGTTTGCTCGGCTGAAACACTGAGGATTATTGAGAGGTCATCCATAGGCGAAATTGGGATTTATATAAAGACAGATACAGGGTACAACCGGACAGGGGTGGACTGGGATGATACCGGTAGCATTGAGGAGATGCTCGAGATAATAAACCGCAGCAGCAAGCTTGACTTCACCGGTTTCATGGTGCATAACGGCCACACCTACCATGTGCGGGGCCATGATGAAGTTGAACGGATACACCGGGAAAGCGCGGACAGGCTGTGCGTGCTGAGAAAAAAATTCGCAGAACGTTACGGACCTTTCCTTATATCGTCGGGAGATACCCCCTCCTGCTCCATGTCATCAGGTTTTGAGGGCATAGACGAGATAAGGCCGGGGAACTACGTATTTTACGACCTCACCCAGTTGCATATAGGTGCCTGCAAACCAGACGACATAGCTGTTGCACTGGCCGTGCCGGTGGTCGCGAAACACCCGGGAAGAAACGAGATAGTGGTTTACGGCGGTGCCGTACACCTGTCAAAAGAGTCTCTGTTGCTTGAAGATGGCACAAGGGTTTGGGGACAGGTGGCAGAAACCGACCTCTCCTCCTGGTCCGATCCCGTACCCGGCACCTGGGTCACCAAAGTATCGCAGGAACATGGTGTTATCAGATGCAGCGAAAGCTTTTTCAAAAGAACCGGCCCGGGTGATATTATTGCAATACTGCCGGTACACAGTTGTCTGACAGCCGATCTGATGAGGGGTTACACCACCACTGGCGGCATCAGGATCGACCACCTTTCGGGATATCAGAAGTGAAGACCGGTTTTTAGTATATTTACATTCTCACAAAACCAGTCTTCGTCATGCTAAAAAACTATATTTCTGCCAGATACCTCTTTGCAGCAGGTTTTTTGTTCCTGTATATATGTATTTCCTGCACCCGCGCAGAGCCTGAAATAACTGTTGAGGAGCTCAGGCAGCATATAGAATACCTGGCTTCTGAAGAGCTCGGAGGCAGATACCCGGGAAGTGAAGGTGACAGGCTGGCGGCTGAATACATAAGGAACCAGTTCATAAGGAGCGGGCTCACTCCAGGGGCTGATGACGGCTACCAGTATTTTACGGTAACCACCGGTGTAACTGCAGGCGAAGGCAACCGGCTCGATATTGACGGATATGAAGCCCTTCACGGTACGGAATTCACACCAATGTCCTTTTCAGCAAACGCTGCTGTATCGGCCGAAGTGGTATTTTGCGGATATGGTTTCTCTGCCGGCAACGGCGGCATGTCATGGGACGACTATGAAGAGGTTGATACGGACGGCAGGTGGGTGATGGTACTCAGGGGAGATCCCGAGCCGGATGACCCGAACAGCATATTTGCAACCCGGGGCAACGACCGCTTCAAGGCCTACCAGGCTGCTGAAAATGGTGCTGCCGGGATAATACTTGTGTCGGGAATTAAATATTCAGCCGACGATGTGCTGGATAATTCAGTAGCCCACCAGGGCAGTGTCAGCATACCCGTGATCCAGGTAACCAGGCATGCAGCAGATATGATACTTTCCCTCTCACCGGCAACGGTTGAGGAACTTGAAGGTAAGCTGCTGGAAAATATGCAGCCCTTTTCTTTCAACACAGGAACAACTGTTACGGCATCAACGAACCTGCTGGTTGATGATGCCACAACAATGAACGTGATTGCAAGCCTGGAGGGCAGCGATCCCCTCCTTAAAAATGAATATATAGTGATAGGCGCCCATTATGACCATCTCGGCACAGGGGGTGAAGGGAGCGGCAGCAGGTCACCCGGGGCAGAAAAAGTACATCCCGGCGCCGATGACAACGCTTCGGGAGTGGCTGCAATGATAGAAATAGCAGAGAAGCTTGCCTCCGGGCAGCGTCCGCGGCGAAGTTATATTTTTATTGCTTTCGGTGCGGAGGAAAAGGGGCTTATCGGTTCATCGCGGTTCATGGAAGACCCGGTAGTTGGTAAAGAGCAGATAACAGCAATGATAAACCTCGATATGGTTGGCAGGAAAAATGAGGAAAAGGTTTTGCAGATTGGCGGTGTTGGCTCCTCGGCCGGGGGTGAAGATATAGTCAACAGCATTTCGGGCAGGTACGGTTTCAGCACCAGGCTCATGTATGAGGGATACGGACCGTCTGACCACGCTTCATTTTATGCAAAGGATATACCGGTGTTTTTCATTACGACAGGTGCCCATCCCGAATACCACACTCCCGATGACAGGGCAGACCTTATCAATTATGGGGGACTTGAACAGGTTGCGCTGTTTGTACATGATCTGGCAGAAGAGCTGGGCAACAGGGACCGGAAACTTACATTCACCGAAGCCGGGCCCAGGGTACCGTCAGCACCAAGGCATGGCAACAGGCAGGTCAGCCTGGGGATCATGCCGGACTTCGCCTCGGTGGTGAGCGGGGGACTGCGGGCTGATATAGTATCACCCGGAAGGCCTGCCGACCTGGCCGGGATGAAGAACGGCGACATAATTGTGGCGATCAACGGGCAACCTGTCGGCGATATTCATGAGTATATGTACCGCCTCAGCCAGCTTAGCCGGGGCGACATTATAAACGTAGAGGTAGAGAGGGGTGACACGAGGGAGATCCTGATAATCCACCTCTGAATTGTGAAAATAGCATACAGACAAACCGCCGGTGAAGGTGGTGCAACTTTTTAAACAGGAAAAAATGAGCACAAAAACCAGGACGGGGCTGTTGTGGGCCCTTACAATAGTAATTACGGTTGTTTCAGCAATATACCAGAGATCCACAGGCCCCACCAAGCCGGAAAGGATCACTGTTGAGGCGGGCGGTGAGGAGTACCGCTTCACTTTGAGGAGAAGCCACGTGGTGACCAGGGACCTTTTCATCAGGCTTGAGGATGCCCCGGTGGGAATGGAAGGAAGGGTCCTGCACAGGCGTTATCCGACCGGCGAGGAATGGAGAGCCACAAGCCTGAGGAGGGATGGCGGCATGCTCGCCGCACAGCTTCCCTTACAGCCTCCGGCCGGCTGGATAGAATATTACCTTGTTCTTGAGCAGGGCGGCAGGGAGATCTTTACCAATGAGGATGAACCGGTAAGGTTAAGGTTCAGGGGTGATGTGCCTGCCATGTTCATGATCCCCCACATACTTTTCATGTTCATGGCCATGCTTTTATCAAACATGACCGGGATAATGGTCATATTCAGGCACCCGGGCTACAGGAAATACCTGAGGCTCACATTCTGGACGTTGCTTGTGGGGGGACTTGTACTGGGGCCAATAATTCAGAAATATGCTTTCGGTGATTTCTGGACAGGCTGGCCGATGGGACAGGATCTGACTGACAACAAAACACTTGTCGCATTCCTTTTCTGGGCACTGGCGCTCTATACCAACAGGAATGCCACCAAACCGAAACCGGTTTTCGCCCTGGTGGCATCGATAGTACTGCTGCTGGTCTATTTCATACCTCACAGCATGATGGGTTCAATGCTTGACTACGAGACAGGGGAGGTTGTAACCGGCTTCCTGCAGGTGCCGGTATACCACCTTATCCACATCTGGTAAGCAAAACCCCCGCAGAAAGCAGCTTTCAGGGGACCAGACATTTTTTTTCCGATAACATGCAGCATCCGGCCGTCAAAATCGTCTTTATTACGGGTTAATGAAAAAGAGCAAGTCTGTCTGGCAGAACATACACCAGGATCTGATAGACAACTGCAGAAAGGGTGACAGTAAGGCACAGTTTGAACTGTACAGGTTGTATTATAAAAACATGTACAATATCAGCCTCAGAATAGTGAATGACACCCAGGAGGCGGAAGACATCATGCAGGAAGCGTTCTTTTCGGCATTTGAGAACATCGGGAGCTACAGCGGGCAGGTAAGTTTCGGTGCATGGCTCAGGCGGATAGTGATAAACAGGTCGCTCGATGCCCTGAAGAAGCGCAGGCTTGACCTGCAGAGCATTGA
>SLOE01000101.1 GCA_007132715.1 Bacteroidales bacterium
AGGGAGATAACGGCTTCTTCAGCATACCGCTCAGCATTTACTGGGCAGTGATCACCCTCACCACCGTAGGCTATGGTGACATTGTACCGGTAACTGACCTGGGCAAGTTCATCGCGACGTTTATCATGCTTCTGGGTTACAGCATAATAGCCATTCCCACCGGAATTATGTCCGTCGAGATCTCCCGTTCATTCGGCGACCGCTACAGGAAAAGAACCGTCTGTAAATATTGTGACGAGCCTAACCATGAGCCCGAGGCCAATTTCTGTAAGATATGCGGTGCAAGGATGGAATAGGCTGATCACGGCGGTTAACCGCCGGCACACCATGAGCAAAGCATACATATTTTATGTTGGTTCATTTGCCGGCAATCCGCTACCGGATCACCTGTCCAGCAAAGAACCGAAATATTTCCAGAAGTTACGGTGGAAATCCTCCCCTAGATCTCCCGGATACAGGTCAAGGAACGAATGTTCCGCCTCCTCTCCCGGCCTGAAAGTGATCCTGCTCTCCCTGTCGTACAGGCTGGTAACCTCGGGATGAAACTGGATACCTATCACATTGGGGTATCTGGAATGCTCAATCGCCTCAACCACTTTGTTGTCCATGCACCAGGCGGTGACCCGGTAACCTTTGCCGATCAGATCGAGCGCCTGGTGATGCGAGCTGAGGATAAACGGAGTACTGTCACTCCCGCCGGCCAAGGTTTCCATGTGACTGTCCGGCTCAATACTTATCCTGTGGAATGTGCGCGCCGCCACATCAGGATCGGTACGGTAGGCGGACCAGTAGTTCCTGTGCTGCAGGTCACCGTCCATTGCAAGCACCTGCTCGACCGAAGTCCTGCCATATATCTCAAAAGGTATATCCTGTATCATGGTGCCACCGGCAGCCACGTTCATTGTCTGCATCCCCAAACATATGCCCAGAACTGGCATTCCGGGATCATCCTCCAGGAACGGGACAAAATCAACGTCCTGGTATCCCCCGGTAAGGTGGAAAAGAAATGAGAGCTCAAGGTAATGCCTGTGCGGGTCGGTAACCACCGTAAGCAGGCTCATTTCATGCCCGTAAACGGCGGGCGGGATATCCGGCCCACCGAAAAACACAATCCCCCTGGCCATGTTGAATATTTTCCTGAAAACCCCGCTGTTCACATTTTCTGCGAACAGGAAATGAAGATCAAGCGGAGCCTCTATCTCCATCAGCCTCACATGTTCGAATCCCTTCTCCCTGATATATCCTTCAGTAAGCGAATAGTCATAGTTGCCCTGGCCGCTGTAAACGCCCAGGACCGGGGTTTCGGGACAAACAGGCAGGATGCCCTCAGATGTCAGGTACTGCCAGGTGCCGATATTGGCCACAGTGGGATGCATTATAACAATGTATTTATCAGTAGAGTTTCCCGCTTCCGCGGAAAGGTAAGTTCCCGGGAATGCGGCGGCCTGAGTGAGCAACACCAGGAAAACCAGTGTGAAGAACCTTCTGGACATAAGCATCATTTTTTGATTATTAATTACGGCAGACAGCCGGGCGTTGGCCTCCCTTCCGTTTGCCGCAATATAATCATAAAATATTATCCACATTAATATGCTGCTATCCAAATAGCCCCGGCTTATCAGAGCTGATCAAGGCTGGACAGAAGATCCCGCCCATACCTCCGGGAAACGGGTATCCTGTAATCCCTTATTACCGCAAGAAGCTGGGTCCTGTAGTACCTGAAGGCAGAAACCTCTTCCATATTTATAAGGTAGCTGCGGTGTACCCTCCTGAACCTCCCGTGCGGAAGCAACTGTTCGATCCTTTTCAGGGGCAGGTAGATGACTTCCTGGTGACGGTTATCCATAACCATCAGTGAATAACCGCAATCACTCTGGAAGTAAAGGGTGCGTCCAAGAACACCGGGGCGCAAAAACCATTCACTGTTATTGGTCATTATGAATGAGTTTCTTATGCCAGGTTCTATGCCCGGCCTGTGTTATTATTATTTCCGGGAAAACATGCTA
The DNA here is from genome assembly GCA_007132715.1 of Bacteroidales bacterium. Lineage (GTDB taxonomy): Bacteria > Bacteroidota > Bacteroidia > Bacteroidales > PUMT01 > PXAP01. The sequence goes on from SLOE01000101.1 coordinate 2,007, forward strand.
TTATTAAAATTAATAAATTTTCACAATAACCGGCACCGGATCACCGAAAAAAATGATGAACGGTCGGTATTCTTACCTGAGCGGTAAGAAGAAGATCATCCATGAAATAATACTGTATTGAAGAAGTAACCGGACATAATTCAGCCGTCAGGCAATGAGGTATGGCATTGCCACCGGTACTTCCGGTTCATGCGGGCCGGAGGGATTAGTAGTTTTCTCCTCAGGCCGGAAGACCGCCATCACACGATCCGCTGTCAATAATATCCATCAGCATCCCTTTGCGTCTCCTGGAGACAGGTATCCGGCCACTCCCGGAAATTTTAATGGTATCGTCTCCAGCAAGGCCTTGTCCGGCAATATTCACGTTTACCAGGTAATTACGGTGGCAACGGTAAAACTTCCTTTTGCACAGTTTCTGCTCAATCTTGTTAAGCGATATCTGTGCCCTGGTATAGCGACCTCCGGAATAGAATATCTCTGTTACGTCATTGTTGTGATAACAGTATATTATCTCATCCCGGTCAATCCTTAAGGCACCTGAAGAGTCAACCAGCCACAGGCCGGGCATCACCGGGTTCCGGGATGGCTGTCGTCTGTCCAGGTTGGCTGATCTTTTTCTCATAACCTGTAATTTTTGCAAAACAAATAATAATTAATCAGCCAGGCAGATAATTCCGGTAAACCGGCCGGACTGCATTTAAGAAACACCTTCCTGTTATAAGGTGCATCCTTTCCTGAAATGTGACACCGGTTTTCTCTTGATAACTGCGCCTGTTATTATCAACAGTGTTTAATTTCCCAATACATGTATATATATATCAGAGCCATACCTCTGGCAAAAGATGTTATTAACCGGTTCAAATCCTGTTGATAAATTACCTTTCAGACTGCATGAAAATGCAGCGGGTTTCCTGGCTCACTGCCGCTCTTCATGGGTAATGCCACATTACCCGCGTATTTACGCGGATAAGAAACCTGTCCGGTACCACAGCAAAACAAAAAATATGTATCTTGGTGCAATCAAAACCATATTATGATTTCCCGGAATAATCCCTGATCATGATAACACATTATACCCGGACAGGAACATATTCGTTCAGGCACCTCATCGGTTCGGCCCTTTTGACTCTCATTATCCTGGTTGCCTCAAACATCGATTCAACTGCGCAAAACGCTATTGATCTGGAGGAACTGGATGAATTCATTGAGAGGGGGATGGCGGACTGGGGGATTCCCGGACTGGCAGTTTCGGTGGTAAAGGACGGCGAGATTATCTATGCCAAAGGATTTGGGGTAAGGAAACTGGGCGAAACCGCACCTGTTGACGAACATACAATATTCGGGGTGGCATCGACCACAAAGGCGATGACAGTTACTGCGCTGGGTATGCTGGTGGACGAAGGCAGGGTCAGTTGGGACGACAGGGTAAGGGATCACCTGCCCTGGTTTGAGCTGTCCGATCCCTGGGTCTCTGATATGGTTACAGTAAGGGACCTGCTGTCGCACCGTGTCGGGATCGGGCGAATGACAGGAAACAGGCTGGTATTTATGCCGGACAGGGACAGGAGGACAATTCTTGACCATGTCAGGTCCCAGCCTTTTGAAATACCTTTCCGGTCAGGGTACCTCTACAGCAATATGATGTATATGGTCGCGGGCTTGGTTATTGAGGCCGCTGCCGGGATAAGCTGGGATCAGTTTTTGCCCGAAAGGCTGTTTAAACCGCTTGGTATGAATTCGGCTTCGGTGTCGATAACAAGTATAGGTGATGACGACAACGCCGCATGTCCCCACCAGGAGATCAACGGAACCGTTCAGACGATACCAAGACGCAACTTCGATAACGTGGGACCAGCAGCATCGGTAAATGCCTCTGCGCTGGATATGGCCAACTGGATGTTGCTCAATCTGGGTGATCCGGGCGCATTCAAAGGAGAGAGACTAATGAGCAGGGAGGTCATGAATGATATCTTCCAGCCGCAATATGCTTATCCTTCGCGAGACCCGATGCATAGCAATCTGACGGCTTATACCATGGGCTGGAACAGTGGTTTTTATGAAAATGACCGGATATTTCAGCATGGGGGTGCCACTGACGGAATAAACTCGATAATTGTCCTGGCTCCATCGCTGGATATGGGGATCTTCGTTGCAGGGAATCTCTTTTGCCAGCTGCGTCCGGCTATAGTCAGCCTGATACTGGACAAGGCACTTGATATTGAAAGAGATCATGACTGGCACGAGATGTTCCACAGGCAGTACCTGGCCGAAAAAGAATCCCTCTCCGAGGCCAGGAAAAAAATCGAAGAAGCAAGGGTGACCGGTACAGTCCCCTCGCTTAAGCCCGGAGCCTACACCGGCATGTACCACGACCCGGTATATGACGATCTTGAAGTGAGAATACGTGATGACGGCAACATGGAATTGTGCTTCTGGGGAGATCCTGAAATGGTTGCAAGCCTGGAGCACTGGCACTATGACACATTCCTGGCATCATGGCGCAATCCGGCCATGCGTGAAAAGTTCGTCACCTTCGACATTGACCATGAAGGCAGGGTCAGCCGGCTGAATGTTATTTTCACCCTCAGGCCCGACATGATAGAAGTCGGACTGTTCCCGGCCGGTTATACACGCACGGTCAGCTATGAACGTCAGAGCAATTAATTACAATATAAACAATAATCTTTGAACAACGCTGCATAAATCGCGGCTGAGAAGACAGCTACACCTGATGAGCAAAACAACAAGAAACCCGTCATTGATCCAGGCACTTGTCCCTGTAGTCTTCCTTATATTTTTTCTCACACTCAACGTCTATTTCTTTGGTGACGATACCCTCTCCGGGGCAAACCAGATAGCTCTTCTGCTGGCTGCTGCAATAGGTGGAGGCATAGCGGTTTACCTGGGTCATGACTGGTACGATGTCCGGAAAAAAATCGTTCAGAGTATCGGATCGGCAATGCCCTCTATGCTGATCCTCCTGCTCATAGGGTCACTGGCGGGAACATGGCTTCTCAGCGGTGTTGTTCCGGCAATGATCTATTACGGACTGCAAATATTGAATCCCTCCATATTCCTGCTTGCCTGTGTAGTGGTATCTGCACTTGTTTCAGTGGCAACCGGCAGCTCGTGGTCAACTGTTGCAACCATTGGGATAGCCCTGCTCGGCATAGGTAATGCGATGGGGTTCAATGAGGGTATGGTTGCCGGAGCCATTATATCAGGCGCATATTTCGGCGATAAGATGTCGCCGCTGTCCGATACCACCAACCTCGCCCCGGCAATGGCAGGGACTGACATATTCACACACATCCGGTATATGGCCCTCACAACCGGGCCCTCCATTATCATCACCCTGGTATTGTTTATGGTGATCGGCTTCTTTTTCAGCCCCCATGGAGATGGTGCCAATGTCCGTTCTACCCTGGAAGCTATTGAGAGCAGCTTCAACATTACACCGCTTCTGTTCATCGTACCGGCTGTTCTGGTAACGATAATAGTAAACAAGGTCCCTCCCCTTCCCTCCCTTCTGGCCGGCACGCTCCTGGGTGCAGTTTTCGCGGTTATCTTTCAGCCACAGGTAGTGGAGCAGATCTCGGAAGTGACCGGCAACTACCTGAACGCCTCATATATTGCGGTAATGAAAAGCATGTTCGGGAGAATTGCGGTAATCACACCCGACCCGCAGGTTAACGACCTCCTGAGCACAGGAGGTATGGCAGGCATGCTCAATACAATATGGCTGATAATGACTGCCATGGTATTCGGAGGAGTTATGGAAGCGGCCGGTATGCTTGTGAAGATAACCAACACCCTGATGCAGTTTGCAAGGTCCACTGGATCGCTTGTTGCCACAACCGTCGCCACCTGCCTGTTCTTCAATGTCACAGCCTCCGACCAGTACATCTCGATAGTGGTGCCGGGAAGGATGTTCGCGAAGACATACAGGGACAGGGGGCTCAAGCCCGAGGTCCTTAGCCGTACACTGGAAGATTCGGGAACGGTAACCTCGGTGCTTATACCATGGAACACCTGCGGCGCCACCCAGTCGGCCGTTCTCGGCGTGCCCACCCTTGCTTACCTGCCATGGGCTTTCTTCAATATAATTAGCCCTTTTATGTCAATATTTATGGCTGCCTTCAATATAAAGATCAGGCGGATTGACGCTCAAAACAGCGGCAGGAGCATAAAGATGGACGATGAGTAGTACTGACAGGGATCACAGGGCCGGTTGCCTGCATTATCAGAACAAGCCGGGATATTTGACCGGATCGGACCTGTGCATCATCGAATAGGCCATTTCAAACAGGTCTTCTGCATTGGGATTGGAAAAGTAGTCCCCGTCAGTTGTATAAGCCGTTCTGTGATCTTTACCCGACAGCGTTCGCGGCTCCGCATCGAGATAGTAAAAGCCTCCACTCTCTTCAATTACCTGCTGCATCATGAAAGCAGTGCCGCCTCCTGGAACATCCTCATCGAAAAAGATTATCCTGCCGGTTTTCTTTAATGATTCCAGTATCATTCCCGGCCTGTCAAACGGGAGCAATGTCTGAACATCTATAAGTTCGGCCGAAATATCAAAATCCCTGAGCTGGTCAGCTGCCTCAAGGGCTATCCTGACACAGGAGCCATAGGTCACAATGGTAATATCATCTCCATCACTTATGATTTCCGGCACCCCAAGGGGAATGCTGAATTCGCCTAAATTGTCGGGCCTTCTCTCCCTGAGCCGGTACCCGTTAAGGGGTTCGATGACAATTGCAGGGTCTTCTCCTTTAAGCAGGGTGTTGTAAAAACCCGCGGCCTGGGTCATGTTCCTGGGAACGCACACATATACGCCCCTTATGGAGTTTATTATCATGCTTACCGGCGATCCGGCATGCCAGATACCTTCAAGTCTGTGACCGCGTGTAACAACTATCACCGGGGCCGCTTGCCCTCCCCTTGTCCGGTAATGCGTTGTAGCAAGGTCGTCGCTGAAAGTCTGCAACGCATAAAGCAGGTAATCAAGATACTGTATCTCGGCAACAGGCCTTAGCCCCCGGAGTGCCATGCCAATGCCCTGCCCGAGGATTGTCGTCTCCCTGATCCCCGTATCGGCAACACGAAGCTCACCATACTTTTTTTGCAGTCCTTCATATGACTGGTTCACCCCTCCTATATTCCCTGTATCCTCACCAAAAATAAAAACCCGGGAATCCCTTGCCAGTGCGGCATCCCAGAAATCCCTCAGCACCTCGCGCCCGGGGACCTCCGGTGAGTCTTCACTGAAAACGGCAGGGACACCCTCAACATTCAGTGCCGAAAATTGTGACTCATTATAGAGATGTGTGTTGTACCTTTCGGCATTGTCCTCACTGTTCCGCTTCAGCCAGTTGGTCAGGTCAGCCTGCAACTTTTCCCTGATCTCGCAATCGGCACAGACATGACGCAGAATCTTTCTGGCAGTACTTATATTGTCCTTCCTGATAGGCGAAATTATCTTGCTTAGTTCACCGGTAATCGTACCCGGTTTGTCGTAGCCCTCCCGTTTACAGAGGCAACTGCGGTTGTCAATGATCTTTACCAGGGCATCCCTTTCAACAAGCATCGGCCTGGTATATTCCTTCCATGCATCCCATTTGGCATCCCTTGCCTCCTCCTGCATTCTGCCATCAATACCGTCAAGTTCCTCTTCTGTTGCAATTTCTGACGACACTATCCATTCCCGCATTTTGCTGAGCGGATCGAAATTCTTTTCCCACTCAAGCCTTTCGGCAGATTTATACCTTTCGTGAGAGCCTGATGTGGAATGGCCAAGGGGTTGCGTCATCTCATCAATATGGAAGACAACGGGCACATGTTCACGCCTGCAGATATCAACCCCCTCGGCAAAAATCCGGCACAACTCCGGATAATCCCAGCCCCTGCCCTTAATGATCACTATACCCTTATCTGACCCGTCACGTTCAAACCCCTTCAGGGCCTCAGATATGCTACCCCTGGCAGTCTGGTACTCCCTGGGAACTGATATGCCGTAACCGTCATCCCAGACCGCAAGGGCGACAGGGACCTGCAATACGGCGGCGGCATTGATAGTTTCCCAGAAATGCCCTTCCGAAGTGCTTGCATCACCAATGGTACCGAATGCCACCTCACTGCCTTTGCTGGTCAGACTTGTAAGACGGTGCAGCTCAGGTATATTTCTGAAAAGAACTGAAGCATACGCCAGGCCCAGCAGCCTTGGCATTTGTCCCGCTGTGGGCGATATATCGGCCGATGAGTTCTTTTGCTTCATCAGGTTGCGCCATGTGCCATCCTCATTAAGGTTCCTGGTGGCAAAATGATTATTGAATGACCGGCCGGCGTTCGAAGGATTAAGCTTCGGGTCCGTATCACCGTAAAGCTGCGAAAAGAACTCCCTGGCAGTAAACAGCCCGGCTGCCATCATGAAGGTCTGATCACGGTAATAACCCGACCGCCAGTCACCATGACTGAACTGCTTCGCAAATGCGATCTGGGCGATCTCCTTCCCGTCGCCAAAAATGCCGAACTTGGCCTTTCCGGTCAGCACCTCCTTGCGCCCTATAATGCTGAGATTACGGCTCAGTACGGCAAGACCGTAGTCGTCGAGCACCTCTTTCCTGAAATCGTCGAATGATAATCCGGCGTTATGGTCATCGGGCTGTTTTTCCATCATCAGTCATTTTCGGGTTTTGTATGCATTACCTGCAAATTTAATAAGAATAATTCCAAAGGATTGTTCAAAACAACGGGTAATCCTCTTGAAAAACGACGGAGTTTTTTGGACAGAACCCCAATTATGTTAAATTTGCAGCTCCAAAGAACCGGCCTATGACCGAATATATACTTATACTGGCAACTTCTGTCGTTCTGATGGCCATGGTATTCGCAGGAATGTCCATCAGCATGCTGATCAGAAAGAACGGCAGATTCCCTGTCATCTCAATAGGCCGGAACAAGGAGATGAAAAAGCGTGGCATAACCTGTGTAAAGCATGATGAGATGTTGTGCCACGGAAACGGTAAGAACAGGGGATCCTGCTGTTCCTAGGGCAGTAACCCGCCATCCGCACAACAAGAGGTGAACCCTCCGTCAGTCCGCGCCGGTCAAAATTAAACAATCTGCTCAATAAGCTGTTTAATTCTTACCAGCCTTGCTGCAAACCCTCAATAAAACCTGCGGCGGGTTATGTGCGCCGGTATCCGGACATGTGGCTGCCGGCAAAGCTGAAAGTTTATGAATAGTTGAACATAAATACCGGACGGAAATGCTTTTTATACATGAAATTATTGGATTAATCCTCATATCTGTTATTCTGGTAGTTTTGGCGATAGTACTTATGTCTGTCAGGCTGCTGTTTGTTAAAGGAGGCCGGTTCTCGGGAGGGTCATGCAGAAGCACCCCTGAGCTGGAAGGCAGGGGAATAACATGCGGCTGCGGCAGCGAAGAACCCTGCAGCAAGCTCCCTGATGCCAACAAAACATAGTCCCCGTCAGACCATGTCACCTCGTTTACCTGCGCAGCATGCCGGCTATGCCGTCGGTATATGCCACAGCGAAGACCCCGTCAAGGTCATAGATAAAATAGGCTTCTATATCGGGGTGTGACGATGCAAACTCCATACTCTCTTCAAGCCCCATCACCATGAAAGCTGTTGCATATGCATCGGCATCCATGCATGTTGATGTTACAACCGTGGCGCTAAGAAGATTATGCCTTACCGGATAACCCGTATGGGGGTCAATTGTGTGGGCATACCTTTGCCCGTTTTCTGTATAGAACCGCCTGTAATTTCCTGAAGTGGCCAGCGATACTCCTGTGAGATGCAAAACTTCCTGGAGCTCCCGTGAAACGGCTGCAGGATCCTCAACAGGCTTGTCAATGCCGATACGCCAGAGCTGGTTGTTCCTGTTGGTACCCCTTACACGTATCTCTCCTCCCACCTCTATCATATAATCGGTTATACCCCGGCTGTCCAGAAATTCTGCAACCACATCGACCGTATATCCCTTGGCAATTGCATTCATATCAAGCACAACACCCGGGTGGTTTTTGACAATCCTGCCGTCGTCATAGCGAACCTTCTGCCAGCCGACTATGCTCAGCAAACTATCAATCAGTTGACGCGTAATATTTTCTCCCTCGGTAAACCCGAACCCCCACGCGTTGACCAGGGGTCCGACAGTAATATCAAATGCGCCTCCCGTCTTTTCTGAAATCCTGATGGCCCTGTTGAAAACGGTCAAAAAATATTGATCCGGCCGGGCTTCCGGATCATTTCTGTTAATGGCCGATATAACCGATTGCTGATTGTAGATGGACATCGAGTAATCGATACGCCTGAACAGTTCCCTGATTTCATCATGGTAATCCGTTGAATCGGGAGAGTTGTACGCGATCAGGTAACTGGTTCCCTGGGTGAACCCGTCGAGATAGATGAATATTCTCTCCTGCCCTGTTTGGCAGGAGCTTAAAACCATTATTGCCAGTAAAATATAAACGTATTTTTTCATTATCCCCCGAAATCATCCAGGTCAACCATCTCATCGGGTACGCCGAGGTCATAAAGCATTTTCAGCACTGCGTCGTTCATCATAGGCGGGCCGCAGAGGTAATATTCAATCTCATCGGGATCCTCATGCTTGCTCAGGTAGTTGTCGTAAACCACCTGGTGAATGAACCCGGTAAAACCATTCCAGTTATCCTCGGACTTGGGTTCGGACAGTGCTATATGGAAATTAAAGTTAGGGAATTCCTTCTCTATCTTCCTGAACTCCTCCTCGTAAAACACCTCCCTGAGCGAACGGGCCCCATACCAGTATGATACCTTACGGTCCGTCTTCACGGTATGGAACAGGTGGAATATATGTGAACGGAGAGGTGCCATACCTGCACCACCTCCAATATAGACCATCTCTTCATCCGTATCCTTGATAAAGAAATCACCGTAAGGTCCCGAAATATTAACCTTATCGCCGGGCTTCCTTGAGAATATAAAAGATGAACAGACACCGGGGTTTACATTCATAAATGCACCCTTTGCCCGGTCCCACGGGGGTGTTGCTATACGGATATTAAGAATGATGATGTTACCCTCTGCCGGATGGTTGGCCATTGAATATGCACGGTAGGTAGGTTCGGGGTTTTTCATTTTGAGGTCCCACATTTTGAACTGGTCCCATTCGTCACGAAACTCCTTCTCCACCTCAATATCGCTGAAGTCCACCTCGACTTTGGGCACATCAATCTGGATATAACCGCCTGAATTGAAATCGAGCTGCTCACCTTCCGGAAGCTTAACAACAAACTCCTTTATGAATGTCGCAACATTCCTGTTGCTCACCACCTCACATTCCCACTTTTTGATGCCCAGCACCTCCTTGGGTACCCTGAGTTGCATATCCTCCCTTATCTTGACCTGGCAGCCGAGTCTCCACTTCTCAATCTGCTCACGGCGTGTAAAAAAATCCTTTTCGGTGGGCAGTATGGAACCGCCACCCCCGACAACCTGGCACTTGCACATCCCGCACGTACCTCCCCCGGCACAGGCCGAAGGGAGGTAAATCCCGTTCCCTGACAAGGTTGAAAGTACGGTCGATCCGGGTTCAACTGTCAGCTCCTTCTCATCGTTTATGGTGAGCTTAACCTCACCCGACGGTGTTAGCTTTGACTTTGCAAACAGGAGGACAGATACAAGAGTCAGGATAACGGCAAAAAATACGGCTATACTGATTAGAATGACCAACCCCGGTGATGCTGTTAATATCATTTTGGTTTTATTTTTTTTGTATTTACAGGCCTGTCTTTAAAGCTTTATTCCCATAAAACTCATGAAAGCTATCCCCATAAGACCTGTTACAATAAATGTGATACCGAGTCCCCGCAGCGGACCGGGAACATTTGAATACCTTATCTTTTCACGTATCGCTGCAATGCCCACAATGGCAAGGTAGAAGCCGACCCCCGAACCCAGTCCGAATGACGCAGCTTCGGCAATATTGGCATACTCCCTCTCCTGCATAAAGAGAGACCCCCCAAGAATTGCACAGTTAACGGCAATAAGCGGAAGAAATATACCAAGAGAGGAGTATAGTGCCGGCGCAAACTTTTCAACCGTCATCTCCACAAGCTGAACCATAGATGCAATCACAGCAATGAACATTATAAAGCTGAGAAAGCTGAGATCCACATTGGCGAAGCCGGCACCAAGCCAGGACAAAGCCCCGGCGCTGAGAAAATAGTTCTCTATAAGATAATTTACAGGTACGGTAATGCCCAGCACAAAGATCACCGCAATACCCAGGCCGTTGGCGGTGCTTACTGTCCTTGACACGGCAAGATACGAGCACATGCCAAGGAAGTAGGCAAAAACCATGTTATCTATAAAAACTGACCTGACAAATATGTTGACCAATCCTTCCATGATTATGGTTTTATTATTTTGATTCAATCAGCTTCCTGTTCCTTGACCTCTGGACCCAGATGATTATACCGACAGTTATAAGGGCCATAGGAGGAAGAATCATAAAGCCGTTGTTCTCATATCCGATGGTGTAAAGCCCGAGCCTTTCCATGACAGGGTAGTCCCATACAGTGCCTGATCCCAGCAGTTCCCTGAAGAAAGCCACAACGATAAGTATCCAGCCATACCCGGCCGCATTGCCCACCCCGTCGAGGAACGAGGGCCATACCCTGTTGCCCAGTGCAAAAGCCTCAAGCCGGCCCATTATGATGCAGTTGGTAATTATGAGACCGACAAATACCGACAGCTGCCGGCTTACATCATACAAAAATGCTTTTAGTACCTGGTCGACCAGGATAACAAGTGAAGCGATAACCACAAGCTGCACTATGATTCTGATTCTCTGGGGTATGGTTTTGCGAAGCAGGGAAATGATCACATTTGCAGAGCCCATTACCGCAACAACCGCTACAGCAAGCACAACCGCAGGTTCCAGTTTGACCGTAACCGCAAGAGCCGAACAGATGCCCAGAACCTGCACCGTGATCGGATTCTCATCATTAAGCGGTGTAGTTAAAAGTTTAACATTCTTTGTCGAAAACAACGGCTCTTTATCTATTATGTTCATATCTCACTGTTTTTCTGGTTCCTGAAATATGTCCTGTAACTGCCGAGAACATCATAGAGCATCTCCTCAACGCCCTGGCTGGTAATTGTACCTCCCGAGATACCATCCACATTATGATCCCCCGGGGGAACAGCTCCCGGCTTAATGATGCTGATTGATACAAATTCGCCGGTCTCGTCAAAAAGCTTCTTACCTTTGAACTGGTTCTCAAACCTGGCAGTATTTATCTCTGCTCCCAGCCCGGGAGTCTCACTGTCATGGTCAAAAATCACCCCGAATATGGTATTCAGATCACCCTCAAGCGCAACATAGCCATAAACCGGGCCCCACAACCCCCTCCCGTGAACGGGAAATATATAATACTCGCTTCCGTCATCATCCTGTGCAACGAAAACCGGCAGATTACGCTCTTCCAGGGGTTTGCGCATCTCTTCACGCACATTGACCCCAAATGCATCGATATCATCCCTCCTCTCACCAAGATGATCTATCACATAGCTGTCAACTATGTACCTGGCATACTCCTCTTCCACATAAGCGTTCCTGTCGCGCATCTCCTGTGCCTGTTCCGCTTTCTCAACACTCCTCAGAATATCAAGCTTTTTGGCTATCTCAATGTTGAGTTCCTGGTAAGGTCTCAGAACCGTTGCAACTACAGAAAGAATGGCTGCAACAATTACCACCATCGCCGAGGAGTATAGAAAAATATAGGTATTATTCTGCTTCATCGATCATTCGGTTTTATTTATTTGCATCTGCTGCTGCGGCCCTTCTGAGCCTTCGCCTGATATTAGCCTGCATTACGTTATGGTCAATCAGGGGTGCAAAAACGTTCATAAACAAAATGGCCAGCATCATTCCCTCAGGATAGGCCGGATTGAGCACTCTTATAAGGATCGCCAGGAACCCTACAAGAAACCCGTAGATGTACTTTCCTTTTTCCGTCTGCGATGCCGTGACCGGGTCTGTGGCCATATATACCGCTCCAAATGCAAATCCTCCCATTATCAGTTGCTCCCAGGCCGGTATTTCCATGAAAGGATTTACGGCAAAAAGATTCAGTATGAACCCCATAACCCAGCCCCCTGCAAATACTGAAGCGATGATCTTAATGCTGCCGACACCGGTAAACCATAATATTAAGGCCCCTATCAGAATGGCAAGAGTCGATGTCTCCCCGATCGATCCGGGTATGGTTCCCAAAAACATAGCCATGGATGAAGGTATAGCCTCTGCATTTCCAAGCGTGGCGTTTGCAAGGGGAGTGGCCCCGGAAAAACCGTCAGCTATTCCCTCTCCCTTCATCAGGCCGCTGATCCACACAAAATCGCCGGACATATATGTGGGATAGGCAAAAAAGAGGAAGGCCCTTGCCGTAAGGGCAGGATTCAGAATATTCATTCCTGTTCCACCGAATACCTCCTTGCCAATGATAACGGCAAAAACAGTGGCAACGGAAACCATCCAAAGGGGTATATCTACCGGTACGATAAGTGGGATAAGCATCCCGGTAACGAGAAAACCCTCGTTTACCTCATGTCCCCTGATCTGGGCAAATGCAAACTCCACGGCAAGACCACTAACATATGAAACAATTACGATGGGTAATACCCTTATCAGTCCGTGCAAAAATTCATCCCAGAAACCAGCTTCGGTGCCGGTGGCAATAAAATGCTGGTATCCTACATTCCACATTCCAAACAGAAGTGTAGGCAGCATAGCAACAACAACGATTATCATTGTTCTCTTCATATCTATGCTGTCACGGATGTGCGCCCCCTTTGATGTCACCTTGTCCGGTACAAAAAGGAACGTTTCAAATGCATCAAAAGTGGAATGCAGCATTTCAAAACGTCCGCCCTTCTGGAAGTGAGGCTTTAGCTTGTCAATTTGTTTCCTGAGTAACTTCACTTGTAGTTTAGTTTGTTTTTTCCAAATATCTTTACCTTAAGCAGGGAACCGTCTAACTGGTCTCCTTTACCATAAGTTCTATCCCGCGGCGCAAAATCGTCTGCACCTCGATCTTTGATGTGCATACATATTCACAGAGGGCAAGGTCCTCCTCCACCAACTCATAGATGCCGAGATTCTCCATCTTGTCAATATCCTCTACCATGATCGCCTTGACAAGTTGCTGTGGAATAATATCCATCGGCAGCACCTTTTCATATTCACCGGTCATCACATATGCCCGCTCACCTCCGTTATAGTTGGTATCATGCCTGTATTCCCTGCCCGGCATCAGCCATGAAAAGAATGTGCGCGAAGAACTGAAACGGTCAAGACCCGGTTCAGCCCACCCCATGAACCTGTAGTGGTCACCCTCCGGTATAACTGTTACCTGTGAATCGTAAAAGCCGATGAACCCGTCTGACGGGATCCTTGATCCGGTCAGGACATTTCCGCTTATATAGCGATTATTACCTCCACTTACGTTGTCACGTACAAGAATATCAACAGAAGCTCCCATCATTGACCGGTAATACCGGGGTTTGACAATCTCCGAACCGGTCAGTGCCACAATACGGGAAAAATCAACAATACCGTTCATGAAGAGCCTTCCCAGAACAAGCACATCCTGCGGGTTTATATACCATACCTTGCCGTTTTTATGAACCGGTTCAAGGTGATGAATATGTACACCAACATTACCAGCCGGATGCGGCCCTGAAAAATAGTTCACCTCCACGCCATTTAAACCGGCAAACACATCCGATGGTGGGTAATCTGCATTCAGGTTAAGATAAACCTTCCCATCGGTAAGCTTTTTAATCACATCTATTCCCTTCCTGAATTCATTTCCGCTGTCCTGCATCACAAAATCGTAGTCCGGTGCAAGAGGTGCCGTATCAAACCCGGAAATAAATATCGAACGGGGCGTCTCTCCCGGCCTGGGGATTATACCGTAAGGTCTCTGCCTGAACAGCGGCCACAGGCCACTCTTCAGAAGAAGCCCGGTAATGGCATCCCTATCAAGCGAAGCGGGGTCTGCCTTACCAAAATCTTCATATTCCATCGAGCCGCCGTGTTTGATGACAACCTCCAGGATCCTGCGGCGCTCCCCACGGTTTATGGCAACAACGCGACCTCTTACCGGAGAGGCGAACATTACCCCTGGATTGTACTTGTCAAAAAACAAAGGTGTCCCCGCCTTTACTTCGTCATCCGGTTTTATCAGCATCTTGGGCCTGATACCCGGAAAATCAACAGGCTTGACCGCAAATTTGTCCGGCAACCCCTGGTTGACCAATATCTTTTCAGCTTTACCCTTGAGAGGGATGTTAAGACCTTTTCTTAGCCTGATTACCTTCGACATCTTATTCTGTTGATTGTTCTTCAAAATGGAACAAATTTAGTTATTTTGCAGAAACCATATCCCGGAATTAAGGATTTTTTATGCTCATTCCGGTCAAAGGTTGCCGCTAGTAACTATTGCAGGAAACAGAAAATGCATTTTTGCAAATTTTATCCGGTTTTAATCCGCTCCCACAACCGGCTGTTAACACTTTCACAATTAACGGGTGCAAGAAACGTTTACAAAGTACCAAAATAACAAGATGCAATGAAAAATGTTCAGCCGGTTTACAAGCTTTTTTCAGGCCTTTCTTCTTCTCTTGTGCTTCTGTCGTTAACCTTTCATGCTTATGCCTCTGGTGACAGGTTTTACGAAGATCTGGTCTATAATGAGAATATCAGGACCGTGCAGATGCATGTAAGCGGCTGGGAGATGTCTTACCCGGTCATAAGATTAGGCAGCAACGAAAGACTGCACTTCAGCTTTGACGACCTTGACGGCGACGTGAAAAGTTACCAGTACAGGATCATTCACTGTAATGCGGACTGGACTCCTTCTTCACTTTTTCCGTCAGATTACATGGACGGCTTTTTCGAAAACAACCTGGACAATTTCCGTTACTCCTTCAATACATTCGTAAGATACACCCATTACTCGCTCGAAATACCCAATCATGATGTAAGCCTGAGGATCCCGGGCAACTATGTGATCAAGGTTTACAAAGATTTTGACGAATCCAGGACAGTACTGACAAGGAGGTTTATGGTAAGCCAGCCGCAGGTAAACATTGCTGCACGGGTTCACAGGCCGCATATGACACGTTACTATGACACGGGTCAGCAGGTCACTTTTTCAGTTCGTCACCCGGAGCTCAGGATCACGGATCCCAGGACGGAACTGTTTGTGACGGTCATGCAGAACGGCAGGCAGGACAACTTGACCGGCCCCCTTCAGCCAATGTACGTAAGGGACAGGGAGATCGTCTATGAGCACGAGGAAGAGCTGGTGTTCCCTGCAGGTAACGAATACCGTAACTTTGACACCAAAAGCACAAGGTATCTGACTGAATTCATAAGAAGTGTGGAATTCTCCGGGGGTATAAACCATGTTGAACTTCACCCCTCCCCATCGCGCCAGTACGGGAGATATTTTGCTCATCACGATATCAACGGGCGTTTCCTTATACGAAACGAAGAAGGAAGATCTCCCTCATATGATGCCGATTACCTGATGGTATGGTTCACCCTTCCGTGGGATACACCCTTTGACAACGGCAATGTTTATGTGCTTGGTGCGCTAAGCGACTGGAACTTCTATCCATGGAACAGAATGAAGTACAATCTCGATACCCGTGCCTACGAACTTGGCATGTTGCTGAAACAAGGCTACTACAACTACAAGTTCGTGTTCAGGGAATATGGACCCGGAACCGCCGATGCCACCCTGTTTGAGGGTAACTTTTTTGAGACCGAAAACGACTACCTGATCATGGTTTACCACCGTCCCCCCGGCAGCCGTTATGACCGCCTGGTGGGGACATTGCAGGTCAACTCCAGGAACTGACGGCACAGGCACTTTACCTTACTTCCGTGACCCTTATGTTTGTTTTTCCTTCAGCAGGGTTGGTGTCAATGACAAAATTCCCGTTGCTTCTCTTCATTGTGATTTCACTGAGCACATTATCACCTGGCAGGAAGATCATGCCCTCAGCTTCTTCCGAACTGTGACTGAAGACACGCATTTCAATATCTGACCAGTCCATCTCCCTGGTCGACTGAGCCGGTCCGATATGGGGTATGGCTGCTCCGTCACGCACAAGGACAACTGCAGGTATGGGCCCGGCCTTTATATGGTTCCATCCTGGTTCGCAGACTTGCGCCGACTGGTAATCGATCTACCTGTGATTACCGGGCAGATATACATCGCGTGACCCGACCTCCTCAAAAAGCGGAGCAACAAGTATATCACTGCCAAACAGGTAATGATCGTCTACTGTCCATGCTCCGGGGTCATCGGGGTACTCAACAAACAAGGCCCTCATCATTGGCAATCCGTTTTCAGACGAATGCTTTGCCTGGGCATATATATAAGGCATCAGGCTGTAACGCATGTTAAGCGCATCCCTGAAGAAGTTCATGAAATCCTCGCCGAATTCCCAGGGTTCTTTCGGAGGGTGCCCATGGGCACGTGTATGCGATGAGAATATTTCAAAGGCCATCCAGCGCCTGTATAGATCTTCGGGTGTTCTGGTTACAAACCCTCCGACATCATGGCTCCAGAAGGTGAAGCCCGAGAGCCCTATACTCAGTCCCCCACGCACTGTCCCTGCCATTGCCGAATTGGTGTTCCCTGCATCTCCTCCCCAGAGGACAGGGTAACGCTGGCTCCCGGCCCAGCCGCTTCTTGCCCAGATTATGTTTTCACCCCGTATCTCCCTTGTGATATCTGCTACCTCCTGGTTATAACGGATAGGGTAGAGATTGTGCTCATAAAAGCCGGTGCGTCCGTTGTGATAAATGCCGTTCCAGGGTGCTGCCTCGCCAAAATCGACCTTGATGACCCCAACCCCCATCTCCAGCAAGTCTCCTATCTTACCCCTGTACCACTCTACCGCATCGGGGTTGGTAAAATCCAGAACAGCATCCTCGAATGGCACATTCCCTTTGAAATTACGCACATGAAGCCCTTTCTCAATTATTTCAGGGAAAAGTTCATTCTGCGGTACAAAATAGGGCAGCTGCCAGAGGGAGATATGAAACCCGTCCTCCAGGAGATCAGATATCATCTTTTCAGGATCCTCAAACCTTGATTCAGCAAAACGGTAATCGCATCTCCAGTCCGTCTCGAACCATCCTGTATCAAAATGTATAACATCTGAAGGTATTCTGTTTTCCCTCAGTTTACGTGATACTTCCCGGCCTTCTGCCTCAGAGAAGTAAGTGATACGGCTCATCCAGAACCCGAATGACCAGAGCGGAGGCATTGCAGCTTTCCCTGTAACATTGGTGTATTCATCAAGAATATCTTTGGGTCTGCCAATAAATACGAACAGGTCCAGTTCCTCATCGCCTATATACATGGAGTGGACACCCTGAAATACTTGCCTACGTCACAGGTAACAGGTGAGGAGGTATGAATAAACATGCCATAACCGCGATCGCTTATAAAGAATGGCACAGGCTTGTGGCTTGATTCATTCTGTGATCCGTGTGCATCGTCTATCCCAAGGATCACTTTCTGACCGCGTTTGTT
This sequence comes from Bacteroidales bacterium, assembly GCA_007132715.1. Lineage (GTDB taxonomy): Bacteria > Bacteroidota > Bacteroidia > Bacteroidales > PUMT01 > PXAP01. The sequence goes on from SLOE01000101.1 coordinate 19,647, forward strand.
GAACTCAGTGAACATCTCGCCAAAACCGAATATCTTTTCCCCGGGCGACAGGTTAAAGGTTGCAGAAAAGCTACGGGAATAATCTTCAGACCTCCTGACCCAGGAAAAGGGCAGAACAGGTGTGTAAAATGCATGGTTGTCGGAACTGTGATTGGTACTGGTAAGCAGTTTGCCTGTTCCATCGTACACCTCGACCTTCCAGGGATTCTCATGAATTATTACCGAACCATGGGGACTCCTGTAACGGTGCCCGCCGGGGACTGCAGAATATTGCCAGTCGCTGCTGGGGGACATATCATTGTTCACCAGCATTATCGATTCCGCATGCCTTTCAGCAGGCACAACAACACCCGATTTGGCCCTTATCCTGATGGTCCTTGATGAAATAAACTCTATACGGAAAGGCAGTGCAGGCGACACAGCATATTCACCCCCTGGAAACTCGTTAGGACCGATCTGCTGCAATCCGGCATTCATGTTGCTGAATGCCTTATGCAGGGTATATGCATGACGGTTGTTCACGATACTGCCGCTTGCCGTAACGGGGTCAAATTCAATCATATGGTCAGCCACAAAGTATACATTGCTGAAACTTTTAAAATCACCTGATATATCAACCGGGTCATTGAGAACTCCCATATGCTGCAGTTGTCAGGCAACCGGTTGCACCAGGAACCATAATGACAAAAACAGGAGTTTACTGAATAATGAGCTGAAAATTCTGATTATTTTCACGACCGTAAGTTTCAGTTTGCAATAATTTAACAAGATTATGATGCCGGATAAATGTCGGGTATTTCAGCCTGTTTCGGTCAGAAGCACAGTTAAGTATTGCAAATGCAGCAGGTCGAAACGGGAAAACTGAAGATCATTACAAGCCGATATCATCGCTTATCTCTTTCATGGCATTTACAGCCAGTTCAGCAAATTCAGGCAATGGAACGCCGATCTTTTCACACTCCATGATGTGATCACGGTTTACCGAGGCAGCAAAGGCTTTTTCCTTCATTCTTTTTACAACAGATTTTGGCTTGACTGAAGATATCTTCCGGTCGGGATAGACCAGCGCAGTGGCATATACAAGTCCGGTGACCGTTTCGCCTGCTGCCAGGGCATGCTGGAAAACAGTGTACCGCTCCTTTTTTGAAGCCTTCTCGTTGTGCATCGTTATTGCATCAATGATTTCCGGATCAAGCTCGTATTCTTTGAGAATATTCCGGGCCTCAAGTGCGTGCCTTTCCGGATCGGCATTGGTCACCTCCACATCAATATCATGCAGCAGCCCTGCAAGTCCCCATTTATCGGCATCCTCACCCAACCGTGAGGCAAGGGCACGCATCACCGCCTCCGATGCCAGGCAGTGAATACGCATTTTTTCATCTTTTACATGCTTTCTGAGCAATTCGAGTGCACTTTCCCTGTCCATAATATATATTATAATTCAACAAAAGATAAATTTGTATGCCGATAAAAATAGCATGTATGACCCATAAAAAAAAATCAGGTTTCTGTTTAAAGATGCGAAACAGTATATAAATTTGCGCCTTATGGCATTTCACACACACGAATTTGACAACGGCATCAGGATCATCCATTACAGGATGCCCTCACAGGTTGCTCATTGCGGACTCTATATCAACGCGGGGTCAAGGGATGAGCAGCGGGACGAGCACGGTATTGCACATTTCATTGAGCACCTTTTCTTCAAGGGCACCAAGAAAAGGAGGGCCCACCATATTATCAGCAGGCTTGAGGCTGTCGGAGGAGAGATAAATGCATATACAGGCAAAGAGGAGACATGTATATATTCATCATTTATGCGTGAAGACTTTGAAAGATCACTGGAACTAATATGCGACATGACCTTTCACTCGGTCTTCCCCGAAAAGGAGCTCAACAGGGAAAGACAGGTCATCATAGATGAGATCCTGTCATACATGGATAACCCGGCAGAGCAGATTTTTGATGATTTTGAGGAGATCGTATTCTGCAATGACCCTATTGGCCGCAACATACTGGGCACTCCGAAACACCTTATGAAATTCAACAGGGATGACATTATCAGGTTTATAGATAATAATTACCAGACCGACCAGATGGTCTTTACATCCGTGGGCGACCTTGATTTCAGGACTGTGATCAGGTATGCAAAAAAGCATCTTGAACCGGTACAGGCAAACAGAAAAGGAAGAATCCGCGAAGGGCACAAAATTTATAAGCCAGCATCGAGAACACTCAGCAGGAAAACTCACCAGGTGCACTGTATTACCGGCAACAGAGCCTTCGACATGCATGACGGGAAAAGAATGACGATGATAGTGCTGAACAATATCCTGGGCGGACCCGGCATGAGTGCCAGGCTTAACCTGGCCCTAAGGGAGAGGAGTGGATTTGCATATAATGTTGAATCACACTACACCTCATGGTCCGACACCGGTATTTTCAGTGTATATTTCGGATGCGACAGGGATAAAATTGACAAATGCCGGCATCTGGTAATAAAGGAATTTTCAGTCCTGAGAAACAAACGGCTAAGCCCTGCACAGCTTAAACGTGCAAAACGGCAGCTGAAGGGACAACTTGCAATAGGCTGGGAGAACCGGGAGAACCTGATGATGGCAATAGGGAAGAGCTATCTGCTTTTCAACCGTGTTGACCCGGTGGAAGAAATATACCGGAAGATTGATGCTGTCACAGCCACTGATATTATGGAAGTGGCCAATTATATACTAGACCCCGGATCGCTTTCAGAACTTGTTTACATTTGACGCCGGGTATTCCGGCAGGCTTTTCCTGTCCCGGTGCAAAACCTGAACCATATCATTGGTAACCATTAAAGTCGTAACCATGGCACCAGATCATGAGCAAAACAGGCAAGAATATATTCTGGCCCACTCAACACCTGAAGATCCGTTGCTTTCAGGACTGAACAGGCAGACACATCTGCGGTTGCTTAACCCTGAGATGCTCTCAGGGCAATACCAGGGGAAACTGCTTGAGATGCTCAGCCTTATGATCGCCCCATCAAGAATACTGGAAATCGGCACCTACACCGGGTACTCAGCCATATGCCTTGCAAGGGGACTCGGTGAAGCGGGTGAACTGCATACTATTGAGAAAAATGACGAGATAAGGGAATTTGCATGGAAATACATAAGGGAAGCCGGCCTTGAAAACAGGATAATAATGCATACCGGGAACGCACTGGAGATAATTCCGTCGCTGACCGGCCCGTTTGACCTGGTTTTTATTGACGGAGATAAATCGGAATATATCCGGTATTACGACCTTGCCTTCCCGAAAGTCAGAAAAGGCGGAACAATTATTGCCGACAATGTCCTCTGGTACAACAAGGTATATAAACCCGAATTCATCAGTGATGAATATACCCGCTACATGGATGAGTTCAACAAAATGGTTGTAAATGACACCAGGGTTGAAAACCTGCTGCTTCCTGTAAGGGACGGACTTATGATTATCAGGAAAAAATAATGCCCGGCTCATTTCAGCAATAAAACTTTTTTTTGTTTTATTTGTTATAGCTAATGGTTATACACAACGAATTCAAAAAATACTTTCATAGCAGCCGCTATTAGCTTATTTTGTGTGTGCGCGAACCAAATAATGTTTGCCCGGGACTTAAATATGTGCATTATTACGACTAAAAACATTAACAAATTACAGATATGGCCACCTATTCTATAAAAGACCTTGAGGAGCTTTCCGGGATAAAAGCCCATACCATAAGGATATGGGAGAAGAGGTACGGTATAGTCGTCCCGGCCCGGACAGATACAAATATCAGGCTGTACAGTGACAATGACCTTAAAAAACTGCTCAACATCTCCATACTTAACAGGCACGGATTGAAAATATCACATCTTGCCCGGATGGATGTAGAAGAGCTTAAAGAGAAGGTGATCCACATAACAAGGGAAACCGCAAACACCGGATTACAGATAGATAACCTGATCATATCCATGCTTGAACTGGACGAATGGAAGTTTGACAAGATCCTGAACGATACCATAATAAAATTAGGTTTTGAAGAGACCCTGGTACGACTGATGCATCCGTTTTTTGAAAAAATCGGGTTGCTGTGGCAAACCGGATCAATCAATCCCGCACAGGAGCACTTCGTGTCCAATCTTCTCCGGCAGAAACTGATAGTTGCAATTGACGGCCAGGCACCCGTACAAAGGAACAACCCGGTCAACTTCATACTTTTTCTGCACGAGAATGAATTTCACGAGTTGGGGCTTCTTTTCTATTCATATATCTTAAGAAAGAACGGTATTAAGGTTATATATTTGGGACAGGCCGTACCCTTTGAAGATCTGGAAAAGATCACAAAGATCCAGGAAGCCGAATATTTCCTTACATCCTTTACCACGGGAATTACTGAAAGTGCCCTTGTAAAATATCTCCGTAATCTGTCATCTTCCTTCCCAAACCACAGAATTTTGTATACCGGACTGCAAACGGCAAAGATAAACGGGAACCTTCCCGGAAATCTTGTCAAAATTGAATCGGTAACCCACTTCAGGGAGTACATAGGCTTAATCCGCTAGACTATAAACCATCCTGTCTGCTTTACAATCGCTCAAGGCCCATTCAGGAAAGATGATATTGCTTACCGGTCAAACTTATACTGGCCCCGGTTTTCTTTTAACAATATCCTGATATAAGCGGCCCTGATAAACGCATGTACGAATTGTTGTTTACTTTTTATTATTTTCTATTAATCATTTTGTTATTTTTATTCATTCTATTTTACTTTTGTGCAGTCATTTACAGCTTATTTAACATTTATTTAGACTTTTTATTTATAAAATATTTGGACACTGTTCATTTTGTGCTTATATTTGTTAAACATTTGTAACCTAAAAACTGAACAACAATGACTGCAATAGAATTCAACCATCAGCTCGTAAACCTCGAAAAAAATCTTGAAAGGTTTGCATACAGCCTTACCTCCAACCAGGAAGATGCAAGAGACCTTGTTCAGGAAACATTTCTGAAGGCATTAACATACAGGGAACAATTTACAGACCAGTCTAATTTAAAAGCCTGGACATTCACTATTTTGAAGAATACCTTCATAAACAATTACAGGAAGGCTGTAAAACAGAATACAACGTTTGACAATACAAAAGACCTGTATTTTCTAAACAAAGCCGGCGAGTCGGCCGAGTCAAAACCTGAAGGTAATATCTCACTCGAGGAGATCAACAAAAAGGTTGAAGAACTTGAAGACGAGTTTAAAACCCCATTCAAAATGCATACTTCAGGCTACAAGTACAAGGAGATCGCCGAAGAGATGGATCTGAACATAGGGACCGTGAAAAGCAGAATATTCTTCAGCAGGAAAAAACTGATGAAAGCACTCGAAGATTACAACCCGATCAAGCAATGAGTCAACATATACCGGAGATCACTTACTGAGTGAACAAAGTACATCTGCTTGAGTTGACCTGCCTTTATGCAACCTTTTAAATACCGGCACCCGCTTCAATAAATTGAAGCGGGTGCCGTATTTTGTGCCTGCAGGAAATACCGACTAAGGAGAATCCTCAGCCCGCTCAATCCTGAGGAGATGTATTAGCGGCGTTCCATCGGCGACCTTCAACAGAAAATAGATCCTGAAATCGCCTTTTTCCGTTTCCAGGCTGCCAATGCCGTATCTTGATGCTTCCTTACCACCCTTGTGGAGATATTCAAATTTAACCGGCTTATGTTCAGAAAAAAATCCCCTGAGTATAAGTTCGGCCTGAGATTTGCTGTAAACATCTTCGTGATCCGGAACAACCAGTTCAATATTATTATTGAAATGACGTGCAAGGTTCCGCGAATGTCCCTTGCTGAAAGCCTCTGCAATACCTTCGGGGAGCTCACGCGTTATGGATGCACCGGTAAGGAAAACAGCCAGTATCAACCAGGTAATAGTTAGGGGAAACCTGTTAAAAGTTGACATTTCTCAAGGAATTAATCAGTTAATTTAAAAAGTCATCAGACAAAGCTTGTATATTTGTAACCTTTAGAACACATCAAAAAATAAGCCAATTCTTCATTCTGAGTGGTTCATATGAAAAATTATTTGCAATATAATAATTTCAATCTCATTTAGAAAATGAAGATAATCCTTGTTTTTACGGGCAAGACTGCAGAAAAGTACATCAGGGAGGGTATAGATATCTATACTGACCGTCTCAGGCATTACATTCCGGTTGAAATCAGAATAGCAGAAATACCCGGTAAAAAGCGCCGTTCACGTAAGGGAAGCCTGAATATGGCTGAACCGGTGAGTCAACCGGGTTCGTCGTTGCTGGTATTACTTGACGAAAAGGGCAAAAAGCTCAACTCTGTCGAATTTTCAAAATTTATAGAATCGGCGATGACAAGCGGTTATAAAGAACTGGTCTTTTACACGGGAGGAGCCTGGGGATTCCCGGAAAAAACCTTTGATAAGGTCGACCGGATAATCTCCCTGTCGGATATGACGTTCACACACCAGATGGTAAGGCTGATCCTGGTTGAACAGATATACAGGGCAATGACCATAATAAGGGGAGAGCCCTACCATCATCAGTGACAAACATCCGGAAAAAGTGTAGATCAGATGCAAACAACTGGAAAAATATTGCGAAACTACCGGATGCTCTTTCTGGCCTTGCTGCTTGTTGCCTGTGGTACTGTAATTGATATCAACAGGCACGTTCTGGATGAAAAACGGATCAATGCCACGCATTTCCAATCAGTACTTGATGCCAAAATCAGGTCGGCGGCAGAAATTCTGGAAACTGCAGGGCAGAGACTGACTTCCGGTACTCCGGCCCGGGTTATAAGCGAATATGCTGAAGAGTATGATGGGATTTACAGGAATGACGGGCTGATAATACTTGGTTACAGGGAGGGAGATCTTGTATTCTGGAACAGCAATGTACTTCCTGTTGACCTGAACCGAATGCCGGAATGGAAACAGAATGAGCTGATCAATCCCGGAAACGGGTGGTATGTGGTGATCAGGCATCAAATGGATGATGCCATCACACTCCTGGGGCTGATATTGGTCAGGCATGATTATGTTTTTGAAAATGAGTTCCTTGTAAATGACTTCCATGATGATTTCAGAATATATCCCGAAGCTGAACTAAGTACGGAGAAAAAGGGCACACATGCAATATTTTCCCCTTCAGGAGAATTTCTGTTCTCCATTGCCCCCCCCTCCTCTCCACCTCATGCCAAAACATTTGCAATCATCGCATGCTGCCTTTATTTAGCAGGCATAATATTCTTGTTTCTCTTTCTCCACAGAAGTTTCAACCGCATGAGATTCGGGTCAAATGCATCAAAAAACTCCTTGCTTGTGCTGACCATAATTGCTTTGGCAGCATTGAGACTTGGAATGCTTGAAACGGGATTCCCGCAACTCTTCAGGGAGTTCTCAATCTTTCAGCCCCACCTGTATGCAAAGTCTTCCCTGTTTCCCTCCCTGGGTGATCTTCTGATGAATACTGCCCTGATATTTTTTATATCAATTTTCTTTACATCGCATTTCAAGGTTATTGACAGGGAGACCAAACCATGCAGGACCAAGAGCCTGACGTGGGTTTTCGCCCTCTCCCTGCTTCTTTCAGGGTTCATGTTTCTTTTTCATTACATATTCTCAGGACTTATTTATAATTCGAACATTCAGCTTGAGGTCCATAATTTCTTCTACCTTAACCGTTACAGCCTGGTCGCATACCTTACACTTGCGATGCTTCTGGGTTCAGTTGTACTGTTTACCGACAAGGTCGTTTTTCTTGCATCAACACTTGTAGGCGTCAGGACATTCCTGGCAATATTTCTCATGTCATTTGCCGGAGGTTTTGCTGTCTACAAGACAATTGGCGAGCAGATAAACATATATGCGCTGTTATTTTTTATTGTACTAACCTTCAGCATGACAGGTATACGCTACTTCAAATACAGGTATACGTACTCCCTCCACCTTTTCCTTGTATTGCTCGTTTCCCTTTTCTCCCTTGCATTTATAACCTCCAGCAGCAGCAAAAAGGAAAAGGGTGTAAGACAGGTTATTGTAATGAACCTGGCTAATGAAAGAGACCAGGTGGCTGAATTCCTGTTCGAGGAGATTGAATACAGGATGGGGCGGGACAGCTTCCTGATAAACACTTTATCAGGCATGTATTATGAGGATCATGAGCTGTATAACTATTTAGAGACTAACTACTTCAGTGGTTATTTCAGGAAATATGAATTGCAGGTAGCTCCATGCGGGCATGACTTTGACCTGTGGCTCGAAGATGTAGGAGAGCTGGTGGATTGTTATGGTTTCTTTTATGAAATGGCAGACGAACATGGCATACCAATCAGCAGGAATTCGGGGTTCTACTTCCTTGACAACCTGAACGGAAGGATTAGCTACCTTGGAATGATCCTGTTCGAATTTGATGACTATCCATGGGAAAAGACTCTGTTCATCTCACTTGACAGCAAACTGCTGAGTGACCAGCTGGGCTACCCCGAGCTTCTTCTTGAAGGCAAATTTTCCAGATCCCCTTCTGCTACCCAGTACTCAAATGCAAAGTATAACCAGGGGCAGCTCATTACGCGAACAGGCACGTATTCCTATCCGCTCAGGCTTCATTTAGATACTGAAAGTGACTACCAGATGGATTTTGTACGGGAAGGGGGCTATGAACACCTTACCTACAGAGTTGACGACGACAATGTTATAGTAGTAAGCAAACCGCTCACAACCACCATCGACCTTATTACATCTTTTTCATACAGCTTTGCATTCTTTTACCTTTTGTACGGGCTTGCACTGCTTGCAGGCAAATATCCTCCCAGGCTGAAGAAGCTGCAGGTCAACTTCAAGAACAAGATCAAATTCTCAATGATCGGGGTTCTGCTTTTATCCCTCGTAATTATCGGTGCCGGCACGGTCTATTACAACATAATGCAATTTGAAAACAAGCAATTTGAGAATATTACCGAAAAGATACAATCGGTGCTGATTGAACTTGAATACCGGCTGGGCATTGAAAGGGAACTTTCACCGGATATGAAGTACTACGTGACTGAACTGCTGATACAATTCTCGAATGTATTTTACACAGACATCAACCTGTATGATATTGAAGGTAACCTTTATGCCTCTTCACGGCCCGAGGTGTTTGATCTTGGCCTCACGGGAGAGAAAATGAACCCTGTTGCCTATTCGGAGATGGTAATAAACAATAATGCACGTTTTGTGCACAGTGAGTCAATCAGCAGCCTCTCCTTCCTTTCGGCTTATGTACCCTTCACCAATACGAACAACGAAATACTCGCATACCTTAACCTGCCATATTTTACGAGGCACTACATACTCACAAAAGAGATATATACCCTGGTGGTTGCCGTTGCCAACATCTATGCCGTACTGATACTGATCACGATCCTGATCGCCGTAATTGTATCAAATACCATCACCAAACCCCTGCAACTCATACAGGACAAACTCCGCGAACTGTCATTGGGCAGAAAAAACGAACAGATAGATTATGAAAGTGACGATGAGATAGGCAGTCTTATTAGGGAATACAACAGAATGGTCGAGGAGCTCGAAAACAGTGCCGGTATTCTGGCCAGGTCAGAACGGGAGAGTGCCTGGCGTGAAATGGCCAAACAGATAGCACACGAGATCAAAAATCCGCTCACACCTATGAAACTGAGTATCCAGCATCTTCAGAGAGCCTGGGAGGACAAGACAGACAATTGGGAAGAGGTCCTAAAAAAAACAACCGGGAACCTGGTTGAGCAGATTGACCATCTCTCATCTATTGCAACTGCATTTTCCCATTTTGCAAAACTGCCCGGTGCAGTCAGGGAACCGGTCAATATTACTGAGACCATAAAAAACGTATCCGGATTATTCTCCAATTCAGGTAATATAAATATCGATCTCAGGCTTAACGGGAATGAAGACCTGCACGTAATCTCCGACCGTATGCAGCTCAACCGCATACTTGTAAATCTTCTTAAAAACTCCACCCAGGCCATTCCCAAAAGCCGGAGAGGAGCAATAACAATCGAGCTCAAAAGGGAGGAAGGTATGGCTCTTGTTGAGATAACCGATAACGGGGAGGGTATTCACCCCTCCATAAAGGACAAGATGTTTACCCCATACTTCACATCCAAGTCAGGTGGTACGGGACTGGGACTCGCAATAGTAAAGAATATCGCAGAACAGTATGGAGGTTCGGTAGGGTTCTTGAGTGAATTCAAAAAAGGCAGTTGCTTCTGGTTCAGATTGCCCCTGGCTACTCCCGAAAATATGGAGGCCGGATCGGTGCAGGATGATAATATGTAAATTGAAATTTCCGGGAGAACATCTCTGAGGTTAAAAATCTTTTTGCATGTCATTAGCAAATATGCAAGTAATTGTTATATTTGTTTGCGGTACCGGGAAGATTCTAATAATACCGAGCATTCCCGGCAATAATATAAACAACTCTGTCTGTGTTCGGGAAATTTACCAGTGTAGCCATTAATACGGTCATTAGAAAGGAAGCAACAAAAACCCTGCAATTACTCCTGCTGACGGTTTTATTTTTTTCCGTTGCACAGCATCTTCATTCACAGGCAGGAATATCCGGCACAATCAATGATTATGCCGCTGTTGAGTCGGTTGAAAACAACCAGTCAGTTACTGTTAAGGACGCCTCGTTATTCCAGCCCAGGGACACGGTACTGCTGATCCAGATGAAAGGGCTCGGCATCCTTACCAGTCCCCCGGCAGACTACGGGAAACAGCAGAACATCAACAATGCCGGTAATTATGAATTCCTGATAATCAGTGAAATTACCGGGAACACCATAACCTTCACAAGGGAGTTCCTCAAAGAGTATTCAGCCGTTGAAACTTTGCAGCTTGTGCGGGTAAGAGGGTATGAAAATGTAACCGTTACAGGCCCACTTACTGCAATGCCCTGGGATGGGGAAAAAGGAGGGATCGTCGCACTTATCGTAACAAACACCCTTTATCTTGAAGATAACATAGACCTTTCGGCAGCAGGATTTAAAGGTCCGGAGCCGGTGATTATCAGCAATGAGGTATGCGCAGCTTCCGACCCCGGAACATACAGCGCCCTTTCTTTCCCTGAAGGTTCTGACAAGGCCGGCCGGAAGGGTGAAGGTTCGGCAACATATTATATTGTTGATACGGATAATGTCCTCCTTGACGATCAATTCGCAAAAGGTAAAGGTCGCTTCGCCACAGGAGGAGGGGGTGGTAACGGACTCTTCTCCGGAGGAGGGGGTGGAGCCAATTTCGGTCAGGGAGGTTTCGGGGGAAATGAAACGGGAACCTGCAGCGATCCGGGTTTTGATACAGGTGGTGCCGGTGGTTACTGGTTGAGGGATCAGCTTTTCGACGCAATGGCCAATTTCAGGAACAGGTTATATATGGCAGGAGCGGGAGGAGGCTCAACAGGCTCAGCCGAAAGGGAAGCCACGAGAGGCGGAAGTGGAGGCGGAATGGTCATAATTGTGGCAAACTATATCGAAGGAAGTGATGAGACTGCTATCATAGCCGATGGTGAAACAATTACCGGCATCGCTACCGCGGGTGCGGGTGGTGGTGGCGGCGGCGGAACCATAGTGGCATCGATCGATCACTACAGGGGAGTTATCAATATGTACGCACGGGGAGGAAAAGGTGGTGATGTAGACCATCCCGACATGGGTGGTCCCGGTGGCGGTGGCGGTGGCGGAGTAATAATTTATTCAGGACCCTCCCTCCCCGGAGAGGTAAACACTGTAGTGCTGCCCGGCCCGAGCGGGACAAACACTATCCAGAATGACCCTAACGGATCAACCATAGGCACCCCGGGAGGCCTGATAGAACAGCTTGAGGTCTCCCTTAACGGGATACTTTTCAACGGCATACGGACAGCAAGACTTACAATATGTGAGGAGGATATTCCCGGCACACTGGAAGGTACAAGGCCCAGGGGAGGCGAAAGGCCCTATGAGTTCGCCTGGCTCAGACGTCCCGCAGGAGATACCGACTGGGTCTTGATAACCGGGGAAGACGGGCAGGATTATCAACCCGGGCCGCTGACAGCATCTACTGAATTCATGAGAATTGTAGAAGACAAGGATTTCCCCCCGGTAATAGATTCAAGTAATATATTAAGAATTGCCGTTCAGCCGAAGATATTGGGCAATGTTATATCCGACCACCAAACCATTTGTGCAGGTGAACAGCCCGGGCGACTTGACGGTGACATTCCTGTCCAGGGCGGCACAGGTACGTTTGAATATAACTGGAACAGCTATACTGAAGAGAGCCGGCAGTGGACAGAGGTGGAGGAAAACAACGGGGGTGCTGACTACCTGCCTCCCCCACTGGTTGACACCACACTTTTTGTCAGGGTAGCAACTTCGGGAGTTTGCATTGATACCTCAAATATTGTGGCTGTAGATGTACATCCTGAAATACGCAACAACCTTCTGGATGATGACCAGACAATATGCCACGGCGACGCGCCCGACGGCATATCAGCTCCCCTTGGCCTGACAGGTGGTGTTGGTGAGGGATCTTACATCTATTCATGGGAGACGGATCAGGATGGTAGCTGGAACCCGGTCAGCGGAGAATGGACATCCCCGGTTTATTCTCCCGGTCCCCTCACAGAAACATCACGTTACCGCAGAATCGTGGAATCCGGTGAATGCCTTGATACAAGCCCGCCGCACACAGTAACAGTACTTCCCCTCATATCGGGCAATTCAATATCTGAAAACCAGGTCATTTGTTATATGGCAGCTCCTGAACTGTTTGAGGGCAGTGACCCTGAGGGTGGTGACGGCATTTTCAGTTACCGGTGGGAGATCTCGGCCGGAAACTCACCATGGGTGACAGCAGAGGGCAATCCGGATGAAAGGGATTACATGTCCCCGCCCCTTTCAGATACAACCTTTTTCAGAAGAATTGTCCTCAGCGGAAAGAATGATGCATGCAGGGATACAAGCAATATCACGGTTGCTGAATTTCATCCCCTTTCATACGGCAGAATTACCGATATAACCGATACCATTTGTAACGGCGAGCAGATTGATCTGACCTTCACATTGAACGGGGAGTTTCCCATGGAACTTGTTTACACCGACGGAACGCATTTATTTACAGCCGAAGGGGTTTCTTCGCCCGACTTCAGTGCGGCAGTAACACCGTCAACCCCTGATTCGTCAGATTATTCATACACCTTTTACAGCCTGGTTGACGGGTTTGGCTGTTCAGTCCCCGAAAAACATCTTGCCGGATCAGTCAGTGCCAGGGTCTATGCCTTCCCTGAACCGGATCCCGGGACAGGAGGCGATGTTTGCGGACCCGCGTTCAGGCTTGACGCAGCCCCGACTCTTGGCAGGGGTATCTGGGAAATATCATCAGGTGACGCAACCTTCAGTCCCGGCCCTTCAAACCCCGGGGCAACGGTTACGGTAGAAGGGTACGGCACATATACCCTGACGTGGACCGAGACCAACTGGAGATGCCGGGCAGACAACAATATCATGGTGACTTTTTACGAACAGCCTGAGACCGCCTTCGCAGGAGAAGACCAGGAATACTATTACACATTTGAAACCCTCCTTGGTGCCGAACTGCCCCCGGGCATGCCGGAGGCCTATGGAATATGGGAAGTCATTGAAGGGGATGCGAACATTGTTTTTCCCGACAGCCCCGGTACAGAAGTGACCGGACTGGGCTTTGGAGAGAACATCTTCTCATGGACCGTATATAACGGGGTATGCCAGCCTGTATCAGACATGGTAACAATATTTATCAGGGATCTTGATGCCCCTACCGGATTCTCACCGAACAACAGCGGCTTCAACGACACTTTTATTATCAGGGGACTGGAAAATTCGACGACCAATGAGCTTACAATATTCAACAGGCAGGGTAATGTCGTATTCAGGAGCAACAATTACATGAACGACTGGGACGGAAGAAACAACAGCGGCGTACGCCTTCCCGAAGACACATATTACTATATTATCAGCGTCGACAACAAATATACATACAAGGGTTTCATAGTTTTAAGGCGATAAATCAATTCAATTGAAGATAATTACCGCTATATTGATCTTTTTCATAGCATTTTCCGGACTGAATGCACAGCACCTTTTCCCGGTTTACAGCCAGTATATGCTGAACGGACTGGCGCTGAACCCAGCCTATGCAGGAAGCCGCGATGTTTTCAACATAACACTGGGTTACAGGAACCAGTGGGTTGGTTTTGAAGGTGCCCCGGTATCGCAAACACTCAGCATGCACGCCCCGATGAGGAATGAAAACGTAGCCCTGGGCATTTTCCTCAACAATGAACAGATTGATGTAAGGAATAATACCAGCCTCTATTTTAATTATGCCTACAGGATACCTGTCGGCAGTGGACGGCTGGCACTGGGACTCAAGGCCGGAGGTATCAGCAGAAGCGCCAACTGGAGCCGGATATCATTGCATGATCCCGGCGACATTGTTTTCAGTGAACCGGCAACGCATGACATGCTTCCGAATATCGGATTTGGCGTTTATTACTATACCGGAAGGTTTTTCCTGGGAGCATCAGTACCGCACTTCCTGAGTGACAGCACAAGGAACGGGAAGGCTGTTTTATATCATGATTACGGAAACTACAATTACCTCTTGACCTCGGGTGTTGTTATCGGAAGCGGAGTGGTCAAGATCAAGCCCAGTTTCCTCGTCAAGTACAATGAAAACAACCCGGTCCAGCTTGACGCCAACCTCTCTTTTATCCTGGGGGATCTTATATGGATTGGCGCATCATACAGGATTGAGGATGCACTGGTCGGACTGGTAAAGATCCAGATTAACGACAGGCTGCGGCTGGGTTATACATACGACTACTCACTGGGACGGCTCAGCAGCTATCACAACGGCTCCCATGAAGTGGCACTTATATATGATTTCAGGTTCAGGGTTAGTGCTGTTAACCCCCGATACTTTTGACAATGAGGACACCAATACTTATACTGACGTTTATCCTCCTTGCCGGCGCAACTAATGATGCGCAACAGAATGACTTCTATGAAATCACACGCCTCCCCTTCACAACGGACAGGTTCGATGAATTTGCACCGGCTTTTTACGACGACGGGATTGTTTTTACAACAAACCGCAGAATGGGTGTAATTGTTACGCGTACCACAGATGAAGGGGAGAATCTTTTCAACATATATAAAACCTCCCGCAGGAGATCCGGCAGATGGGAGAATCCCGGGCTTCTGGACAGGAGACTGAAAAGCAATTATCATGACGGGCCAGTAAGTTTTTCACCAGACGGATCCACGATCTTTTTTACCAGGAATATTTCTGGCAGCAGCAGGGAAACCTCAAGACTGGGCATTTTCATGGCAGATTACTCCGGGGGCAGGTGGGCCAATATAAGACCCTTTCCCTATAACAGCGGCAACTACAACCTGGCACACCCAACCATCAGCAGCGACGGCAGGACCCTGTATTTTGCAAGCGACATGACCGGAGGATATGGTGGAATGGACATTTATGCCTCAACCCTCCAGGCATACAGCTGGTCTCCTCCTGTCAACCTCGGCAGCGAGGTAAATTCAGCCGGCGATGAAGTCTTTCCCTATGTGCACCAGGGGGGAAGGCTCTACTTCTCCTCCAACAGGACAAACGGGGAGAATCTTGACCTCTATTACACCTTCCGGCGGGAAGAAAACTGGCAGACACCCGTTAAAATGCCCGCCCCATTCAATTCAGAATATGACGACTTCGGCTTCATTGCCGACAGGGAGCTCTCCAGCGGCTACTTCTCATCAAACAGGGAGGGGACCGACAACATTTACTCTTTTATCTCAACATTCCCTCTGTTCACAGATTGTGAACCGATACGGGAGGAGCAGCTCTGCTTTGTTTTTTATGAGCAGAGAGCTGCAAATGTTGACACCACGACCCTTTACCTGTTGTGGGACATGGGCGACGGTACCAGGATAAGGGGACTGGAAGCGGAGCACTGTTTCAGTGAGTTGGGGACATATACCGTCAGGCTCGATGTAATTGATGTCATTACCGGAGAGGCTCAGTCCAATGTTGCATTTTACCACTTCACCACCCCCAGGGTTGAACAGCCCTATATCAATGCCCCTGATACGGTCTTTGCGGGACAGCAAATCAGCATTGATGCCTCTGATACTTACCTGCGCAATTTCGACATTGATGAGTTCTACTGGGAACTGGGCGACGGCACAAAAACTGCCGGGGAGATAATTAACCACACCTATGACTACCCGGGGACCTACGAAATTACCCTGGGAGTAATTTCTGACCCCAATTCCCCGTTAGGATACAGGAGGTCGTGTGTTTACAAAGAGATTGTGGTGCTTGAAAATCAATAGATCAACCCAGTTATTCCTGTTATTGCCACCTTGTTCCAGCCGGTAATTAAGGCCGGGCACGGTATTTGTTTGTATTCAGCCAGGATAGCTTAAGCAAGCTGTTTTATGCTGATGTTTGATCATGAAAAAAAGAAACTGTTTGGTAAATTTACCGTATAATTGACAATAGTTAATTTTATCCGATTCAAAAACCAATAGCATAGCGTACAATGAGAAATCTGTCAATTCTGATAATCATGGGGCACTTACTCTTTTTTACGGCGCAATCACAGCCGGTTCCCGCCCCGGATGAAAACATACCCTGGCTGGTGACTTTCGGCGGTGATGCATGCCCTTCATGGGGTGATGACAATTTCACACAGACTTTCTTTTTCCTGATTCCTGAAGATCATACCGATCCGGTTTACATAAGAGTGTATAATCCGGTAACCGGAGGGCAGTATGACGAAATAAACGGGTACTGGAACACAAAAGTCAATTTTTCAGTATACGGGGGACCGGAGACCTGGTCACATCCCGATGCACAGGGTACCGGTCCGGAAGGCAATTACCGTAGCGGCAACCAGCTTGCCTCAAGGACGTTCGGCTACGAGCCCGAATACGATGCCGCCTGGTACACTTTCGGCCCGTTCAATCCGATGGAGGGTGAATACGTGGAGAAGTTCCGCGGGAATGTATTCAAGATCATTGCCCAGGGAATAGAGGGTGATGACGGCAACATGTATCGCTATTTCCTCTCCACAAGCCCCGACCAGAACATACCCGTTGAAGGGGGAAACGCGTTTGCATACAGCTACACATTCAGGCTCTGGAACGATCCCAGCCAGGTTTCCCATATCTATCCCTACATAGATGATGAAACAATCACCGTCGAGATCTCTAACTTTGACTGGGACTATGACGGTATTATCAGGCTGGTTTCGGTTGAGCGGCAGGGGCAGTTGCTGGATGTATCGGGCGATGATTACTGGGCGCAGAACAGGTTCACAATACTGCCCGGAGAGAGGGGTACCTCTCTTGACCTGCAGTTCCATAAACAGGCAACCCCGGTTATCAGGAACAACAACGTCGTGGTAACAATCCGCAACCAGTATGACCAGGCACTTCCGTTCTACGTTATACCAATAGGAGGGGTTCCGCAGTACCAGTACAGCATCGGGGTAAGACCGGCAGGAAATTGATAATCATAAAAGAAAATGTATAAAATCGCGGATTCATTTATCAGGCAGGCAGCCATTGCCGCAGTAATCGCATCTCTTTTTGCAATTTCCCTGCAGGCACAGGAATACCGCTTCAGGAACTACGGTATTGAACAGGGACTACCACACCGGTTTGCCTATACCGTTGCACAGGATGAGTCAGGTTTTATCTGGGTGGGCACAAGTACCGGACTGGCAAGGTTTGACGGATTTGATTTTGAGGTCAACCCTTTCGGGGACTCAATCCCGCCGGGCTTTACTGTAAGGAGCTTCAGGGATTCCCGTAACAGGATATGGTTCGGGTATAACAGCGGCGGCATAGCCGTTCTGTCCGGCAACAGGATAACCGTCCCCGATAACAAAGCGGTCAGGACAATGGTGACAGGCATTGCGGAAGACAGCCGGGGCAATATCCTGGTTGCATCACAGCAACACGGACTCCTAATAATAGATGATGATCTGAATACCTTTCACCACCAGGATATGTTCTCAGGAACGGCAATTACTTCCATGACGGTAACAACCGATGGCCAACTGCTGACAGGGTCATTTGACGGATTGTATCTTTACAACTACTATCCGGGGAGCAGCCCTGAAAGAAAGGGAAAAATCGAAGGGCTGCCGGAGGTTGCCGTCTCTTTTCTTCTGCCTGATGATAACGGCGTTTTCGCCGGGACCAGGGGACGGGGACTTTTTTACATCTCAAAAGCTGAAGACGGATCTTTTATTGCATCCAATGTGGGCGAAACCCTCGGGATCGGAAACACCATCATAGAATCCCTGGGGCGCGACCACACCGGCAATCTCCTTGTAACCACCAGGGGAAACGGCGTTTACAGGATAAGCAACCTCTTAAGTGCAGAAGAGAAGGCAGAGATAAAGAATTTCACAACCGCCAACGGACTTCCATCGGATATTGTGCATCAGAGTTATGCCGACAGGGAAGGCAATTACTGGTTTGCAACGTTTGACGGACTGTCAATGCTGTCTGATGAATCGCTGAGTTTCATCAGATCATTTGAAGAGCCTTTCGGCAATAATGTGCTTTCTGTATTTTCCGACAGCGAATACTTCTGGCTTGGAGGAGAAAGCGGATTGTTGAGAATATCGAGACTGACCGGCCAAAGGACTTTCATCGGCACCGGCAGGGGTCTTCCTTTCGACATGGTCACTGCAATTACCTGCTGCCATGAAAATAACATCTGGATCGGCACGGCTGAGAATGGTATTTATATGCTAAATACCGGAACCCTTTCGGCATCCCGTTTCCATTTTTCCTCAAACTCACTGGAAAACAGCATACATGACCTTGACCACGAAAACGGTGTGCTGAGGGCTGCAACCAGCAGCGGCATTCTGGAATTTGACCTTAACGACGGAGAACGAAGAAGGCTCGGAACAGATGAAGGGATGCCCCATAACTTCATAAGAAGTGTCTTCACCGCCTCAGACGGCACAAAATGGGTGGCAACCAGGGGTAACAGGATTGTGGATGCAGAAAGCAGCAGGTTTGTCAGGATCGCCTCCATGGAGCTTGATTTCGTGGCCGTTACAGAAGATCATAACGGGAACCTGTGGGCTGCAACCAACGGAAACGGCCTTATTCATATTACACAGGATACAGTGATCCAGATAACAACCAGCGAGGGACTGCACAGTAACTTCTGCTACAGCCTTATTACTGATGACCAGGGAAACCTCTGGGCAGGCCACAGGCTGGGTGTCAGCCGGATCAATCCTGAAACATACCATATAAGGACCTACAGTACTGAAAGCTCAGTGACGGGAGACTTCAACTTCAATGCAGCTCACCGCACACAGGACGGTATACTGCTCTTTGGTACGAGTGACGGACTGGTAATATATGACAACTCAAAGGAGAAGGATACAGCCACATCACCGTTGTTGAATATCACCTCGGTCCAGGTATCGGATGACCTGTATGAGAATATTGACCGCATCACGCTGCCTTACGGCAGCTACAGGGTCAGAATTGAATATACAGGACTGAGCTATGCGGATCCGGAAAAGGTCCTGTACCAGTACAAGCTTGACGGCTATGACCTGGACTGGTCAGAACCGACCATGCAGCGATTTGCATATTATCCCAGACTGGATGACGGCAACTTCACATTCCTTGTCAGGGCCACAAACGCTGAGGGAGTTACCACCGAATACCCGGTTTCACTTCCTGTAAATATCGATAAACCGATCTGGAAAAAATGGTACTTCTTTCTGATTGTTGCCTCGCTGGCAGGCCTCATGCTCTTTCTTTTCATAAAGATCAGGGAGCGGAACCTGCGTATTGAAAAGGAGCGTATTGAAAGGGAGCTGGAGATAAGGACCCGGGAAGTTGTCGAGCAGAAAGCTGAGATTGAACATAAAAACAAGGACATTACCGACAGTATCAACTATGCCCAGAGAATACAGGCAAGCATTCTCCCGCCCGTTTCGAAAATGTCTGAGAACTTCAGGGAGTCATTCGTATTTTACAAGCCCCGGGATATTGTGAGCGGCGACTTCTACTGGTTTGACAACGTAAATGGAAACAAGTTCCTTATTGTATGCGCAGATTCGACCGGTCACGGAGTTCCGGGTGCATTCATGTCGATGATAGGTACAACCCTCATCAAGGATATATGCATGAGGGCTGATGTAAACTCTCCCTCCGACGTACTGGAAACGCTTGACAGGGAAGTAACAAGCACCCTGAACCAGAATGTTGATCCTTCCGGCAAATCAACTGACGGGATGGACATTACCGTGTGCGAATTTGACATCAATACACGGTATGTCCGTTTTGCCTCTGCAATGCGGCCAATAATGATGTACCACAAAGGGGAGCTTATGTATATCAGGGGAAGCCGCAACTCTATCGGAGGCTACTTTACCGATCAAAAAGCTTTTGAAAACCAGGGATACCAGCTTGACCCCGGCGACATAATTTACCTGTTCAGCGATGGTTATCCCGATCAGTTCGGTGGCCCGCTGGGGAAGAAATTCAAAATGGTAAGACTTAAGAACCTGCTGACCGACATTTGCAGTAAACCCATGAATGAACAGCATGATCATATACGCAACAGTTTCAATCTCTGGAAAGGGGACCATGAACAGGTTGATGATGTATTGTTCATGGGTATAAAGGTATAGCATTTGTACATGAAGCTATTTCTTCCTGAAGAAAAGCTGTAACGGCACTCCTGTAAAATCAAAGTTCTCCCGGATCCGGTTTTCAAGATACCTTTTATACGGATCCTTAATATATTGAGGAAGGTTGCAGAAAAAGGCAAATGCAGGAGTTTTTACCGGAAGTTGCGTAACATAGTTGATCTTGATATGCTTGCCCTTTACTGCCGGGGGATGGAACTGATCCACCGCGCGCCTCAGCGCATCATTCAGTTTTGAGGTACTTATCCGCTGGCTTCGTCTGGTATAAACCGCCGCTGCAGCATCAAGCAGTTTGGAAATACGCTGCCGGGTAAGAGCTGAAGAAAAAACTACCGGAACGTCTTCAAATGGAGATATCCGTTCCTTTATGACCGCAGTATACCTTTTCACCGTATTGGTCTCCTTCTCAACCAGGTCCCATTTGTTTACAGCAATGACCACTCCTTTTTTATTCCTGACAGCCAGATTGAATATGTTAACATCCTGCGCCTGCATACCGGCTGTTGCATCTATCATCACAATACACACATCCGACCTTTC
Source organism: Bacteroidales bacterium (assembly GCA_007132715.1). Taxonomy (GTDB): domain Bacteria; phylum Bacteroidota; class Bacteroidia; order Bacteroidales; family PUMT01; genus PXAP01. The sequence goes on from SLOE01000101.1 coordinate 40,994, forward strand.
AATTGCCCGTACCGAACGCATTATTGAATAAAATTCAATATCCTCCATAGTCCTGCCCTTCTTCCGTAGTCCAGCGGTATCGATCAGGTAAAATTCATGCCCGAACTTGTTATAGTAAGAATGTATTGAATCCCTGGTGGTGCCTGCCACCGGGGTAACAATGTTCCTCTCCTCACCCAGCAAGGCATTTGCCAGCGATGATTTTCCGACATTGGGTCTTCCGACAACGGCGAAGTAGGGGATGTCTTCCGTGCGCTCCTCCCTGATACCTTCGGGTATTGCTGCAGTAAGCGCATCAAGCATCTCCCCTGTTCCTGATCCGTTAATGGCTGATACCGGGTATATCTCACCAAGGCCAAGCTTATAGAAAACAGATGCCTCATAATACCTCTGTGAATTGTCAACCTTGTTTACAACAAGTATGGTATTCCGGCCACTGCGACGAAGCAGTCCGGCAACCGACTCATCAAGATCGGTAATACCATTGGTAACATCAACAACAAAGAACACTGTGTCGGCCTCATCTATGGCAAGAAGAACCTGTTTCCGGATCTCCTCCTCAAACACGTCATCCGATTTGGTGATGTAACCTCCGGTATCAATAATTGAGAACTCCTTACCGTTCCAGTCTGATTTCCCGTAATGCCGGTCACGCGTAACACCAGGGAGCTCATCAACAATGGCCTTCCTCCCACCGCACAACCGGTTGAAGAGAGTAGACTTACCCACATTGGGGCGACCAACAATTGCAACAATATAACTCATAGCCTTTTATCTGTATCCGAATCTTTTTAATTGCTGTTCTTTGGACCTCCAATCTTTGGTAACCTTTACAAAAAGCTCAAGGTAGACCCTGGAGCCAAAAAATTCCTCCAGATCAATTCTTGCCTCTGTCCCGGTTTTTTTTAATGCAGCCCCCTTCTTCCCAATGATGATCCCTTTCTGGGTGTCGCGCGAAACATGAATGACCGCCCGTATCCGCAACAGGTCCTTCTCTCGGGTAAACTCCTCTATTTCAATTTCTGCAGAGTATGGTATCTCTTTCTGGTAATTCAGAAAAACCTTTTCACGGATGATCTCGGAGGCAAAGAACCTCTCAGTCTTGTCGGTGAGAGTATCCTTGGGGTAATAGGGCGGCGATTCAGGCAAAAGCCCGACAATCTTGCCGAAGACCTTGTCAAGGTTGAATCCTGCCTTGGCAGATAGGGGAATGATGAAGGCACCGGGAAGTACCTTTTCCCATTTTGCCATCAGCTCCTCAACCCTGCTGTGGGAACTCAGGTCTATTTTGTTGATTAAAAGAACTACCGGTATCCTGAGCCTGCCGATCCTCTTCAGATACTCACTGTTCCTTAGCATGTCTTCCTCAACATCGGTAACATACAGCAGTATGTCGGCATCTGTTATAGCGCTGCTTACAAACTTCATCATCGATTCATGGAGCTTGTAATTTGGCTTGATGATGCCGGGAGTATCGGAATAGACAATCTGGAAATCATCGCCGTTAACAATGCCCATGATCCTGTGCCTGGTTGTCTGTGCCTTCGAAGTGATTATCGATAGATTTTCACCGACAAGTGCGTTCATAATGGTTGATTTACCAACATTGGGATTGCCCAGAATATTTACGAATCCCGATTTATGTCCCATATCCCTGTGATTTATCTGAGGTTGACGCTTAGAGTCAGTTTAAATGCAAAGTTATCAATTGTGCGCTCAAAAGCATAGGGCCCGTACCTGTAAAAAACACCGGCACCGTAACCCAGAAAAAACTGCCTGATGATGTTGTTCACCAGCAGGCCCGATTCAATATACCCTTGTTCCATAGTACTGAAAGGGATATTGAGGTGGTTACCCGGCTCTGAAAGTTTCCCGATTCCCATATTTGTTACCAGTACCACTTCAGGTCTGAAACTACCTGATCTGTATAGCAGGCTCCCGAAGTTATGACGCAGGAAAAGCGATGCAAACCTGTCGGAAATGAATTCAGACGGACGCATGGTGGCGAAGCTGTTGGCCGCCTCAACCGAAAAACCCCTGTAACTGCCCTTGCCGCTGAAGAGAATTTGGTATGGCATATTCCTGTCTGTTACCCCGCCCTCAATTACCAGTGATGTTCTCCCCATGCTTCGTGTTGTAAAAGTATGTGATGCAGCAGCTGAGATCCTGGTATATTCATACCCGCCGTCAAAGAGGCCCGTTCCCCTGCCATAGTTAAACCATGCCACAGGATAATCAGTACCCATCGATATCCTTGTTCCGCGTGGTGTTTGGATAAACCGCTCCCTGTAAGCAAAGCGCAGCTGCATGCCGGCTTCGGTAAACCGGAACAAGCCGTTTCCGGTTCCCTCACCGGTAAAAACATATGCATCACCCGGGATCACCTCCCTTACATTCAGATAGAACCTGCCTTCAAGGTGACGGACCAGTTGCATTGACAGTGCAGCATCATAAGCTTCTGAATAGTCCATGCGCCCAATCATGAAGCGCCTGTAGTTTTCTGATGTGAGATTGACGCCTGTCCCGTAAAACCCGGATCCCCCTGCCTCCTCAACATCGCGCGAGTATGACAGCTCAAGCCTGACATCACCCGGCCTCCATAGCAAGAGTGAGGTCTCGGCCCCGTATTTCAGCTCCCTGTCCTTAAATCCCCATGCTATATGGCCGCCGGCAGAGAACCTTCCCGAAACCCGCTGATTGGTCAGGACCCTGATTCCTGGCCTGAGACCCTCGAAATAATTATAATCCAGCAGACTGGCGTAATCAATATTGAGGTATCCCCATGGTATATAACCCGAAGCAAGTGTCTCAAATAACCGCAGGGTGCGGTCAAAATTTGCCTCCTGACCCACACTGTCCATATAATGATATGTCTGCAGGTCTTTTTCTGTAAGGGTCCCAACCCTGAATTTCTCCCAGTGGGGGTTGTCCGTCCGGTACGCATCGGGCGCTACCTTAAGTTCAACATTGCTGAAACGCCACCTGCTCAGGTCAGGCTCAATCTCAATATCTGAGAGGTACGTCTTTCCAATACCAACAAGGTTGTATCTTGTTTCTGTACCGGTAGGCACACTTTCCCTCCCGAATATTATATCGGTATTCAGTGCACCGGGGAACCACTGTTTGCCCTCGACAAAATTGTAGTTCTGCTGGATACGGACAGTAAAAAAACTGCGCGGCTCAAAAGGCTCGGCAATAACATTCTGTATGGCATATCCGTTGGAATTAATATAGACCACCCCCTGCAGTCCGTCAAAATTCCTGCCGGGGTAGGGCCTGAATGATATGATGAACAAAGTATCATCCCGTTCGGTAAACATGCTGTCCTCCAGTATGAACGAATACCTGGATGTGCTTCCGCGGCTGACCGGGTTCAGGTAACTCCTGTCCATTATCGAGATGTGATCGTCATAAAAAGTAAATGACTGGAGTTGTGTTGCAAGTAATGTAAATGAGGGATCACGAAAACCACTAACCCTTGATGCAACCACCTGTTCGTTGTTCCTGCCGGGTCGCCGGTACTCCCGTTTGCTTACCGATTCCATAAGGAAAATATGCTGCTTTTCAATGAATTCCCGCAGCCTGATCTTACTTGAATCAACCTTTTCAGCCTGAGTTTCTTCTTCGTACCCGTTCTGTTCTGTCTCCAACCCGCCCGTGAATGCAAACCGGATCGATACATTTGCAGAGCCCGGCAGGTTTATCCTGGATAAAACACTGTCAGGGACAAGGGTGAAATAAAGCTTGTTGTAGGATGTGTAGGAGAATGATGAGAGCATCTCCGGATTGTTGAGCCTCCTGTTCTCATATGCCTTTCTTATTATCCGGTGGGCAGGATTAATTCCGGGAGTAACCGTAACCTCCTCCAGCAAAACGGGCTGCTGCTTCATCCTGATCACCATTGTGCGGTTCACATCATCTTCGGAGGGAATGACTGTCATGGTCTCATAGCCGACATAGCTCAGTCTCAGGGATCCGGGCAGCGAAGCGGTTGTAATTGAAAAACCGCCGTCAATACCTGTTGTTGTACCCGTTCCCCTGTCAGTATAAACAATATTGACAAAGGCGAGGGGTTCTCCGGTAACGGCATCTACGAGCCGGCCCTTCAGCGTAATGTCAGCGAATGCGGCAACAGCCTGCCAAAACGGCAAAAATAAAAATGTTACGATTACAATTAAACCTCTGTTCATTAATTGTCACTTATTAATCAGCCTGTGGCCTGCACATCTGGAACGGTCTACTTAAATATATTCATCTTCAGCTTATTGATCTCCTTTTCGTTAAGAAACCTCCATTTCCCCCTCGGAAGGTTCTTTTTTGTAAGACCTGCAAAAAAGACCCTGTCAAGTTGTGTAACATTATAATCAAAATGACCGAAGATACGCCTAATTATACGGTTTTTCCCGGAGTGGAGACGGATACCCACTTTGGACCGGTCGGTTTCATCGGCCCAGCTTATCTCATCAACCTTTATGTGCCCGTCATCAAGCTCAACACCTTTAGCTATCTCTTCCAGATCGGCCGGATCAAGGGGCCGGTCAAGCCCGGCCTGGTATATCTTGACTGCACCATGTGAAGGATGAGTGAGTTTCTTTGTCAGGTCGCCGTCATTGGTAAACAGCAGCAGTCCGGTAGTATGCCTGTCCAGCCGGCCGACAGGGTATATACGCTCCCTGCACGCGTTTCTCACAAGGTCCATTACCGTGCGTCTGGCACGCGGATCATCAACGGTGGTTATAAAATCCTTGGGTTTGTTTAGCAGCAGGTACACATTCTTCTCGGGATCAAGCTTTTTGCCCTTGAACCTGACAACATCCGACCGCAGCACCTTAGTGCCTACCTCTTTAACAACTTTGTTGTTTACAATAATGTGGCCGGCTTTAATGTATTCATCTGCCTCCCTGCGCGAGCATATTCCGGAATTGGCTATAAACCTGTTAAGCCTGATCTCAGCCGGCTTTCTGTCAGTGCGCGTACCTGACCGGACATCAGCATCAGTCGCCTTTTCGGGACCGCCTTTGCTTACATTTCCTTTTGCGGGGGACTGCCTCTTCTTTTTGAAAATTTCAAATGGATGCTCCTCTTTCCTGCCGGGTTTGCGCGATCTGTCCTGGTTGCGGGACTTGTCAGTGTCACCGGTGGTGCCGGATCTGCCGGATCTGCCGGTGGTACCGGGCCTGCCGGGTTTGCGCGATCTGTCCTGGTTGCGGGACTTGTCAGTGTCACCGGTGGTGCCGGATCTGCCGGATCTGCCGGATCTGCCGGACCCGCCCTGATTTTTCTTTTCAGCCATTGTGGTTTTGTTTTGGGAATGCAAAGTTAATATTTTTAAGCCCATAATATTATGTAAAATGGTTTACCGGGAATGAGCCGCCATTCCGGTACCGGGTTTTTTAAGCCTGACTGCGGTATTTTCAGTCAATTGAATTAAATTAGCCGGTCAATCATATAATTCAAAAAATTGCAGCCATGACACTGATAAGATCAATATCGGGTATCCGGGGCACTATTGGCGGCCCCCCCGGTGAGGGACTTACGCCGCAGGATATTGTAATGTACACTTCGGCATGGGGCAGCTGGCTGATGAAACAGGAAAAGAAAAAGCGGTACAGGGCGGTCATCGGGCGGGATGCCAGGATATCGGGAGAGATGGTAAACCACCTGGTGTGCGGAACCCTGATGGGTATGGGCATTGATGTGACGGATCTGGGACCGGCCGCCACACCGACAGTTGAGATGGCTGTGAAGTTTGAAGAGGCTGACGGGGGCATAATACTCACGGCAAGCCATAACCCGGCACACTGGAATGCATTGAAGCTTCTTAACAACCGCGGCGAGTTTCTTTCAGCGGCAGACGGTGAGTACCTCCTTGAAATGGCCGGCTCCGGGTCTTTTAACTATGCAGAAGTATATGAGCTGGGAAATTACCGGGTTGAAACCGGATATACCCGAAGGCACATTGAAGAGATACTTAATCTGCCGCTGGTGGACAGGGGAGCGATCACAGAAGGAAATTTCAAAGTTGCCATTGATTGCATCAATTCTGTCGGCGGCACGGCAGTGCCTCAGCTTCTTGAAGCCCTTGGGGTAAAAGAGATCATAAAACTGCATTGTGAGCCCAACGGTAATTTCGCACACAACCCGGAGCCCCTGCCTGCGAACCTTCATGAGCTTTCACATGCAGTGGCCGCGGCCAAAGCCGACCTTGGATTTGCAGTTGACCCTGATGTGGACAGGCTGGCCATTGTAAACGAAGACGGCACGATGTTCGGAGAGGAATATACGCTGGTTGCCGTGGCTGATTATGTCCTGCAGAACACTCCGGGCAACACGGTATCAAACCTCTCCTCAACAAGGGCCCTTAAAGATATTACCGTAAAATACGGGGGCTCTTACAGTGCTTCTGCGGTTGGCGAGGTGAACGTCGTGGAGGAGATGAAGCGGACCGGTGCGGTAATTGGCGGAGAGGGTAACGGCGGTGTGATCTATCCCCCGCTTCACTACGGGCGTGACGCCCTGGCGGGCATTGCCCTGTTTCTCTCCCATCTCGCCAGGTCGGGCAGCTCATGCAGCGAAATCAGGAAATTGTATCCTGATTACCACCTGGCGAAAAACCGGATCGAACTTTCAGAAACCATCGATACCGGAAAAATACTTTCCGAAATCAAGACAATCTATTCAGATCACCCAATAAATGATACCGACGGTATAAGGATAGATTTCCCCGAAGGATGGGTGCACCTGCGTAAATCCAATACAGAACCGATCATAAGGATCTATTCGGAGGCAGAAACGGAGAAGAAAGCCGTGATGCTGGCTGACAGGATCGCCGGCCATATCAGATAGCGCCTGCAACCATTAACATTCCTTAACAATAATCAGTCCGCGTCAGATTAAACCATAGCGAACGTAGCATGTCCAATAAGTTCATATGACCGGTTCTATCATCAGATGTATCCTCCGTACATAATGTCGGGGGTTAAAAAAAGTTAAGTTCGAACTTTTGGAGCTGTTTTTTTGTTTCTTTGGTAGATTTTTGAAATTCACAGCTGAAAAACCCGTTAGTATTTATATATCATTAGTTTTTAAATAATTCATTTTACAATGAAGAAAAACGTAATAATTACAACTTCTATAATAGGAGCGCTGGTACTGGGTATAATAATTTATGCCATTGCAGGGGACCAGGACAACATCGCAATGCTGGAAGTGCCGGTAATGAAGGGCAGGTTTGAGGTTCTGGTTACCGTTACAGGAGAGCTTCAGGCTGAGCGCTCCGAACAGATAATGGGACCGGCCGAGCTTAGGAGCCGAAACCTCCGGATAGGCAATATCCGGATACAGGACCTGATCCCTGAGGGAACCGTGGTTGATTCGGGCGATTATGTTGCCCTGCTTGACCGCTCTGAATCTGACAATGCTTTGAAGGATATGGAAGATGCCCTTGAAAGGGCCGAGGCCCAGTATACAAGAACACAGTTGGATACCACAATTACCCTCAGCAACCTGCGGGATGAACTGATCAACCTCCGGTACACGGTTGAGGAGCGTAACCTGACACTTGAGCAGTCGAAGTTTGAGCCCCCCGCCACCATCAGGCAGGCGGAGATAAACCTTGACAGGGCTGAGAGGGGACTTGAGCAGGCAAAACAGAATTACCAGCTCAGGATACAGCAGGCAAGGGAAGATATGAACGAGGCATCTATCAACCTGGCCCAACAGAGACGGAGGTACCAGGAGATGATTGATGTGCTTGAAAAGTTTGAGATCCGGGCTCCCAAATCGGGAATGGTCATTTATCACCGCGAATGGAGCGGCCAGCGACGTACCGTAGGGTCAAACATAAGTCCCTGGGACCTTACAGTGGCAACTCTGCCCGACCTCTCATCAATGCTTTCACGGACATACGTTAATGAAATTGACGTCAGCAAGGTAAGGGCAGGTCAAAGGGTCAGGGTCGGTGTCGACGCTTTCCCCGAAAGGGCATATACGGGAGAAATTCTCTCCGTGGCAAATGTAGGGGAGCAGCTGCCCAATACCGATGCCAGGGTTTTTGAGGTACTGATAAGAATTAATGAATATGACCCGATACTGAGGCCGGCAATGACCACCAGCAATATTATCATAACGCAGACTTTTGATGACGTCCATTATATACCGCTTGAAGCGATAAACCTGACCGACAGCATTCCCTTCGTGTATAAGAGGGATGGTACAAAACAGATCGTTGTACTGGGAAGTGCAAACGAAAACCATGTTATCGCTGAGCACGGGTTGAGTGAAAATGAAAGAATATATCTGACAACCCCTGAAAACCCCGACAGGTACAGGCTGGTTGGAGAAGAGCTTATAGCTGTGATTGAAGAAAAAAGGGAACGTCAAAGGGAAGAAGAACAGGACAGGAGACAGGAAGAGGAGCGGGTACTGCGCGATCGCGAGAACCGCATGAGGCAGATGCGTCAGCCGGGTGCGGGGGCTGCCGGAGCAGGTGCCGGGATGCAGATTACCAGACCGGGTAACTGATAAAAAACAGTGTTATGAGGAAATATTTTCACGATGTAGTTATTGCCATGGAGTCCATCCTGGCCAACAAGCTGAAGTCGGTGCTCACCGCACTCGGGATAATTTTCGGCGTGGCATCGGTTATCAGTATGCTGGCAATCGGCAACGGCGCGCAGCAGGAGATCCTCGAGCAGATAAAGATGGTGGGGGTTAACAACATAATGGTAACACCCATCGTGCAGGATACAGGCGATTCGGACGAAGAAAACGGTAACGGGCAGAGGGAAAGAGGGAGGTTCAGTAGGGGACTTACACTGCTGGATGCCGAGGCTATTAAGACTACAATCCCGTCAGTAACCCGCATGAGTCCGGAAATAGCCCTCAACTCACATGCCGTGTACGGCGGTAAAAGAGAGCAGGCGAAGCTTATCGGGGTATCCAGCGACTATTTTGAACTGTTCAACCTCCCGTTGGAATCGGGCACGGTGTTCAATGAGCACCAGGAAGAGAATGGTCTTGCCGTTGCTGTTATCGGCGCAAATATCAAGACCCGTTTCTTTCCCGACGTTAACCCAATAGGCAAATACATCAAGTTCGGACATGTATGGCTCCAGGTGATAGGGGTTATCGAACGTACCAACGTATCTGTTTCAGCCTTTGAGAATGTCGGTATCAACGTATACAATGACAATATCTACATCCCCACCAAGACCATGCTTATGCGTTACAACAACCGGGCAATTGTCAGGCGCGACGCGGCCAGGTCGGGAGTGAACATTATGGGCGGGGGAAGAGGATTCATGCAGATAAGGAGCATGGTAAGCACCAATCCTTCCCAGAACACCTCATCGAACTACCACCAGCTTGACAAGATAGTGGTACAGGTGGCAGAGACCGAGCAGCTCTCCCCCACTGCCGAGCTGATTGGCAGGATGCTTCTGAGGAGACATTCTCAAGTAAAGGATTTTGAAGTAACGGTCCCCGAACTGCTTCTGAAACAACAGCAGCGCACACGTGAAATATTCAATATTGTACTGGGAGCGATCGCCAGCATCTCACTTATTGTGGGAGGGATAGGCATTATGAATATTATGTTCGCATCGGTAATGGAACGGATCAAGGAGATAGGTACCAGGCAGGCAATTGGTGCCACCAGGATAGATATAATTGTACAGTTCCTTTCAGAGGCCGTATTGATAAGTGTGTCAGGAGGTCTGATCGGGGTTATCCTGGGCATTATCCTCTCCAACCTGATCACCCATTTTGCCGATATACTCACGATCGTATCATTCTCTTCAGTGCTGATAGCATTTTTCGTCTCAGCATCAGTAGGTGTGATATTCGGTTACTCACCAGCCAAAAGGGCAGCGGAAAAGGACCCTATCGAATCGCTTCGTTATGAATAGTCTTCAAAAATTCCATAACTATCAACCATAACTGATCCAGATGCAAAGGAATAATCTATTCAACACAGGCTTAATGATCCTAATCCTTTCATTAACCCTTCAGTTTACTTCTGTACATGGACAACAGAAAGTGCTGCACCTGACCCTTAACGAAGTTGTCGAGATTGCCAGGGATCAGTCGCCCCAGGCAATACTGGCACAGCACAGGTTCAGGGCCAGCTACTGGCAGCACAGGACATACCAGGCAGAGTTCCTGCCAAACCTGAACCTGAGGGGAACCCTTCCTGACTTCAACCGGTCAATAACCACCTATACACTTCCAGACGGAAGTGACCGGTTCATTGAGAGGAACATCATAAACTCCCTCGCAAGCCTCTCCCTGAACCAGAGCATAGGGCTTACCGGCGGTCAGATATTCATGTCTTCTGAACTGCAGAGAGTTGACAACCTCGACATTGACTCGAGCTCCTACAGGACCACACCCGTGAACATCGGCTTCAGGCAATCACTGTCGGGCTACAATGCCTTCAGGTGGCAGAGGCGTATTGAGCCATTGCGCTTTGAAGAGGCCAAAAGGAATTATGTGAGTGCACTTGAAGGAGTGGCCTTTCAGGCCGTAAACCTCTTCTTTGACCTTGCGCTGGCGCAGGTGAACCTCGAGATTGCAGAGCTTAACTATTCAAACACCGACACACTGTACCGTATAGCACAGGGCAGGTACAACATCGGGACCATACCCGAAAACCAGCTTCTGCAAATGGAACTCAGCTACCTTAATGCAGGGACTGCGCTCAACGAAGCAATACTTGACCTGGAGGTCAGAAAGTTCAGGCTCCGTTCATTCCTTGGTTACAACGAGACAGTCGATATTGAACTCCTGATAGATCCATATGTTCCGGAATTCAGGCCCGACCTCAACAAGGCACTGAACGAGGCCCTGACAAATAACCCCGATATGATCCAGTTTGAGCGACAATTGCTTGAAGCCGACAGAGACGTGGCCCGGGCAAGATCGGAAAGGGGATTTAATGCCGACCTCTTTGCAGTTTACGGACTTACGAGCAGTGCCCCGGAATTTGCCGATGCCTATAAAGACCCACAGGTCACTCAGCGACTCCAGGTAGGTTTGCAGATACCCATAGTGGACTGGGGCCTCGGACGGGGAAGGTACAGGATGGCACAATCAAGCCAGGAGGTGATACGGACACAGGTAGAGCAGGCAAGGATCGATTTTGAACAGAACGTATATCTCGAGGTAATGCAGTTCACCATGCAGTATGACCAGCTTGAAATTGCAGCCAAGGCAGATACTATAGCACAAAAGAGGTTTGACGTCACACGCGAGAGGTTCCTGATAGGCAGAATTGATGTTCGCGATTTGAACGATGCAATCAGGGAACAGGATATCGCGCGAAGGGGATACATATCATCGCTGCGTAACTACTGGAGGTACTATTATAACCTGCGCCGGCTTACGCTTTATGACTTTGAGCGCGACATGAGACTTATTGAGGACTTTGATGGCCTGGTACTCTGATCCTGAATAATGAGCCGGTCAGGTATGCAAAAAATCCTCCTCTGCAATTTTCAGGGAGGATTTCTTATTTTTATCCAATTGAACCAAAAAGCTGAAACCGTGTTACTCTAAAAAAAGATACCATGAAGATAACAGTTATCGGAGCAGGAAACGTAGGCGCTACGTGCGCCAATGTAATAGCTCACAAGGCTCTTGCAAACCAGATCGTTCTGGTTGATGTTAAACCCGGGTTTGCCGAAGGCAAAGCCCTCGATATGTGGCAGACCGCTCCTGTGAATATTTTCGACACCAGGATAATAGGCGTTACCAACGACTACCTTGCAACCAAAGGGTCGGAAATCATAATAATTACTTCGGGAATTCCCCGTAAACCCGGAATGAGCAGGGACGACCTTATTGCAACCAATGCAAAGATTGTCAAGGAGGTGACGGAAAAGGCCATCAGGTACTCGCCCGATGCCGTGATCATAGTCGTCTCCAATCCGCTTGATGTAATGACCTACGCAGCTTTCCTTGCCGCCAACAAGCATCACAGCAAGGTCTTCGGGATGGCTGGGATACTCGATGCCGCCAGGTACAAATCCTTCATAGCCGAAACTCTTGACACTTCCCCCCGTGATGTCCAGGCTCTTCTTTTGGGTGGTCACGGCGACACCATGGTCCCCCTTCCCAGGTACACATCGGTATCAGGTATACCCATCTCCCAGCTTCTCAACGAAGATGAGATAGAGAGGATAGTTGAGAAGACAAGGCAGGGAGGCGGTGACCTTGTGAAACTGATAGGCACCTCGGCATGGTATGCCCCGGGGGCAGCTGTTGCCCTGATGGTTGAAGCCATAGTGCATGATCAGCACCGGATCTTTTCCATATGTGCATACCTGAACGGTGAATACGGTTTCAGGGACATCTACCTGGGAGTGCCTGTAAAGCTTGGAAGGAAGGGTGTAGAGGAGGTGATTGAGATAGAGCTCGACAAGAATGAGAAAAAACTGCTCAATGATTCCGCAAATGCAGTGCGTGACCTAATGAAGACACTTGATGACATGAAGCTTTTCTGAACCCGGGCCCCGCCCTGTCCTGAAGGTTCTTCCGTTAAGAAATGCGGTTGCCGGGATAATAAAAAAGCAATTGTAATGTTTTAGCCATAAGGGATATTTGGTTAAGGTTTATCTGCAGGGTTTACAAAAAAAAATGATATATTTGCGCCACAAAATACAGGAGCTGTAAACTATCATAATTCATAAACCTATACAGAAATGCAGAACAAAGGAGCAGTAAAGCTGCTGGCAATTCTTTTGGCACTGGTAAGTTTTTACCAGTTGTCTTTCACGTATATCACATACAAGGTTGAGAGGGAGGCCGCAGCTTATGCGCAGGGTGATCCCGCCAGGGAAGAGGCATACCTGGATTCAATGATGAGGGAGGTTGTCTACAATTTTCTTGGAATCAGGCAATACACCTACAGGGAAGCCAAGGAGAGAGAGATAAACCTGGGGCTGGATCTGAGGGGTGGCATGAACGTGACCCTGGAGGTATCCACCTATGAGATAATACGTGCACTGTCAAATTACAGCACAGACCCCACATTCGTCGAAGCACTCAATCTTGCCCGTGAATGGTCGAGAACAAGCACCGAAGATTTCATTACCCTGTTTGGCCGTGCATTTGAGACAGTCGACCCCAATGCCCAGCTTGCCGCAATATTCAGCACAGTTGAACTGCGCGACAGGGTAAGCTACAACTCTACCAACCAGGAGGTCCTGAGTGTCATCAGGCGAGAAGCTGAAAGGGCCATCGACAACTCATTCAACATACTTCGCAGCCGTATCGACCGTTTTGGTGTTGCACAACCGAATATCCAGAGGCTGGAGACACACGGCCGCATACTGGTTGAGCTTCCTGGTGTGAAGGAGCCCGAAAGGGTGAGGTCACTGCTCCAGGGAACAGCCAACCTTGAATTCTGGGAAACCTACGAAAACTCCGAAATTTACCCGTTTCTGTTGCAGGCAAATGAACGGATAAAGGAGGTTGAGGAGGCCAGGAGGGTGCTCTCCGGTCCGGAAGGAGATCCTGTTGAACAGGAAGACGATCTGCTTGTTCCCGACCAGGATCTCACACCTGCCGATGAACTGATATCTGACGAGGAGTCACTGCTCGACCTGCTTGATCAGGATACACTTGATCCTGACAGAGACATCTCGATGGACCAGATGCTGGTGGAATTTCCCCTTTTCAGTATCCTCAACCCGAGTACAACACCTGACGGTCAGCTGATGCCGGGTTCGTCAATAGGCATTGCCGATTACCGCGATACCGCCAGGGTAAATAATTACCTCAACATGCCGCAGGTAAGGCAGCTCTTTCCCCGCGACGTTCGTTTCTACTGGGGTGTCAAACCGCCAAGATGGGATGCTACCGAAACATACCACGAACTGCATGCCATCAAGGTAACAAGCCGTGACGGTCGTCCTCCGCTGGACGGAGACGTCATTACCGACGCGAGGGTTGAGTTCGGCCAGACCCAGGCAACAGCCGAAGTCACCATGGCCATGAACGCCGAGGGCGCAAGAATATGGGCCAGGCTGACAAGGGACAATATCGGCCGTGGCATAGCTATTGTACTGGATGACTATGTTTATTCAGCCCCAAGGGTTACCCAGGAAATTACCGGCGGCAGATCGCAGATTACAGGTGATTTTTCAATAACCGAAGCCCAGGACCTTGCTAATGTGCTCAGATCAGGGGCACTGCCTGCGCCTGCAAGGATCATACAGGAGGCTATAGTGGGTCCGACACTGGGCCAGGAGGCGATCAGGGCGGGCCTTAGCTCATTCATCATTGCGTTCCTGGTGGTACTGCTCTACATGATAATCTATTACAGCCGCAAAGCGGGGATTGTTGCTGATATAGCACTGATCGTGAATGTATTCTTTATCATGGGGGTGCTGGCCTCGCTTGGCGCTACATTAACACTTCCGGGTATAGCTGGTATTGTGCTCACAATAGGCATGTCGGTAGATGCAAACGTGCTTATATTCGAAAGGATAAGAGATGAGATAAAGGCGGGGAAGGGACTGCGGCTGGCGGTATCTGATGGTTACAAGAACGCCTACTCGGCAATAATCGATGCCAACGTCACAACGCTGCTAACCGGAATTATTCTTTACATTTTCGGTACCGGTCCCATACAGGGCTTTGCCATTACCCTCATGATAGGTATCTGTACCTCGCTCTTCTCTGCCATATTCATTACCAGGCTTATATTCCTCTGGTTCCTTGACAGGAACAAAACACTCAGTTTTGCAACGAAACTTACGGAGAATGCCTTTAAGAATGTTCATATACAATTCATCGAAAAGCGAAAGTTCTTCTATGCCGTTTCAGGTATTATTATAATTATCGGCATCGGGTCGCTGTTTACAAGGGGGCTGAGCCAGGGCATTGACTTTACAGGCGGCAGGACCTATATAGTCCGTTTTGAGGACAATGTCAGTACCCTCGACATACAGAACTCTCTCTTTGAAGTGTACGGCGAGGGGACGTCGGTAATCACTTTCGGAGGAGAGAACCAGGTCAGGATATCCACAAATTACCGGATAAACGAAATTGATCCCGAGGTGGACGAGGAGGTCGAGCAGTTGCTCTACCAGGGCCTTCAGCCGTTCCTGGATGAGGACGTTTCTCTGGAAAGGTTCATGAGCGACTACCGGCAAAGCTCCGAAAAGGTTGGACCGGCCGTTGCACAGGATATAAAGGTTCAGGCCGTTTACGCCATTGTCTTTGCCCTTGTGATCATGTTCCTTTATATGTTCATCCGCTTCAAGAACTGGCAGTTCGGACTTGGTGCAATAACGGCTGTAGGTCATGATGTTATGATAGTTCTCAGCATATTCAGCCTGCTGCACGGGATAATGCCATTTTCTCTGGAAATAGACCAGGCATTTATTGCAGCCATCCTGACCGTGGTAGGATATTCAATCAACGACACCGTTGTCGTGTTTGACCGTATCAGGGAATATTTCAAGCTCTATCCCAAACGGGAAAGGAGCACTGTATACAATCTCGCGCTGAACAGTACACTGAGCCGTACCTTCAGCACTTCGCTGAGTACCTTCTTCGTACTGCTTGCAATATTCCTGTTCGGGGGAGAGGTTATCCGCGGATTTATTTTTGCATTGCTGATAGGTGTAATTGTCGGTACCTACTCATCACTGTTCATTGCTACTCCTGTTGTATTTGACTCTATCGGCAAGTTCAGCAAGATGAAACAAAAGCAACAAAAATCAAAATGATAATGGGCACAATGCTGTTCATAAGCGGATCGGAGGTATTCATCGTACTGGTTGTGGTGCTGCTTCTGTTTGGATCCAAAAAGATACCCGAACTTGCCAAGGGGCTGGGAAAAGGTATGAGGGAGTTCAAAAGGGCCACCGAGGACATTAAACGGGAGATAAACGAAAGTACCTCCGGCATCCGTGAAACCGCCGGTGAAATTCGCAGGGATTTTGACCAGATGAAAGACAAGCTTGAAGATGAGGCAACTGACATCCGTGAAAGTACCGAGGAGATCCGGAAAGACATCGACCAGGTCAAGGAAAAGGTAGACGGCGGATCAGACACAGAAGTAACCTCCGGAAAGGGTGATGCCGGCAAACCCGGAAGTTCAGGTACACCTTACAGCCCGTACGATCCATATGGCCTCTCCGGGGATGAAGCGGCCGGAGCTGGTGAGACCGGAGCTGGTGAGACCGGGGATAAAGCGGCTGGAGCTGGTGCGGCTGGAGCTGGTGCGACCGGAGCTGGTGCGGCCGGAGCCGGTGAGACCGGAGCTGCTGCAACCGGAGCTGGTGAGGCTGGAGCTGGTGCGGCCGTATCAGAAAAAACGGGCGCCAAAGAACCCGGAAAATCGGGATCAAAAAAATCCGCATCTGTAAAATCCGCTACAAAAGCTGCCGGAACGGTAAAAGCCGGGAAACCCCCGGAAGAAGAAACCACGCCCAGGAAAACCGGGACAAAAAAACCCGGCGCAAAAAAAGCTGAAAAATCCGGATCAGGAGAATCTCAGGCAGAAAAGAAAAAAACCGGTTCAGAGAGAGCACGGCCAGGGAAGGGGAAGGACAAAACCGGAAACTGATGGAAGGAACAGGCAGCCTGATACTCCGGGCTGGTTATTAACCGACACCAGATGGATTATTTTTACCTGATCCTTGGCTTTACCGTACTCCTTATAAGTGGTGACCTGCTTGTAAAGAGCGGCGTAGCACTGTCAGCGCACATGCGCATCTCCACATTGGTTATCGGGGTCACCGTTGTATCAGTGGGCACATCCGCACCTGAGCTTGTTGTAAGTATCGGAGCAATCCTTAAAAACCATCCCGATATAGCCGTTGGAAATGTTGTCGGCTCAAATATTTCCAATATCGCACTTGTGCTGGGGCTCACAGCAATTATTATCTCTATCCCTGTAAATAAAAATTCAGTAAGGTTTGACTGGCCATACATGATGTTTGCCAGTATTCTCTTTACGCTGTTCGTGATAAACGGAAGGCTCTCCTTTATTGAAGGAGCTGTTTCGCTGGTACTTCTTGCAGGCTTCATTTTTTTTTCGGTCAGGCAGTCCCGTATCGACCTTGAAAAAACCGGACATGTATTCTCCAGGGCTGGTTTTTCAGTAAAGCTCTCCTTGCTTCTGCTGGTAATATCATCAGCCGGATTGTATTTCGGAGCCTCATGGCTTGTTGACGGGGCAGAATCAGTTGCACGACGTTTTGGTGTCAGCGAACGGGTCATATCCGTTACAATAATTGCATTCGGAACCAGCGTACCCGAGCTGGCCACATCAGTTATGGCTGCTTTAAAGAAACAACTCGATATATCAATAGGCAACATAATAGGTTCAAACATTTTCAACCTCCTGGGCATTCTGGGTATTACCAGTATGATAAAAACAATTCCTGTCAGTGCCGAAATGAGGTTCGATGTTATCTGGATGCTGGCAATATCAATGCTGCTGCTGATATTCATGCTTCCCTACGGAAGGGCAGCCCTTGGCCGGTGGAAAGGAACATGCCTGTTACTGACATACATTCTCTATATTTACATTGTCTTCAAATTTTAAATAAAGGCTTGAAAAGAGCCGGGATATTTCACTTCTGATGATAAAAGCAGAAAAGATCACAAAAAGCTACGGAGAATTGCAGGTTTTAAAAGGCATTGACCTGAGCGTGAAGAAAGGAGAGGTCATTTCAATTGTGGGTGCCAGCGGTGCAGGAAAAACAACTTTCCTGCAGATAGCCGGGACCCTTGGTAAACCCGACAACGGAAGGGTCATCATTAACGGGACCGATTACAGGACCCTTGGAGACAAAGAGCTGGCCAGATTCAGAAATAAAAATATAGGGTTTGTATTTCAGTTCCACCATCTGCTGCCTGAGTTCACCGCTTTCGAAAATATCTGCATACCGGCTTATATAGCCAGGCTTCCGGTTGACGTGGCAGAAGGAAAGGCCATGAAACTGATCAAATTTCTGGGTCTTGATGACCGTGCCGGTCACAAGCCTAAAGAGCTGTCAGGAGGTGAGCAGCAGAGGGTGGCCGTTGCCAGGGCACTTATTAACGATCCGGCAGTAATACTGGCAGATGAACCATCAGGTAATCTTGATTCCAAAAATAAAAACGAGTTGCACCGGCTATTCTTTTCATTACGCGACAAATTCGGACAGACCATCGTTATTGTAACCCATGACCCTGAGCTGGCGGGGATGGCTGACAGGTGCCTTACGATGCATGACGGGAAGATAGTGGATGAGAAAATAAGATAACCGGCACTTTAATAAAAAATAACGGTGGATGGACTGCTCTGAAAAAAGAGAGCTTAAAGAATTTCTTGAAGAGAAAGCCCGTCAGTATAACCAGGCGGATTTTATAGAGACGGACCCGGTAAGCATACCGCATTCCTTCACATGCGAATATGATATCGAAATCTCGGCCCTGCTCGCAGCCACAATTGCCTGGGGCCAGAGAAAGACCATAATCAGGAACGCAAGGTACATGATGGAACTCATGGGCCACAGTCCCCATGATTTCATTATGAATTTCTCCGAAAGTGATCTTTTACCACTGATGGATTTCAGGCACAGGACTTTCAATGGTGAGGACCTTGTGTTCTTTGTCCGTGCCCTGAATAACATATACCGTAACCACGGGGGACTGAAAAAGGTCTTTGCATCACAGTATATTGAAGGAGGATCGGTATTCCATGCAATTTGCAGGTTCAGGGATATTTTCCTTTCCGTTCCCGGGCCACGGAGAACCGCAAAACACATTTCAAACCCGGAGGCCGGCTCTCCGGCAAAAAGGATCAACATGTTTCTGAGGTGGATGGTCAGAAGAGACAGTAACGGGGTAGACTTCGGGATATGGAAAGATATAGACCAGAAGGCCCTGCAGATACCACTTGATGTACACACAGGTAACGTATCCA
>SLOE01000021.1 GCA_007132715.1 Bacteroidales bacterium
ACCAGAAAACGCTCATGTGATCCTGCTGATGTGCGCAGAATGTGGGTCATCATTATTGTGCGGGTGATACAGGTGCTGAACCCAATGCAGTAATCGGTTCCCGGAACATCGTTATCCATGGTCTTGGGAATTGCAATTACCTTGAAGCCTTCCTTGTATAGCCTTACACCGTAGCTCAGGGTGTCGTCACCACCTATAGGTATAAGGAAATCAATGTTCAGATAAGCCAGGTTCTTCAGTACCTCGGGTGTAAGGTCATTGATCTCTTCCTTGTATTTGTCCTTCAGATGCTCCGGAACCTGGTTTTTCCTGACCTTGCTGGGGTTTGTCCGCGAACTGTGCAGGAATGTGCCCCCGGTCCGCCCCGCTTTATTAACGATCTCTTCGGTAAGCTCAATATAGAACTCCCTGTTGTTGGCCTTGGGCTCGGGTTTCATCTCTATTATGCCTGCCCAGCCTCTCCTGATGCCTATTACCTTATACCCTTCACGCAGGGCCCTTATAGTAACCGCTCTTATGGCGGGATTCAGTCCCGGAACATCTCCTCCTCCGGTAAGGATACCAATAATTCCTTTTACCTTCTTTGTTGTTGCCATGATATTAATTTAGTTAATTGTTGGTTTTTGAAGAGCCTAAAAGTATAAAAAAAACCAAAATGTTCAAAAATGGTGCAGGCATAAATCAAGTTTACCTGCACTCATCCACTTCTTTAATTTCAAGATCTTCTATTTCCCAGTTGAACTCCTCTGACTGAAGCTCTTCGTTGCTGAGTATTCCGCTTTGGTAATACATGCCATTCAGCCTTCCTGTTTTCGACCGCCTTGAGTTGATGCACAGTTTGGTCAGATCACTGCTCTCCTTGAGCTCAGGACCCATAAAGAATTCGATAACATAGCTTACCGATACGGGGTGCGTGTTCCTGTTCCGTATCCTGAGCCTCAGTTCGAGGGGACTGTCACTGTCGCGCCAGTCAGAATTAGCCCACCTGTACTGGATAATAACTCCGTCAACTTCGGAATGGTCAACATAACGTCTTTGTGCCGAGGCTTCCTGGGTGCTTCCAGCCACAAGGAGAGCCAGGGTCATAAATGCAAGTAAAGTAATCTGTTTCATTTTTATAATGTTTTGGTTTGGTGAGGCCGCATAGTGAGGCCCTTTTTTATTGCAATAATCACTGTTGGTATAAGATTGTCATACTTATTGCCGGTTATTTTTATCAAGATTAAAACGGAACTCTTGACGACAATGTTGTCAAAATCACCGCCTTATTTCCTTATCCTCGCCCCGGCTTCTCTTTCAAATGCCCCGGTCAGTTTCACCATAACAGCATCTATGGTCTCGTCACGCATTGTTCCCTTCGTATCCTGCAATATGAAACTGACCGCATAGGATTTTTTGCCGGGGGCTATTTTTTCTCCTTCGTAAATATCAAAAAGAACTATTTCTTTTAAAAGGTTTTTTTCTGTTTTACAGGCAATTTCCTTTATGGTCTTGAAATTCACATCTCTGTCAAGTTCCATGGCGAGGTCGCGCCTGACTTCCGGGAAGCGGGGAAGTTCTGAACAGGTGATCTTGTTTTTGGATGCTTCGGTCACAAGTACCTCCCACCTGATATCAGCATAAAATACCCTGCTCTTTAATCCTGCTATGCTGCAGATCCCAGGGGCAATCTCACCGAACTCGGCAATTATTTCCTTCCCGTTAGAGATCTTTAATCCGTAACGGAATATGTCTGAGTCTGTTTCATTATGTTCAAATTTTTCCTGATCCAGTCCGGTTCTCTTAAAAACAGATGACACATATGCTTTTATATCGAAAAAGTCGGTCTCCTTATCTTTACTGTTCCATAAGGGTTTCGCTGTTTTCCCCGAAAGGAACAGTCCGAGTTGCATACTCTCCGAATACTTTTCCAGTCCGCCCTTCTTTGCCTCGGTGCCGGCAAGACTGTATACGTTACCAAATTCATACAGCCGGAGGTCAGGGTTCTTCCTGTTTGAATTGTACAGAATTGTCTCGAGTCCCCCAAACAGCAGAGTCTGGCGCAGGCTGTCAAGATCGGTGCTGAGGGGGTTCAGTATTTTTACCAGTTGTTTTGCGGGAAAGGTTTTAAGTTCGCTGTAATAAGATGACTTCGTGAGAGAGTTGCAAATGATCTCGTTAAATCCCAGGCTGCTCAGCAAGCCGGCCACAGTGTGCACGTATTTCTCACGGTCCGGTTTTTCGGAGTATGAGAGTGTGGAATGCACAGTATGAGGCACCGGTACCCTGTTGTATCCGTAAATGCGAAGTATCTCCTCAACCACGTCTGCCGGCCTTGTTACCTCCACCCTGTATAGGGGTGCCTCAACCAGTAAACCGTCCTTCTTCTCTTCAGCTATCGTGAAATCGAGGGAAGAAAGTATTTTCTTCATCTCGTCAACGGGTATTTCAGTACCCACAAGAGAATTAACATATCCGGTATCCAGGAAGATCATGGCCGGTTCGGCAGGTGCCGGGTAAACATCGGTCACATCTGAAGATATCTCTCCGCCGGCTATTTCCTTTATAAGAACAGCTGCCCTTTTAAGGGCGTAAACTGTGGCCGATGGGTCGGTTCCGCGTTCAAACCTGAATGAGGCATCGGTGCTTATCCCGTGCCGGCGGGCTGTTTTTCTAACAGATACCGGGTCGAAGCAGGCACTTTCCAGAAAAATATCGGTGGTGGTTTCGTCAACCCCGGTGAATTTGCCTCCAAGCACACCAGCTATACACATTCCTCCGCTCTCATTGCAAATCATCAGGTCTTCAGAATCTATCTCCCTCTCTTCGTCATCAAGTGTGATAAGCTTTGAGCCGGGCGGAAGATGTCCCACAATCACCTTGCTGCCTTTTATCCTGGCCGCGTTAAAGGCATGTAGGGGCTGCCCCGTTTCATGCAGTACAAAATTGGTTATGTCTACAACATTGTTTACAGGTTTAAGCCCTATGGTCCTCAGCCTGTTCTGAAGCCATTGCGGCGACGGGGCCACAGTAATGCCGCATATGGTCAGTCCGCTATATCTCCTGCACGCCTGCGGATTATCAATAATAATTTCAACTGGAAAGCTGTTATTGTCGGGTCTGAAATCCTCAACCGGGGGACGCCTCAGCCTGACTTTCGCAGTTAACCCCAGCCTTGCGGCAAGGTCGCGTGCAACACCGAAATGCGAGGCGGCATCAATTCTGTTCGGGGTAAGGCCTATCTCAAACACGGTGTCTTTCTCAATTCTGAAGTATTCAGCTGCAGGTGTACCGGGTACAGCATCATGATCAAGCACAATGATGCCTGCGTGCGAATCGCCCAGTCCCAGCTCATCCTCGGCACAAATCATCCCTTCTGATTGTTCCCCCCTGATGCTGGTTTTTTTGATTTTAAGTCTCTTGTCATTGACCGGCAACTCAGATCCCGGGAGGGCGACAACCACTTTTTGTCCTTCTGAAACATTCGGGGCTCCGCATACAATCTGACGGTTTCTTCCATCGCCGGTATTTACTCCGGCCAGTACAAGCTTGTCGGCTCCCGGGTGTTTTCTGCATGAAACAACTTCTCCCACAACCACCCCTTCCAGCCCTCCTGCCACAGGCTCAAAAGGTTCAATGCTTTCCACCTCCAGTCCTATATCTGTAAGAATACCGGCTATTTCAGACGCGTCAAGGCCTGTTTCCAGGTATTGTTTCATCCAGTTCAGTGATATCTTCATGAAGATTGAGAATTGAGTTTAAAAATTCAAAAGTAAATAAAAAATAGACTTAAGGCTTGCCGGGTGCCCAAAACATTGGGTATATTTGCGTATTATTACCAAAAACAAACAGAAATTGAAACCAGACAATAACAGGCCCCTGATCCTGGTCACCAATGATGACGGTGTTAATGCTCCCGGACTAAAGACCCTGATCGAGATGGCGGTGAAAATAGGTGATGTGATTGCAATAGCTCCTGATGAGGGCAGGTCAGGTATGTCACATGCAATTACCATTAAATACCCTTTGAGGATAAAAAAGATCAAGGAAGATGAGGGTCTTGAATTATGGTCCTGCTCAGGAACTCCGGCCGATTGTGTGAAACTGGCCGTCAACCAGCTGCTGGACAGGAAGCCCGCGCTTCTGCTGTCGGGTATAAATCATGGCTCAAACTCTTCCATCTCGGTTGTTTACAGTGGCACAATGGCAGCTGCAATTGAAGGCGGGTTGCATGGTATACCCAGTATAGGCCTTTCCGTAACCGATTTTTCATCAAAACCGGATTTTTCAAGCTGTGTCCTTTATGGTGAAAAAATCATTAAAAAGACTCTGACAGACGGACTGCCCCCCGGTATATGCCTTAATGTAAACTTCCCCAGCGTGCCTGCTGGGAATATAGGGGGGATCAGGATATGCAGACAGGCAAGAGGACTTTGGATCGAGGAGTTTGACCAGCGGACAGATCCTCACAGGAGGGATTATTACTGGCTTACAGGTTATTTTGAGAACTATGAGCCTGATGCTGAAGATACAGACGAATGGGCACTCAGAAACAATTTTGTGTCGGTAGTCCCGGTAAGAACCGATTATTCTGACCGGGAGGCTATGGCAAAACTTACTACTGCTTATGCGGAAGCCGGACCTTAATTCACAGAAAACAGGTCTTGTTGCCGGACTTGTTCTGCCGCTTTTAACTTTCCTGGTATTCTACCTTATCAGGTACAGTGATATTACTTTCCATGAGTTTATAAGGTATGTATGGTTCAGGAGTATTCTTGCCCCCCTGCTCAGCCTGAATATCCTGCCAAACCTTGTCATTTTTTATCTTTTCATCAGGAAGAACTACCTGTTTTCTGCACGGGGCGTCCTTTTCGCCACTTTTTCATACGCCGGGGTAATTTTAATAGTTAAGGTGCTGTCTGGATGAAGTATTATATCATTGCTGGCGAGGCTTCCGGTGACCTGCACGGTTCAAACCTTATGAAGGCCATCAGGGATGCTGATCCTGACGCAGATTTCAGGTTCTGGGGAGGTGACCTTATGAAAGCCGCGGGTGGCAAGCTGGTCCGTCATATCGACACTACCAGTTTCATGGGCTTCTGGGAGGTTCTGAAGAATATCGGGAAAATATACAGGGCCCTGAGGCTATGCAGGAAAGATCTGGTCATGTTCAGCCCTGATGCACTGATACTTATCGATTACCCCGGCTTCAACCTCCGGATTGCCCGGTATGCCAAAAAGCACGGGATCAGGGTTTTTTACTATATTTCCCCGAAAGTATGGGCCTGGAACAGTTCACGGGTGAGGGTCATAAAAAAATACGTGGACCATATGCTGACCATCTTCCCGTTCGAGACGGAATTTTTCAGGCAATATGGCTATGAGGTGGATTATGTGGGTAACCCTGTGGCTGATGCCATTGAATACCGCCGTTGCAAGGATGAGAGTGCCGAAACGTTCAGGGCGAGGACAGGCGTCGGCGACAAACCTCTGATAGCTGTTCTTCCCGGAAGCAGAATTCAGGAGATCAGCGGATGCCTGCCGGTTATGTTGTCTGTTGCCGGCCGGTTCAGCGGTTACCGGTTTGTGATAGCAGGGGCCCCGTCGGTTTCCCCAGATATTTACCACAGGGTTACCGGAGGGAAATTTACCGTATTGTTCAACGAAACCTATGCCCTGCTGCAGCACTCCTCGGCGGCGATGGTAGTAAGCGGTACGGCTACCCTGGAGGCCGGACTCCTGGGTATTCCGTTTGTGGTATGTTACCGGGGCTCGTTTGTGTCTTATCAGATAGCCAGAATGTTTATAAGGGTCAGGTATATATCACTTGTGAACCTTATACTTGAAAAGGAGGTAGTCAGGGAACTTTTGCAGGACCGGCTGAACAGAAGGAACCTGGCTGAAGAAATGAACAGGATTTTATCCGATCACGGATACAGGGAAAATATGCTTTCGGAGATGGACAGGCTGAAATTACTGGTTGGCGGCGCAGGTGCCTCAAAGAGGGCTGCCGGTAAAATTGCCGGCTACCTGGGAATTGTCAAATAATGCATTATGAGAAGGGTATATGTGATCATTGCTGTAATGTTTTTTGCTGTGCCGGCACGACCCGGCACCTTCCTGATAAGCCTGTTCAATGAACAGTCATTGTCATCAATAATGGTCTCGGCTGAAAAGGGCCGGTACATCCTGACTGCAGACGGAAACGAGAGCGGGTCGTACGGGCATAATGACATGTTGTATATAGCAATACGTGGCGACAGCCTGATGGTTAGGAATCAGTCCGGGCCAATTGGTGTTTTTTCCAGAGTGTCATTCAGTGAGACCGGGGAGTTCAGCCTGTTCGGGATAAAGCCTGCCGAACCGGCGGCAGAAAGATCCTTATATTACGGCAACCTTGAAGTGCGATCCGAGTACGGTCGCCTGAGCGTCATAAACAAGGTTGATGAACACAACTATCTCGGTGGTGTTGTTGAGGCAGAAGCCGGTAACGGATGGTCACAGATGTTTTACATGGTACAGGCAATAATAAGCCGGACTTATCTTTATGGGAATATCAGCAGGCATTCAGACGAAGGTTTCCACCTATGTGACGCTGTTCATTGCCAGGTTTACAAGGGGCGCCTCACCGGTAATGAAACGATCTATGAAGCTGTCAGCCTCACTGAAGGACTTGTAATTGTTAATGATGACAATACTCTGATTACGGCTGCGTTTCACTCCAACTGCGGTGGGCAGACAGTTAACTCCGAGGATGCCTGGGTCGTTTACAGGTCCTATCTGCGCTCCATGACCGATCCGTATTGCAGGGGAGGCCGCAATGCATCATGGCATGCGGATATTGATGCGGGTGAGTGGCAGGAATACCTGGCCGGGCTTGGGTTTGATGCCGGAGAGGCAGGGCCCGGCCAACAGTCATTCAGTCTCAGGCAACCTGTAAGGCAGTCTTTCTATACGATAGGAGATGTAAGCATCCCTTTAAGGGTGATCAGGAATGACTGGAATCTGAGGTCAGCCTGGTTTGATGTAGATGTGTCCAATCCATCGGGAATGCTGCGTTTCAGTGGAAGGGGACACGGTCACGGTGTAGGCCTCTGCCAGGAAGGAGCAATGGAAATGGCTGCCCGTGGTTATAATTTTATTGATATATTGCAGTTCTACTATAACGGCGTAAAAGTAAAACAAATTGAGGAACTGTTCTGAGAAAATCAGGCCGGCAAGGCGCTGCAGCCGGTTATGAAAACCCTTCAGAGAGATGTTTGCACTGGTATTAAAAGAAGTAGGCAGCTTTTTCAGTTCACTGACAGGCTATGTAGCCGCCGGGGTATTCCTCGTTGTCAGCGGGCTTTTCATATGGGTATTTCCGGGAGAGCTCAACATACCCGACAGCGGGTATGCAACCCTTGACACACTCTTTATTATTGCTCCATGGGTATTCCTATTCCTTGTACCAGCCGTTACCATGCGAATGTTTGCCGAGGAGAGAAGATCAGGCACCCTTGAACTTCTGCACGTAAGGCCTTTAAGTGACCTGAGTATTGTTGCTGCCAAGTTTGCCGCTGCGGTTGTTTTGGTTGTTATTACCCTTGTGTCCACGCTGATCTGGTTCTGGTCCGTTCACTCCCTCGGGAATCCCCCTGGTAATCTCGATACCGGTGCTATCTGGGGATCTTATATCGGACTTGTATTCCTGGCAAGCTGTTATGCCGCGATCGGCCTTTTCGCATCTTCTCTGACAGGGAACCAGATCTTTGCCTTCATACTGACCGTGCTTCTCTGCTTTTTCTTCTTTACTGGTTTTGAGATGATCAGTGTGCTGCCTTTGCCTTCAGGTATTCAGGAATTGCTTCTTCACCTGGGTATCAATGAACATTACAGGTCAGTTTCAAGGGGGGTGGTCGATTCGCGCAACATAGTCTATTTCCTTTCACTTATCGGTTTCTTTTTATACCTTACCTCGACCGTACTTGAAGGCAGGAAGAAGAGGCAGTATGCACGACCGGCTTTTCTTCTGGCCGTGCTGGTACTGACAGGTATGATTTCCGGACATGTTTATTACAGGGCAGATCTGACGGAAGACAGGCGTTACACGCTTTCAGACTCCACTCGTGAGGCTCTCGACAGGCTTGATGATGTGGTTCATGTCAGGGTTTACCTTGACGGTGACCTGCCTGCAGGTTTCAGACGTATGAGAAACTCGGTAAGGGAACTGCTTGATGAGTTCAGGGTGGTGGCAGGTACAAGGCTGCATTACGAATTCATAGATCCTTCAGATTTTGATGATGCTTCGGTGAGGAACGATCTGTTCAGGCAGTTGCATAGCAGGGGCCTTAACCCCACAAATATCGAAATAACTGAAAGGGGAGGAGGCCGTTCCCAAAGGCTTGTTTTTCCAGGAGCTATAATCACTTACAAAGGACTTGAGATCCCGGTGAATCTTTTAAGAAACAATCCTGCCCTGCACGCTGAACAGAACCTGAACAACTCCATACAGGGACTCGAATATGAATTTGCCAGTGCTTTGTACTCGATAACAGATACTGAAGCCAGAAGGATTGCATTTATAGAAGGGCACGGAGAACTCGATGAAATGCTGGTAGCGGGAGCCAGTAATGCTATGGCCCGGTATTATGATATATACCGTGGCCGTATTGACCCGGATGATCCCCGCAGCCTTGATGACTATGATGCAGTCATTATAGCCAAGCCGCTCAGGCCTTTTTCCGAACGCGAAAAATACGCTATAGACCAGTACATAATGAGAGGGGGCAGGGTTATGTGGTTTATTGATCCGGTGGCTATCGATCTGGACAGCCTGACATATCAGAGTGAAGCTATAGCCCTGATCAAGGAGCTGAACCTGGATGACCAGCTTTTCAGGTACGGGGTAAGGCTTAATCCCAACCTTATAATGGATATAAACTGCCTTCTTATACCGGTGAATGTGGGTCTTGCCGGACAGGAGGCCAGGTTTGTACCTGCACCCTGGTATTTTTCCCCGCTTCTGGCAGGAGATGACAACCACCCCGTTACCAGGGGCCTTAACTATGTAAAAGCCGAATTTGCAAGTGTTATCGATACAGTTGGCAATGATCCGATGGTGAGACGGGATGTATTGCTCCGGTCTTCTCCCGCTACCCGCGTGGTTAATGCACCTGTCCTTGTAAGTCTTGACATGGCCCGCAAGGAGCCTCGCAGCAGCGACTTCAACATGGGGGGGCAGCCTGTTGCAGTCATGCTTGAGGGAGAGTTCACATCTGTTTTTGCCAACAGGATAGTTTCAGGGATAATAGGAAGAGATGACCCCGATTTCAGGGATAAGGGTGAACTGACCCGTATGCTGGTTGTTTCAGATGGAGATATAATAAGAAATGATGTCACCGTATCAGGAGGTGTTCCTGAACCGTTGCCGCTCGGGTACGACAGGTATTCGGAGCAGACATTCGGGAACAAGGAGTTTATCGTCAATGCCCTGAATTACCTTCTTGATGAACACGGGTTGATGGAGTTGCGAACCCGCGAGCTGAGACTCAGGTTGCTTGACCGGCAGAGATTGCGTGAAGAGCGGACTACCTGGCAGGTCATCAATCTCACGGTGCCATTTATCCTGATTGTTGCTGCCGGACTTATTTATAATTATATCCGAAAAAGGCTGTACAGTTACAGATGACCGGGAAAGGAGCCATGCGTAAATACAGATACCATTTGGCGGCATTGTTGCTGCTTGCCCTGCTTGTTTTTCTGATTCGTCATTACCGGGGTACCACAACCCTGGGGAGATGGGAAACCGGGTTTGCCGTTAAAAATTATGAGCGGATTGACAGGATTGTAATTTGCAGCGGCGACAGCGAGGTCAGACTCGAACCGGAAGGGGATGTGTGGCTGCTAAACTCCCGGTTTGAAGCTAGAAAAGAGGCAGTTGACCAGCTCCTTCAGACATTTGGGAGGTTGCGCGTGAGCAGTCCCGTACCCCTCTCTCAGAGGGATGATGTTATGAAAAAACTTGCTGAAGAAGCGGTTACTGTCGAGGCTGCTACCGGACGCAGATCACGAAAATTTCGCGTATGGTCGCCGGGGCGGGGGTCGCCCACTTATATGATCAGGGATGGATCTGATCAGCCTTATGTTGTTGAGATTGTTGGTTTTGAGGGACATGTTGCCTCTGTTTTTGAGGTTGATCAGGGTTACTGGCGTACGAATCTGTTGTTCAACTACAGGCCAGGTGATATAAGTGAGGTGGTTGTACAACACCGGGAGGACAGCGCCGGATCATTTGTCCTCCGGCAGCCGCAAAGGCAGCATTACCGTTTATTTGCTTATCCCGGCAATGATGAGTATGATGGAATTAACGACTCCCTGGTTGTAAGGTTCCTGTCAAATTTCATATATGTTCCGTATGAAAGATTGGCCCGGGAGGATGAGGCCCTGATGGCCGACTCGCTTTTATTAGCCGGTCATGACCACTATTTAAGAGTTACATGCCGTGAGGGATATGTTTCTGAACTGTCACTGCACAGGATTATCAGCGGTTATGAGGACAGCGGTCCCGTTTTTGATATTTTCAGGCTGCACGGGATTATAGACGGGGGCACAGATATGGTGGTAGTGCCATATCATTCGGTTGACCTGCTTTTGCGCAGCTCATCGTATTTTATCCGGTGAGGCAGGTGACCAGAAATTTGCCCGATGCTGCAATACATATTGTTCAGGTTATTTTTTTTTTGTATTATTGGTATTTGCATTTTTCCCGTAAGATGCACATAAACAAAGTATTTTAAGAACCCAATCACAATTAAAACTGCTATCATATGAAGTTTGTTGTTTCCAGCACCGATCTGCTGAATCACCTGCAGGCTGTCAGCAGGGTTATCAGCACAAAAAACACCCTGCCAATCCTGGATAATTTTTTGTTTAACCTGAAGGATAATGAGCTGGTAATAACGGCTTCCGATCTGGAATCAACCCTGACCACGAGGATGGACCTGGATAATACATCCGGGGGGGGACTTGTAGCATTACCGGCTAAAATCCTTACCGATACACTCAGGGAGTTTCCTGAACAACCGCTGACGTTTGAAATTTCAGAAGAGAACTACTCGGTGGCCATTACCACGGAGAACGGTAAATTCAATGTTGTCGGGCGGAGTGGTGAGGACTTCCCCCAGTACCCGGTCCTCAAGGATGATATCAAAATCACTGTAAAGATGAGCGCTGATATTATGCTCAATGGTATATCCAGGACAATATTCGCTACGGCTGATGATGAACTGAGGCCTGTAATGAACGGCATATTCCTTGACTTCACACCCGATAATATGATTTTTGTGGCATCAGATGCACATAAGCTGGTCCGCTATAAAAGATTCGATGTGAAAACAGAGGAACAGTCCTCATTCATCCTTCCAAAGAAACCTGCATCATTGCTGAGAAATATCCTGGCACGCGAAAAAGGTGATGTGATAGTTGAGTTTGATGACAAGAATGCGCTGTTCACCCTTACTGATTATAAACTGGTCTGCAGGCTTGTTGAAGGGAATTACCCCAACTACAGCTCTGTAATTCCTGCCGACAACCCCAATAAGCTTGTGATCGACAGGCTGGATATTATCAATTCGCTGAAAAGGGTTTCGGTATTCTCCAGCCAGGCAAGTAATCTGGTCAAGCTGGAACTGGCCGAGAACCAGATTACCACATCTGCGCAGGATATTGATTTCAGCATCTCTGCATATGAGAGGCTTCAGTGCCAGTATGAAGGTGATAAAATGGAGATAGGATTCAAATCCACATTCCTGATAGAGATACTGAACAATCTTGCTTCCCGCGAGGTGATCATGGAGCTTAGTGATCCCTCGAGGGCAGGTCTTCTTTTGCCTGCTGAAAAAGAGAGTGATGAGGAGGACCTGCTGATGCTTCTCATGCCTATGATGATAAATGTATAAATGCGGTGATGTGATCACTTTCGAACCCGTTTATGCTTGAAGATTAAGTGTCTGCAGGGAGAAGCAAATTCTTTTACTTTTTTTTTATGTGCCCTGGTACATGGATGACGCATACGTTCAAAGCACTTAATACCGGTTGTGTGCAGAATATAATACATTGATTATCATGAAGTTGAAACTTAAGAATCCGCTGATCTTTTTTGATCTTGAAACCACAGGGATTGATGTTGTCAAGGACAGGATTGTCGAACTGTCATACCTGAAGGTTTACCCTGATGGCAAGGAGGAGACCAGAACCTGGCTCATTAATCCCGGAATACCCATTCCGCCTGAAGCCACTGCTGTACATGGTATAACTGACAGTGACGTAAAAGATGCTCCTTCTTTCCAGCAGGTTGCACAAACCCTGGCCAATGAGTTTGAGGGATGTGATTTTGCCGGGTTTAATTCAAACAAGTTTGATATACCCCTGCTTGCCGAGGAGTTTTTGAGGACCAATGTCGATTTTGATATGAAAAAGCGCAAGTTCATCGATGTGATGATAATTTTTATGAAGATGGAGCAGCGCAATCTGGCTGCAGCATACCGGTTTTACTGCAACAGGGAGCTGGATGATGCACACAGTGCCGAAGCAGATACCCGGGCCACATATGAGGTCCTGCAGGCCCAGATTGAGCGGTACGATGATCTTGAAAATGATGTGGATCTGCTTTCGGCGTTCTCTTCGCACAACCGTAATGCCGATTACATGGGACGAATTGTTTACAATGATGATGATGTCGAAGTGATAAATTTTGGCAAGTACAAGGGAGTTCCGGTTGAGGAGGTGCTTGAAAAGGATCCGGGTTACTACGGATGGATAATGAATGCAGACTTTCCCCAGTACACCAAGAAGGTCCTTACAAACATAAAGCTCAGGAAATTCAACAGGTGACTTCTGATATTTCCTGCTTGCCAGTTTCCGCTTAGTGGCAACCGGGTTCATAATGGCTTGCTGGCCTCGTAAATTAATACCTGAAGCATGAAGATACTATGTATTGGCAGAAATTATGTTGATCATGCCAGGGAGCTTGATAACCCGGTACCCGAAAAGCCGGTTTTCTTCCTTAAGCCTGACACTTCGCTGATAGTTAACAACAAGCCTTTTTTCTATCCGGATTTTTCATCCAACATCCATCATGAGGTTGAGATAGTAATCAGGATCAATCGTCCTGGCAGGAATATTGACCAGCGTTTTGCACACAGGTATTACGATGAAATAACTGCAGGAATTGATTTCACGGCCCGTGACCTTCAGGACAGGTGCAAGGAGAAGGGGTTGCCGTGGGAGATTTCCAAGGCTTTTGACAATGCAGCCCCGCTGGGAAGGTTCGTCAAAATAAGTGAAACAGGTGACCCCGGCAATATCTCGATCCGGCTTGACATAAACGGCAAAATTGTACAGGAAGGGAGCTCATCGCAGATGATCTTTTCGTTCGATCAGATAATATCATACATCTCTCAGTTCATTACCCTTAAGATAGGAGACCTGATCTTTACCGGCACCCCTGCCGGAGTGGGGCCGGTAAGTATCGGCGACAGGCTGCAGGCCTGGCTGAATGATGAGATGCTTCTTGACTTTTATGTTAAATGACCTTTTGTGGGGACCCTGTTTCAGGCAAACCCGGTCCTCTCCCCGGAGGTTTTTATGGTTTAAGGCTATGATCCAGGTTACCGGCCGTCAGTAAATGTGCTTCCTTATCCGGAAGCAGGTCTGCGAACGGAGACAATTATTGTTATTATGGCAACAGCTATGGCTGAAATTGCAGCGACTACCAGGATTGCCCGGTTATCAGGCCACCGTGCGATCATAATCCCTGCAAGCGCCCAAATAACCGCAAGTCCCGCGAAAGGATTACGGTAGTTTTGGACCACAAGGATTGTTATAACCGCTCCCGCCAGAATCATCATTACTGCCCATGTTTCTTGCGACAACCCCCAGCCCTGCCAGTTGGCAGCCACTAGCAGGGCGGTTACGTTTGCAATGGCAGCAATACATATCCAGCCCAGGTATATGCCGAATGCGGCCTTTGTAATGCCTGCAGGAAAGCCGGAAAGCCTGTAATT
Source organism: Bacteroidales bacterium (assembly GCA_007132715.1). GTDB lineage: Bacteria > Bacteroidota > Bacteroidia > Bacteroidales > PUMT01 > PXAP01. The sequence continues at coordinate 14,025 of SLOE01000021.1, forward strand.
TATGATAACAAGAACGGCAAGGAGCATCAGCATTATCACTATTGACAACGCAAGTTTTTCGTAGTGCCAGGCAAATATCCACAATGAGTTAAGGATGCAGCTGGCAGCAAAAAGCCATCCGATGGCAGATACAAGCTCTTTTTTGCCTGAGGTGAATTGAAGTACGCAGAAAACAAGCAGCAGCAGGTATATTACTCCCCAGATTGAAAACGTTATTCCCGCGGGCACAAAAAGGTTCGGATACTGGGCAGACAGCTCGCCGGTGGTCTTGCCGCCCAGCGGCAGGGCATTTGCAAGCCAGTTCATGATGATCATCAGGGCAAATGCGGCAACATTGAACGATTTAAGGATCATGGTATTTCCAGATTATAAAGTAAATGTAATGTTTTTCTCAATTCAAATCAACTATAAATAATGCAGGGGCACCCTGAGAGTGTTTTTGCTCCCTTGCCTGACAATTCGCGTGTCCGGGCAAATATGCAGAGGGCACCATAGCGGTGCCTTTTCAGGACAGGTTGACTTGCTTATCGGCGAGAGCGAAAAAATAACAACTGATCAGACCGCGTCGGTGAAATATCATACTATACCCGCAAATCCCATGAATGCCAGTGCCAGAAGTCCGGCTGCAACCAGTATTATCGGATTGCCTTTCATGCCCTCAGGCACATTTACCAGCTCAAGCTGCTCGCGGATGCCGGCAAGGATAACCAGTGCAAGCGTAAAGCCTATTGAATGAGCTACCGCAAATACAACGCCGCTCATGAGGGTGTACTCGTTCTGGATGACCAGGATGGCAACGCCAAGAATTGCGCAGTTGGTGGTCATCAGGGGCAGGAATATCCCCAGTGCCTGGTATAGGGGGGGGCTTACCTTTTTAAGTATGATCTCCACCATCTGCACCAGTGAAGAGATAACCAGAATATATGTTATTGTGCGCAGGTAGATCAGGTCGAAAGGGATGAGGATATAATGGGAGATCATGTAGGTTACTACAGCTGCTACGGTCATTACAAAAAGCACAGCGCCACCCATACCTGCGGCAGTGGATATTTTGCCTGACACCCCGAAGAACGGGCAGAGCCCGAGAAACTGTGCCAGTACGATATTGTTTACCAGGATAGCTGAAAGTACGATTACTATATATTCCATGGCTTGATCGTATTACTGTTTGTTAAGTCTGTTTGCAAGAGCTATAAGGTAACCCAGTGCGATAAATGCCCCGGGGGCCAGGATAAAAACAAGCATGCCATCAGCCTGAATGAACTGCAGGCCGAAGATCGCGTTGCTGCCGAGTATCTCGCGTGAAGCGCCGAGAAGCGTAAGGGCAAGGGTGAAGCCCAGTCCCATTCCTGTTCCGTCGATTACCGATGACAGCAGTGTGTTCTTGGATGCAAAGGCTTCGGCCCTGCCAAGTACGAAACAGTTCACCACTATCAGAGGGATGAATAGCCCCAGCTGTTCATGAAGGGCAGGCATGAAACCGGCCATAACCAGGTCGACTATGGTCACGAATGAAGCGATGATAACGATATAGCAGGGAATTCTCACCTTGTTCGGCACGAAGTTTTTTATGAGCGAAACAACGATGTTCGACATCAATACCACGAACATCGTTGCCAGGCCCATTCCCATGCCGTTAAATGCAGATGTTGTAGTACCCAGAGCGGGACATAACCCCAGCATCAGTATGAAAACCGGGTTTTCCCTTATAAATCCCTTGGTGAAATTTTTTGCCTGGTCCATAGTTTCAGAGCTTATTTTGTATTTCCTTTTATCAGTATTGGTTGTAAAGTTACGGTCTGACATTCAGGGTACTATCTGTTTCCGGACTCCCGGAAAATTTCCCATGCGCTGCGTACTGCTTCACAATACGCGTTTGCGGTAACAGTCGCACCGCTTATACCGTCTATTATACCCCCTTCTTCCTTAAGCCTTATATTATCCTCGCCGGGGTTCAGTCCGATGAACTGTTTGTAGAAATCCGACCTTGCATTCTCTATCAGGTCGCCGTAACCCGGTGTCTCTTCGTGTCTGAGCACATCTATGCCGGTGATCGTTCCTTCACTATCGAATCCCACCATCAGCCTTATCGGGCCTATATATCCTGCTTCTGAGAGTATATCAACTGCCAGTCCGGTATGCCTTCTTCCCCTTCTTCCGGGAAACACGGTGTATTCATTTCCATTTACCACGACCCTGTACTCTTCCTGGAGGGGAGCGTTGGCAAAGTCTTCCAGAACCCTTTCAACAGCTTTCTCCCGGGTGGGGAGCTCATATGAGACCTCTGCATCCTTGTCCATGTAAAGTTCATATGCCAGCTGCACTGCTTCACAATAAGCCCGGGAACTGATGGTGGTAGCTGTTATACCGTCAACGTCGCCTCCATCCTGCCTGAGCCGCAGGCGGAAATCTTCCGGGTTCTCTCCCTCGAACTGAGCGCTGAAATAAGACTTGTCGCTCTCCATCTTATCGCCAAGTCCGGGAGTCTCTTTGTGTTCAAGCACTTCTATACCGTGAATGGTGCCGTCGGGCAGCAGCCCTACCATAAGCTTGATCGTTCCGCTGAAACCCCTGTTGGTAAATGTTTCAATGGCAGTGCCCACCAGTTCCCCGTCCTTTTTTGCCGGGTAGAAAACCAGCTCACCGCCTGCCGCCGTTATCGTAAATTGCTCTTCTGTGGGGTTGTTGTCAAAATCAGGCACCACCGCCCGGATGGCATTGTTTTTTCTGGCTGCCCTGGCTGTTTCTATTGGTTCTTTAGTGAGCTCATAAATGAATCCGAGAGAGGCTGAGGCAACAATAGTTACCGTAAGCAGTGCAAGGACCATATTGAAGAAGGTGGATTCTCTTTTAGCCATTTTTTACCTCCTCTCCAAATCTTTTGGGTTTGACATATTTATTGATCAGGGGGACAAACGAGTTCATTATCAGTATGGCGAATGATATTCCTTCCGGATACGCCCCGTAAACCCTTATTGCAACGGTTATTACGCCTATCCCTATACCGAAGATCCACATACCTTTAGGTGTCATTGGTGAAGTGGCATAGTCGGTCGCCATATATACCGCTCCCAGGACCAGTCCCCCAGTTATAAGGTGAAACACCGGGTCGGCATTATCGTAGGGGTTTATCAGCCACAGGATACCAGTGAAAAGGAATACCGTAAGGAATATTGATACAGGTATATGCCATGTGATAATTTTCCTGGATAACATATATATACCCCCTGCCAGTAATGCGAGGGCAGATATCTCACCCATACTGCCGTGGAGGTGTCCTATGAAAAGATCAAGGTATCCGGGTATCTGCTCCACAAGCCTTGACATCGGCACTCCTGCTGCAAGTCCCTCCTTTATGACTGCCAGCGGGGTTGCTCCCGTCGCGGCATCTGTATACTGCAGCCTTGATACGATAGGCCCGGGCCAGCTGGTCATCTGTACAGGGAAGGAGATGAAGAGGAAAACACGGCCTACCAGTGCGGGATTGAAAGGATTGTTGCCAAGTCCCCCGAAAGACATTTTTCCCACCCCGATTGCCACCAGGGCACCGATAACGATTATCCACCAGGGCATATTGGTAGGCAGGTTCATGGCAAGGAGCACTCCGGTAACTGCAGCTGATCCATCGCTCACAGATGGCTCTGTCTTCATCAGGTATTTCTGTATCAGGTATTCAAACCCCACACATGATACGACTGAGATCGCAGTTACTATAAGAGTTCCGATCCCGAAAAAATAGACAGAGACGAGGAACGCCGGTATCAGAGCATATATTACCCCGTACATCAGCTTTTTTACGTTATCATCCCCGTATACATGCGGGGACGGAGAGACGGTAATAAGTTTGTCCATTACTGTTTCCTTGATCTGATAATTTTACTTACAGTTGATTTGCCAAGCCTTATATAGTCGAGAAGTGGTCTTCCCGAGGGGCATATATAGCTGCACGAACCGCATTCCATGCAGTCCAGTATACTCTCTTCTTCAGCAAGGTCCCACTTGCCGAACTCGGCGGCAGGCATCAGCAGGTACGGTTCAAGACCCATCGGACAAACGGTAACGCATTTTGCGCAGCGCACGCAGTTGACCACCGGCTTGCGCGAAGCCTCTGCCGATGGAATGATAACTATTCCTGAAGTCCCTTTTGTGACGGGTACGTCGAGGCTGTTTAGTGCCTTGCCCATCATTGGCCCTCCGTTCACCACCTTGCCTGTATTATCCGGAAGCCCACCTGCGGCATCGATCAGGGTTCTAACCGGAGTCCCTATCCTGACAAGAAAATTGGAGGGCTCCTTCATCTCCCTGCCGGTAACGGTTACAATTCTCTCTATCAGGGGTTTGTTTTTCTGAACTGCCTCATAAACTGCAACGGCGGTACCTACATTATGAACTACTGTCCCTACATCGACCGGCAAACCACCTGACGGCACCTCCCTGTTGATAAGGGCTTTTATCAGCTGTTTTTCGGCACCCTGGGGGTATTTTATTCTGAGGGGCTTCACTGTGATACCCTCGTAATTTACCGATAACTTAATGAGGTGCGCGATAGCATCGGGTTTGTTGTTTTCAATTCCAATAAATGCCCTGGTGACATTGAGTGCCTTCATCAGAAGCTGTATGCCGACCATCAGCTCATCTCCCCTTTCCAGCATCAGCCTGTGGTCGGATGTAAGGCAGGGCTCACATTCCACCCCGTTTATGATCAGTACGTCTGCCTTCTTGCCTTTTGGCAAAGAAAGCTTTATGTGTGAGGGGAAAGTTGCTCCGCCCAGTCCGACAATACCGGCATCAAGAGTTTTCCTGATAATTTCGTCAGCTCCTGCAGTAATATCTTTGTTGATCGTCTTGCCTGTATCTATACCTTCTGCCCAATTGTCCTCACCTGTATCAATAACTACAGCGGCCCGTTTATAGCCGCTGCTGTCCAATTCACTGTCGATCTTCCTGACAGTTCCGGTTACTGAAGAATGGATGTTGGTCGAGACAAATCCCTTGCTTTTTGCTATCACCTGCCCGGTTTTAACCTCGTCCCCCTTTTTTACGACAGGTTCGGCAGGTGCTCCAATATGCTGGGACAAAGGTATGACAACAGTTTCAGGCACCTTAAGGGTTTTTATGGGACTGCCGGCTGCAAACTTGTCCTCTGCCGGATGGACGCCACCTCTGGGAAATGTTTGTATCACGTTTTTGTCCTCCTGATATTTTTATTGGTTAAAACCTGTCAGCGCTTCATACTGACCATCAAACAACAAGCCGTTTAATCCTGTACCTGTGCCTCAGCCTTCTCCCTGCGCACCGGGAAATTGATCTCAAGTATTGCATTGGTTGGGCATTCAGGTGCGCACTTCCTGCACAATTTGCATTTAACCGGATCAATGTAAGCAAGGTTGTTTTCCAGGGTTATTGCATCGAACTTGCAGGCTTTCACACATTTACCGCAGCCGATACAGGCTACTTTGCAATTTTTCCTGGCAACACCGCCTTTCTCCTCGTTAATGCAGGCTACGTATATTTTACGGTCCTTCTTGTTCTTTTTTCTCAGTTCAATAATGTTACGGGGACATCCCACTACACAGGCATTGCATGCTGTGCACAGCTCGTCAGTAACTTCCGGAAGGCCTGTTTCAGGGTTCATATGGATTGCATCGAACCGGCAGACCTCCACACAATCACCCAGTCCGAGACAACCGTGAGGGCATCCTCCTTCGCCTGTATACAGTGCTGATGCAATGCTGCATGCAGGAGCACCATCATACAGATTTGTTCTGGGCCGGTGTTCGGGTGTGCCCGCGCACCTGACAACTGCAACAAGGGGCTCAGGATCAGCTATCTCCTTGCCCAGTATTACAGATATCCTGGCCATTGCCTCGCTGCTGCTTACCGGGCATTTAAGGCCGGATATATCGTCGGCTTTCACCAGTGCTTCGGCAAATGCCCTGCATCCGGGCAGTCCGCATCCACCACAGTTTGCAGCAGGCAGTTCCTCCTCCACCAGGTCAATGCGCGGGTCCTCTACGACATTGAACTTTTTTGCCACCATAAAAAGAATAATGGCGGCAGCTGCTCCCATGGCGCTGACTGTAATGATTGAATAAATAACTATATCGCTCATAGTGTTACGTTTTTTGCAACCTGAATGAAAACTCCCTTTTCAGCCTGTGCCTGAAAAATGAAAGTCCGCCATACCACGGAACAAGCGAAAGCAGTGAGAGAATTCCTGCCAGACCCTCATTGACACCAAAAGAAACAAGGGTTGTCAGGACGGTCATTAATATCAGGAACGGTACAATATATCCGAGTGCCAGGGCCTTTAGTCCGTGTGACTGCTCAAGCAGCACCGTAATCTTTTCACCGGTTCGGTATTGTTCATCAGGGGAGGTAAACACCTCAATTATCCTGTCCTCATTTTCACCAATTGAACATGATCCCCTGGCACGGCATCCTGAGCAGGCGGCTTCAGGCCTTACCCTGACCTTAACCGTTTTGCCGGTTATTTCACTGATTATTCCTGAATGCTTTATAATTCCGGAGGAAACCATTCGATATCAATTTTTCAAAAGATACAAAAATATTGATGTTTGGGGTTTAAAGATTGCTTTTTATCATGTTTTGGATTTGCATCAAATAATTTAGATTTAATATCATTCTAAATAGCTACCGGAGTTTCTCCTGTAAGCGGCCTATATAGCCGGGATCAGGGCGTCAGGGTTTATCCTGCAAGCAGTTATATTGCTATGCTGAAGGTCAGCTTATCCTGCTCCACTCTTCCATTTCGGGGTTAAGTCTTCGTAGCTGCCTGATCAGGACCTTATTGTCGGGTTTCTCCAGCATCGGATCATCTTCGGTAATAATAAAAGCCTGTTCCCTTGCATATTCAAGTATGCGGCTGTCCCTGCCCAGATGTGATATCTTGAGATCGAACGGAAAACCGCTCTGCATTGTTCCCTCCATATCACCCGGACCCCTGAGCTTCATGTCGGCTTCTGCAATTTCAAATCCGTCATTGGTGTCGACCATGGTTTTGATTCTCTGTCTTGCTTCATTGGACAGTTTATGAGAGGTCATCAGTATACAGTAGGACTGGTCAGCTCCCCGACCCACACGCCCCCTTAACTGGTGAAGCTGGGAAAGACCGAATCTCTCGGCACTTTCAATTACCATTACCGAGGCATTGGGCACGTCGACGCCCACCTCTATGACAGTTGTGGAGACCAGTATCTGTGCCCTGCCGGTAACAAACTGCTGCATCCCTGTCTCCTTGTCCTCACTCTTCATCCTTCCGTGGACTATTGCCACTACATAATCAGGGGGCGGGAATGCCCTGGATATGCTTTCATACCCGTCTTCGAGGTCCTTGTAATCCATTTTTTCCGATTCTTTGATCAGCGGATACACGACGTATATCTGACGGCCGAGTGCTATCTGCTTGCGTATGAAGCCGAAAAGCCTTTCCCTCCGGTTGTCAAAATAGTTTGCCGTAATCACCGGTTTTCTTCCGGGCGGGAGTTCATCAATGACAGATACATCCAGATCGCCGTAAACAGTCATTGCCAGGGTGCGGGGTATAGGGGTGGCGGTCATTACCAGGACATGCGGGGGGTGTATGTTCTTTTTCCAGATCCTTGCCCTTTGCGCCACCCCGAACCTGTGCTGCTCGTCAATAATTGCCAGTCCCAGTTCCCTGAAACGTACAGTTTCCTCTATCAGCGCATGGGTTCCCACAAGTATGTTGAGCTCTCCTGAAAGTAGCTTGTCGTTCAGTATTTTCCTCTCTTTTTTTACTGTCGATCCTGTTAGCAGGCCTATCTGTAAAGGCAGCCCTTCCAGTATCTTCTGCAGGGTAGTGAAATGCTGTGAGGCAAGGATCTCGGTCGGAGCCATCAGGGCGGACTGGTAACCATTGTCTGCTGCTATAAGCATACTCATTACTGCAACCAGTGTTTTACCGCTGCCGACATCACCCTGGAGAAGCCTGTTCATCTGTTTCCCTGAGCCGGTATCCCTGCGGATCTCTTTCAGGACCCTTTTCTGGGCTGAAGTAAGTTCAAATGGGAGATGGTTATGGTAAAACCTGTTGAACAGGTCACCTACCCTTGCGAAGGGAAGTCCCCGCACTTTCCCTGTTCTTGCTGCCTTTTGCCTTACTATGTTAAGTTGCAGGTAAAAAAGCTCTTCAAACTTAAGCCGGGCTTCGGCTTTTTTCAGCTTTTCAACGCTCTGTGGAAAATGAATATTGAGAAGCGCTTCGTTTATGCTCATCAGCCTGGTCTTTGCAAGCAGCTTTTCAGGCAAGGTCTCTTCAAGCTTGCCGTAAACCAGTCCCATAAGCCTGTTCTGCATTTTGCTTATGACCCTTGATGTTATGAAGTTGTTCTTCAGTTTCTCGCTCGTATTATAAAAAGACTGCAGGGCTGATCTCATCTGTTTTTCCTGCTTATCAGGGTCTTCCATCTCGGGATGGACAAGGTTTACCTTGTTGTTGAATGTTGTTGGTTTACCGTATACCAGGAATTTTTTGCCCGGTCTTACCAGGTCATTAACCCACCTCAGGCCTTTGAACCATACCAGTTCAAGCTGACCGGTACCATCGGATATGACCGCAGTCAGTCTTTTGTTCCTGCCTGCTCCGGTGATCCCTGAATGCACTATGGTGCCTTCCAGCTGAATGTATGGCAGGTCTCCCGTTATCTGCGAAATCTTGTAGAACCTGGTTCTGTCAACATGCTTGTACGGATAATAACTGAGCAGGTCACCAAAAGTTCTGATGCCCAGTTCGCTGTTCAGAAGTTCGGCACGTCTGGGGCCAATGCCCGGCAGGAATTTTATGTCTTTGTCAAGAATATCGGACTGCATTTTTCAGGAATGTTTCGCGGGCATGTCCCTTTTTGTTTGTCAGGAGCCGGTTTAAAGACAAAATTTATGCAATAAGCGTTAATTTAGCAATCATGTTTACAAAAAACAGATGGGTAAAATTAAACTTTTAATCAGATATTTTGTCTATAGGTTCAGGCGCAAGTGTGGTAAAGGACACGGAATACATTCACCGTTTGTATTCAGGTTCAACCTTAATATCCTCAACAGCAGCAAAAAATATATTGAATATGCTGACCTTGCCGGGTACAGGCAGTCACTCATGGCTAACAGGCAAACCGTAAAGGTGTGCGACAAGGGTGCAGGATCACGCGTTTTTTCATCTGAATACAGGCGCGTCAGTGATATTGCCAGGTTCAGCGGAAGCAGCATGCAAACCGGCAGGATGCTGTTCAGGCTTGCGAGGAGTTTTGCATCGCCGGTAATTATTGAGCTGGGAACATCCCTTGGGTTTGGCACTTTCTGCCTGGCAAAAGGTGCTCCCGGTGGAAGTGTTTACAGCATTGAAGGATGTGGCGGCCAACTTGAAGTTGCCCGGGGCGAGCTGGGCAGGAGAGAGGTTAACAATATCAGGCTGATTGAAGGTTCTTTTTCCGGGAAACTTCCCGGGGTTCTTGATCATGCTGAAAGAGTCGATCTGGCCTATTTTGACGGCGATCACCGTGAAGAGAGTTTGCTGTGGCAGTACAAGGTTTGCAAGGAGAAAGCCGGACAGGGAACAATATTCGTTATTGGCGACATACACTGGTCACCCGGCATGGAAAGAGCCTGGAAAACAATATGCGAAGACCCGGTTGTAGCATGTTCGATCGATCTGTTTTATAACGGACTGGTATTATTCAGGGAGGGGATGGCGAAACAGCATTACCTGCTGAGGTGTTCAGGTTAATTCAAAATAATTGTTAAAGTCTTTTTGGTTACGTTTTTTAAAATTAAATTCGTTGAATTTTTACAGTCATAAACAATCAAAAGGGCGGGTGCCCGTTCTTAGGATCACATTGTTCGCCATCAGCCTGACCGGCGGATAACAAAAAACAGCTTTAATGGAAGATATCATTAACATCAGGGGGCTTGTCAAGAATTACAAGATCGGTACTATTGTGGTACATGCCCTGCGCTCGGTTTCGGTCGATATAAAGAAAAACGAATATGTTGCTATCATGGGCCCCTCCGGTTCAGGGAAATCGACATTGATGAATATTATTGGCTGCCTGGATACACCTACAAGCGGACAGTATGTTCTGAACAGCACCGATGTCAGCAAACTTGAGGACAACCAGCTTGCCGAGATCCGCAACAAGGAGATAGGTTTTGTCTTTCAGACCTTTAACCTGCTGCCCCGGTATACGGCATTTGAAAACGTAATGCTCCCGCTGGTCTATGCAGGCAAGTCCAAAACCGAAAGAACAGCCAGGGCCGAAGAGGTTATAGAACAGGTCGGACTGTCGGACAGGTCGCATCACAAGCCGAATGAACTCAGCGGCGGTCAGAGGCAGCGTGTGGCAGTGGCCAGGGCCCTGGTCAACAACCCTTCTATCATACTGGCAGATGAACCGACAGGAAATCTCGACTCCAAAACTTCTGTCGACATAATGAACCTATTTGACGATATACACAGGAAGGGCAATACCATTATTGTTGTGACCCACGAAGAGGATATAGCAAGACATGCGCACCGTATCATCAGACTGCGGGACGGTGAAATAGAATCGGATACGATCAATGAGAATCCGGCAAAGCTTACTGTTCGTGACGGAGCAATCAGAATACAATGAAAATATATACAAAAACAGGGGATACGGGCATTACTTCCCTTATCGGGGGGAAAAGGGTGCCTAAATATGATGACCGGATTGAGGCTTACGGCAGTGTTGACGAGTTGATCGCCTGGACCGGGCTGATACGTGACCACGAAGCAGCCTTTTCGGTGCACGATCTGCTGGTTGAGGTGCAGGACAGGCTGATGACATGTGCATCAATACTGGCAGCTGATTGTGATGAATGTCCCAATGCCATCCCTTCTCTCAGTGAGGATGATATTGTAAAACTTGAAAAGGCCATCGATGAGATGGAAGATGAACTGGAACCCCTCTCTTCATTCATATTGCCGGGCGGCCATACAGTGGTATCCTACTGCCATATTGCCCGTAACGTCTGCAGGCGTGCCGAAAGGAATGTGCTCCGACTTGATGCTGTTTCGGCTGTCGACGGATTTGTTATAAGATACCTGAACAGGTTATCGGATTACTTTTTTGTCCTCTCCCGCAAGCTGGGCAAGGATTCCGGAGCAACAGAAATTCTCTGGGAGCCCCGGTTGTAATTTTGATAATATTTTTTAAATTTGCACCACTTTGTAAACAGGTATTGATTAATTCAAAGAGTTGTTATGTACTGGACGCTTGAACTGGCTTCAAAATTGGAAGATGCTCCCTGGCCGGCTACTAAGGATGAGTTGATCGATTATGCTATGAGGTCAGGAGCACCACTGGAGGTTATAGAGAACCTCCAGGAGATTGAAGATGAAGGAGAGATATATGAAAGCATAGAGGATATCTGGCCTGATTACCCCAGTAAGGACGACTTCTTTTTTAATGAGGATGAATACTGAACCTATCTCCTGAAAACATCTTCACTGTTTTGCGGTCTTATCTCTTCCAGCCACCTGAAACCCTGCAGAAACCTTTCCTCTCCCTGAAGCTCCTCCATCGGATGCAGAACTGATTCCACCTTGTTAAGGAACCTTATCCTGTCGGGTTTATTCTCTTTCATAAATATTACCAGGCTTGCACTCATCGCCTTGTTGATCCCTATTATATCGCCGTTGTCAGCCGGGTAATACAGTGTTTCGGCGTTGCCGGTAACATTGACCCTGTAGAGTTCACCCTGACGGAAAAACCCGGTTACATTGGTGCCCTTTATCTGGTTGAACAGTCCGTCATCTTCTTCAGAAACAATAAATGATGAGTTGGTCATCACAATATGGTCCACCTCATCATTACGGAGGTATAGCTCCATTTTATTGGCAGACAGCTGGTTGGCGTCTGACCAGAGAACCGGGTCAACGAACATATGGAAAACCGAATCACGCATATTGTAATAAAGTGAATCACATTTTCCCTGCATCTGGTTACTGAAGAACCTTACCCCGTAATATGCAACCAGGATTCGCACGTTGTCGGCGCTTTTTTCTGTTATTTCAGCAGCGGTTTCATCAGGAGCGACCAGTTCTTCGGGGATGATCCGTTCGTCAGGAGGAAGCTGCTCCTC
>SLOE01000014.1 GCA_007132715.1 Bacteroidales bacterium
CTGAAGGATGACCGTGGAGCAGGGAGAGGCGATATGCTTATTCTGCATGATGTGACAGGACAAAAAATGGCGGAAATTGAAAAGCAGGAGAGTGAGGAGAAGTTCGGGATCATATTTGATAATGCACCCCTAGGACTGATGTATTTTGATATTAACGGGCTTATTGAAGTATGCAATGAATATTTTGTCAGCCTGATGGGCTCAAGCGAGGAGAGGCTTATAGGTCTGAGCATTAAAAAACTGCCGGACAAGAGAATTGTCAATGCCGTCAGGAAGTCACTCGATGGTAAACGGGCTGTTTTTCAGGGCCGTTACACCTCGGTAACAGGGGGGCGGACAGTGTATGTAAGGGCTGTTTTCGAACCGGTATTTTCAATCAAGGGCAAGGTAGAGGGAGGCATGTGCATTGTTGAGGATATCACGGAACGCAAGGTTGCAGAGGACAAAATAAAAAAGGCCAACAGGGAGTTGAAAAAGATCAATGCCGAGAAGGACAGGTTCTTTTCCATACTTGCACATGATCTTCGCAGCCCCTTCAGCTCGTTTCTCGGCTACACAGATATCCTGCAAGACAGTATCGGCACCATGTCGGCCGATATGCTTCACACTATAGTCTCCAGCATGAAGGAGTCTGCCAACAATCTTTACGGTCTGCTTGAGAACCTTTTGCAATGGTCACGCATTCAGCAGGGGTTGACCGATTATTACCCGGAAAACCTGAATGTGAGGGAGAGAATACTGGACTGCGTGGAACCTCTCCTTTCATTTGCCAACGGCAAGGCTATTGATGTCATATATGACCTGCCTGATGATATTGCAGTTACCGGAGACCGTAAGATGTTCGATACCGTGGCGAGGAACCTTTTTACCAATGCCGTTAAATTTACTCCCCGCCGGGGCTCGGTAGGGATTTATGCCATAAACACCGGTGATGGTTTCACCGAAATATGCTTCAGTGATACGGGTATTGGCATGGATAAAAAAATGGCGGACAGTCTCTTCAGGCTGGATGTAAAAACCTCAAGGGAGGGTACTGAAGGTGAGCCCAGTACCGGACTCGGACTTATACTATGCCAGGAGTTTATGAGTCGCCAGGGCGGTGCGATAAGGGTTGAGAGCAGGGAAGGCGAGGGTAGCAGGTTTTACCTGAAATACAGGAAATCAACCTCCCGGGTCGGCAATTAAATATTTGGTTATTATCTTTGCATAATTTTCAGGGCCGGTATTGCTGCCGGCTTCGGGGCAGAGGACAGTTGTCCTTGGCAAAGGCCCCGGCCGTTTCATAATATACATTTTACCACCATATGCCAAAGCTGAACGGAGTAACCGACAAGCGGGTCAAGTATTACAGGATGCTGCCCAGACCGGCTGAATTTGTAAAAGCCATGCCATTGGGCGATACCGGCAGAAAGGTTGTTGAAAGATCAAGGCAGGAGATCACAGCCGTTATAAAGGGAGAGGACAAAAGAAAACTGCTTATAACAGGCCCCTGTTCAATTCATGATGCCGGGCAGGCCGGAGAGCTTGCCTGCAGGATAGCGCAAATGGCAAAGGAGGTAAGCGACCAGTTTCTGGTAATAGGGCGTTTTTACTTTGAAAAGCCCAGGACCGTGGATGGCTGGAAAGGACTGGTCTATGATCCGCACATAAATAATTCCTGTGATATAGAGAAAGGTCTCGAACTTGCCAGGAAGGTGCTTATACATGCCGTAGATGAGTGCGGGCTCCCTGCAGCGACTGAATTTTTAAACCCCTTCACCCCTCAGTACTATTCGGACCTGGTTTCCTGGACGGCTGTGGGGGCGCGTACCAGTGAAACCCAGCTTTACCGGGAGATGATGTCGGGCCTGTCGATGCCGGTTGGCTACAAGAACAGCACCCGGGGTGATATAGACACTGCTGTAAACTCCCTTATTGCACTGAGGAATGAAACCTGCTTCATCGGGATTGACCAGGACGGTAATGCCAGTATCGTGGCAACCACGGGAAATGATACGGGTCACCTTGTTTTGCGCGGAGGTGCCGGGCCTAACTACCAGAAGGATAGTGTTATGTTTGCTCTTGAGGTGATGAAAGAGAGGGGGCTGTCCAACGGGGTGGTGATAGACTGCAGTCACGGAAACACCGGCGGAGATTACCATAAGCAGCACCTGGTCTTTGATGATGTTATTGAACAGATATGCCGGGGCAACGAGAAGATAGCCGGAATAATGACGGAGACAAACCTGGTCGGAGGCCGGCAGCCCATCGGGAAGGACCTTACCGGCTTTGACATGTCAACTCTTAAATACGGGGTTTCCATTACCGATGCCTGCCTTGGTTTTGATGAGACCCGTGAGCTGGTGCTGAGGAGTGCAGATAAACTGCGGAAAAGAAACAGTGCCTGATGGCAGGTTCTGTCCGGTCCCTGTCAAATGAACCCTGCAGACCAAAAGTTTGTAACCTTTGTCCGGGCTCTTTCAGCAATAATATCCGGTGCATTGAGGGGTCAGTGTTCGCAGATCAGCTGTTTTCCCTGTTCCATGTTTCTATTGCCAGCCTTACGCTTCCGTGCTTCAGAAGCAGGTCCCTCGCCTGATCGGCATCCAGGTTGAGCTCTTCCATTATCATCCTGGTGCCTCGCCGGACCAGCTTGTTGTTTGTAAGCTGCATGTTGATCATCCTGTTCCCCTTAACCTTGCCAAGCTTGATCATAAGTGAGGTGGTTATCATGTTCAGTATCATCTTCTGGGCTGTTCCTGCTTTCATCCTGGTGCTGCCCGTCAGGAATTCCGGACCCACGACAGCCTCAACAGCTATTTCGGCCGCCTCCGTTACGGGAGAACCGGGATTGCATGTTATGCAACCGGTAAGAAGCCCTTCGCGCCTTGCCTGTTGAAGTCCCCCAACCACATAGGGAGTGGTACCCGAAGCTGCAATGCCAATTATCGTGTCGTGCCGGTTTATATCGAACCTTTTCATGTCTTCCCATGCCTGTCCGGGATCATCCTCTGCCTTCTCCACTGCTTTTCGCAGGGCAACGTCGCCACCCGAAATAAGTCCGATAACCATGTTGCCGGGTACCCCGAATGTAGGGGGCAGCTCTGAGGCATCAAGCACTCCCAGCCTGCCGCTGGTGCCCGATCCTATATAGAATACCCTGCCTCCCTGCTCCATCCTGGGCAGTATCTCATTGATAAGTCTCTCTATCTGGGGAAGGGCTTTTCTGACAGCCTTATGCACCAGTCCATCCTCCCGGTTGATAGCCCCGACAAGTTCCCGGACTGACATTTTTTCCAGGTCCTGGTATCTGGAGGGCTGTTCGGTAATGATCTTTCTGAGGTCTTCGTCCTCTCTTTTGTCCATACGTTGCGTCATAATAACTGTGTCAGGTTTTGTTTTCGTTATGGTAATTCAGCAGACCCTCCATTGGCGCCCTTGTGATTATACCGGTCGAAAAACCGGCTTCATCTGCCGACCGGACCAGAATATCTTTGAAGTGCCATCCTATGCTGCCCGTCACGTTGACCGGCATGGTTTCTGCCTCGGGATACTGCCTGATGTTGCGGTTGAAAAACTCAGAAAAGCTTTCACTGATTAGCCGGTAAACTGCAGGATTCCCGGTGTGCTCTGCCAGGAAATGGGTGAACCGGGCCATGAACCTGTTCGGGAAAGGCTTCCGGTAGACATGCTCCAGTATCTCTGCCGGCTCAAGCCTGTATTTTTTGTAGAAATCCTCGCGTACCTGTTCCGGGAGCTGGTTTTTAAGTACATCAGACAGCAGTTTCCTGCCAAGTACCGTGCCGCTGCCCTCATCGCCAAGTATATAGCCCAGCGGGGATACATGCCTTACTATTTTGCTGCCGTTATAGTAACATGAATTGGAACCGGTACCCATTATGGCCGCTATACCCGGACGGTTGCCGCAAAGTGAGCGTGCAGCCGCCATAAGGTCCGATTCGACATATATCCTTTCTGCCTGAAAGAAATGCCCGAGAGGCCTTCTGACCTCCTCGTTCTTTTGCGGATTGGCACACCCCGCACCGTAAAAGAATATTGCGCTGTAGGGACCCCTCTGCAGCGTGAATTCAGCTTCAAGGGTTTGTGATATCTCATCCGGACTTTGCAGAAACGGATTGATGCCTGCCGTTGTGCAGCACATCTCTTCCGTGTCCGGACCGCCGGAAATACACCAGGTTGTTTTTGTAGATCCGCTGTCTGCTACAAGAATCATGTTCATTTGTTTTTGGTAATGCCGGTTTTATGCAAAGATAAAAAAAAGGAAGATGCAGGAACCAGCACCTGCCCGGCAACATACTTTTGACATTTTTTACTCATCAAAAAATGGTTATTTTAGCGCACAATGAAACATGTCACCTTGAACCGGTAATTAATAAACGCCTCTATATGAGCTTGCTTTCCCCAGTCCTGGCTTTTTACCCGTTAACCGGACCGGTATCAATCCCGGAGGGACATCATGGCAGAAGCAGTTATACGGGCAGTGTGCCGGAACGAATAACTGCAAGGTGGCTGCTGACGTTATTCCTGTTACTTATTACTGCCATCCCGGCCGCCTCCCAGTCCCCAAGGGAACAGCGCCTTTCCGGGAGGGCCATGAACCGCCTCGAAGATGTCTCAGATCTTTTCACAGGCTGGCATCACCTGGGGCAGATGGGGGTTGACAGTGTGGCTGTTGATATAATAAATAATAAGGTATCCGTATGGCTGAGCAGTCCGGTCACCCATATCCCCATTCGCTTTCCATGGCTTGAGTCATTGCGTGCAGATCTGCACAACCGGCTCGGATTCCGGTTCAGGAACTATGAAATACTACTCTTTTCGGCCGGAAGGAGGCTTGAGGAATACATACCCAACTATTACAGGGCGCCATATATTGACCTGGATTCTTCGAGGATGACCGCAGCCATGGCAGACAGACCTCCTGTGGTTGCAGGTTCAGGATATACCGGAGATATTCCCGGACCCGGCACAGGAGTGGCCGGAACGAAAGCCCCGCCCCGCCAGCTCGTACGGCGGCAGGACAGGGAGTATTTTGGCGGGGGACTGTCGGGGGCGCACATTGCGCTCTGGCCAAGCCACGGTTATTATTATGAAGCTTCCCGCGACCGGTGGGAGTGGCAGAGAGCCCGGCTTTACAGTACCATAGAGGACCTGTATCCTTTTGCCTATATACGTCCTTACCTGTTGCCGATGCTTGAAAATGCCGGTGCCACAGTGCTTCTGCCCAGGGAGAGGGATATCCGGCACCACGAGGTGGTGGTTGATAATGACGGTTCACACGGCTCTTCTGAAATTGTAATAACCGGCGGTGAAAGAAACGGATGGGAGACGGTACCGGGGGGCTTTGCACTATCCGACACCCTGTTTGAAGGTGATAACCCTTTCAGGAAAGGGACACATCTCAGGTTGCGGGCAGAAGGCGATGCCGATGCGTCTGTAACCTATATACCCGCTATACCGGATTGCGGAGAGTATGCTGTCTACGTCTCATGGGCTAAAGCAACGGAAAATGTGCAGGATGTAATATATACCGTTAACCATACAGGTGGAATCACACGTTTTATGGCGGACCAGACCATGGGTTACGGTACATGGATCTACCTGGGGACATTTATGTTCAGGGAGGGAGCCGATATGGCGGCGGGCAGCGTGACCGTTTCCGTCCCGCCCGGGGCCGGCGGATATATTACAACTGATGCTGTGCGTTTCGGGGGCGGAACCGGCAATGTTGCAAGGAGGGCAGCGGACGAATATGTACAGTCCCTCTGGTCATTGCACGATGACGGCACCCTGGCAGAGAAAAGAGATTATGCTGACCCGGCCCTTCAACCGGAATGGAAGCTGAGCGGCAGGCCCCGCTATATGGAAGGGGCGCGTTACTGGCTTCAGTACGCGGGAATGCCCGACTCATCGGTGTACAGCCTTAACCGGGGCCGCAACGACTACAACGACGACTTCATGTCACGGGGGGAGTGGGTTAACTACCTGATGGGCGCGCCGCTTACCCTGACCGGCGAACCCGATCCCGGGAGCCCCCTTATTCCCGTCGACGCGGTGCTGGCCTTTCATACCGATGCGGGCGTGACACCATCCGATTCGGTAATCGGCACACTGGCAATTTACAGCAGTGTGCGGACAGGCGGTGTGTTTCACGACGGCCGCTCCCGTATGGCCTCGCGCGACCTGTCAGATATAATACAGACCCAGATAGTAGAGGATATAAGGTTGCAGACCGACGGGCGGTGGACCAGGAGGGGGTTATGGGACAGGCAGTACTCGGAGGCATGGAGGCCGCATGCCCCGGCACTCCTTCTCGAGCTGCTATCACACCAGAACCTGGCTGACATGCGGTTCGGACTTGATCCGCGGTTCAGGTTCCTGGTAAGCCGGTCAATCTACAAGGGGATGCTCAGGTACCTGGCCTGGGAGCAGGGAAGGGAACCGGTGGTTCAGCCGCTTTCGCCCGAAGGCATGTATATACACTATTTGGGGGGCTCTGCCGTCCGGCTCGGCTGGAGGGAACAGGAGGACCCTTTTGAGCCCACCGCCGTGGCTGAAGGTTATATTGTCCATACCAGGATAGAGAATGGCGGCTTCGATAACGGAAAGCGGACCACGCAGACATTTATGGATATTGACCTTCCGGAGAGCGGAACGATCTACGGTTTCAGAGTGACTGCAGTTAACAGCGGCGGAGAGAGCCTGCCCGGAGAGATACTTTCGGTTTTGCTGCCCGGTGAACAGGAGCAGCCGGGGGCTGCCCGGGAGGGAGCAGGTGAGGTGAGGCCCGTGCTGGTTGTGAACGGCTTTACGCGTGTTTCAGGACCGGCAGTATTTGATGAAGGAGAGCTTGGGGGACTGGCCCTGTGGGATGATGCGGGGGTAGGACACAGGTATGATTTCAGCCATACCGGTGCACAATACGATTTCAGAAGACCCAGCGAATGGCTGGATGATGATTCCCCGGGCTGGGGCGCCAGCTATGCCGATATGGAGGGCAGGGTGATACCCGGCAACAGTTTTGATTACCCGGCGCTCTACGGCAGGGTGCTCAGGGAGGCAGGGTATACGTTCATTTCAGCCGGCAGGGAGGCTTTTGAGCAGGGTTTGTATGAACCGGCCGATTATGCGGCGCTCATACTGATTTTCGGCGAGCAGCGTGGCGTTCAAGAGTGGAATGATCCCGTATCGGTATGCTTCAAGGTGTTCACTCCCGGGATGATGGATGCGGTGAGGAGATTTGCGGACCATGGTACCGGGATAATGGTTACAGGTGCCTATATCGGAACCGACATGGTCGAAAGAAAAGATACACTGGCTGCAAATTTTGCACGGGATGTGCTCGGCTACACGTGGCGCACCAACCATGCATGCAACAGCGGTGCTGTTTACCTGACGGGCCGCACCCCTTACGGATTTCCTGAAGAGATAGGCTTCAATGCCGGGTACGACCCTGATATCTATACCGCAGAAGCACCGGATGCAATTGAACCTGCCGGTGAGAAGAGTATGCGCCTGTACAGGTACTCAGCTACAAAGACGAGTGCGGCAGTGCTGAAGTACGGCGACCGGAGGGTTGCGGCATTCGGTTTCCCTTTTGAGACCATCAAGTGCGATGAGCAGAAGCTTCATATGATGGATGCTGTCATGCGGTTCCTTAAAGGCGGGGTTGGTATGGGGGCTGACAATGCGAATCCCCGGACGGCCCTCCCGTTTTCCGGAACCTTTGACGCTCCCGGGCTTAAATTTTAGACTTTGATAATGACATATAAACTGAAACCAAACATAAAAACTTTTAAACCATGGAACAGCGGATAACATGTTTCCTCCAGGCCGGTAATACCGGCGACCTGCTTGAAACACTCAGGCAGCTTGACCTTTCAGGTGTATCAAGGCGGTCATATATATTCGGCAAAAAAGATGATGCGGAGTCCGCCCTGCCCGAATCGGCCGAAATGCTTGATGTCCTGTCAATGCTTTCAACGGCTGCCGTTAAGAAGATGGCCTCCCTGACCGATACCGATTATGTGCTCATATATACAAAATCCCTTCCGCTGAAGCTCGGAGAACATGCCCTGCGCCGCATGATACAGGTAGCCGATGATACGGGTGCAGGAATGGTGTATTCAGACTATTTCGAGGTGAAAGAGGGTGAGGTGAGGCCATGCCCGGTGATCGATTATCAGCAGGGCAGCCTTCGTGATGATTTCAACTTCGGGTCGGTCATGCTCTACCGCACGGCGGCACTCAAAAGGGCTGTTGCAAAAATTCCCGAAGAATATCAGTTCGCAGGCCTTTACTACCTGCGGCTCAGGGTTTCAGAGAAGCACCGCCTTTTCAGGATCCCCGAGTACCTCTATACCGAGATGGAGACCGACACCCGCAAGTCGGGCCAGAAGATGTTCGACTACGTCGATCCGCGCAACAGGCAGATGCAGATAGAGATGGAGCGGGCATGCACCGGGCATCTCAAATCCATTGGAGGATGGCTGAAGCCGGAATTCAAGGATGCAGACCTTACACAGGGCTCTTTTCCCGTTGAGGCATCGGTCATCATACCTGTCAGGAACAGGGTGAAAACCATTACCGACGCTGTCAGATCGGTCCTTGACCAGAAAACCGGTATCCCTTTTAACCTGATAGTGGTGGACAACCATTCGTCCGACGGCACGACTGAACTGCTAAAAGAATTTGCAGCTTCTGACAACCGTTTGATACATGTGGTGCCGGTAAGGGATGACCTTGGAATTGGCGGCTGCTGGAACGAGGGGGCCTTCCATGAGCAGTGCGGAAGGTTTGCAATTCAGCTTGACAGCGATGACCTGTATATTGACGAAAATGTTGTTCAGAGGATCGTTGATGAGTTCTACGCCCAGCAGTGTGTCATGATAGTGGGCAGTTACAGGATGGTCAATTTCGGGCTTGAGGAGATACCTCCCGGACTTATTGACCACCGGGAGTGGACACCCGGCAACGGGAGGAACAATGCTTTGAGGATTAACGGCCTGGGGGCTCCCAGGGCGTTCTTTACACCTGTTTTACGTGAGATAAGGCTGCCCAATGTGAGCTATGGAGAGGATTATGCACTGGGACTGGCAATTTCGCGGCATTACCAGATAGGCAGGATCTATGACCCGTTGTACCTGTGCCGGAGGTGGGAAGAGAATACTGATGCATCGCTCGATATACAGAAGCTTAATGCACATAACACCTACAAGGACAGGATAAGGACCATTGAACTGCTTGCAAGGATCGCCCTGAACAGGAATGAGGCCGGGGGCGAATGACATGATTATTTCTTCGGCGGGAACCTGATGGCAGCGACTACCTGCCGGCGGGTTAACAGCGAACGACATATTTATTGCTCACGGCGTAACGGGTGTAATTAACTAAAATCGATTTATGGAGAATACCGGGCATGACAGGATAACCGGCATGGATGATTTTTTCAGGTCCCAGCTGGCTCAGTGGCCCCTGGCAAAGAAGAACTATGATGACCTGAACCGGGTTCTGATCAAAGATGTTGCGATGCCCGGCAACTGTCTTGTAAGGGTGCAGTTCAACCTTGCAAGGATGCGCTCATCTGCAGCCAGGGTGGATAAAAAAAGCATCAGCGAAAGGCCCTGTTTCCTGTGTGCAGGAAACCTGCCGCCGGAGCAGAAAAAGATAATGTTCGGCGACAGCTACCTGGTGCTTGTCAACCCGTTCCCTATATTCAGGCGCCACCTTACCATTGCGCTGACCGGTCATACAGACCAGCTCATCATGGGCAGGTTCGGCGATATGCTCAGGATTGCCCGTGCACTTGAGAATTATACAGTTTTTTATAACGGACCACGCTGCGGTGCCAGCGCGCCTGACCATTTCCACTTCCAGGCGGGGATCAGGGGATTCATGCCGGTAGAAGAGGAGGTGCGTACGCTTCCGCGGAAGCGCATAATAGAAGACGGTACAGTGGTTATACATGCCATGGAGGGGTATCACAGGAATACCCTCGTCATGGAGGGTGATTCAGCCGGGGATCTTGACCGCTGGGTTACAAAAATTTATGATATATTGCAGGGTATGCAACCCGGCGAAAATGAACCGATGCTGAACATCCTGGCAGGGTATTACGGGGGGATATGGAGGGTTGTTGTGTTTCCCCGGGGGAGACACAGGCCATGGCAGTTCGAAGCGGAGGGTGAAAAGCAGATACTGCTCAGTCCGGCCTCGGTCGATTTCGGCGGGGTATGGATAACACCCAGACAGGAAGATTATGAAAGGATTGACCAGGCTCTGATCATGGATATCTTCAGCCAGGTAAGCCTCGGGGAGGTAGCTTGGGCACAACTGCTCGACCGGCTGGGGTGAAAATGTATTCATGTGCTGTGCAGGTTAGTCACAAGGTTGGTTACCTGAATGTATCCTAAAGAACGGGTTAACTAAAAATAAACGTTATGCAACCAAAGATCAATGTAGGAATTATGTTTTCACCACGAATTGTCTTCTATCTGAACGGAAGATACCGGCACCTGGAGAGTGGTGTTGAGTTTGAGGGGCCGGGAAGCGCCGTGCTGGAGGACGGGAAACTGAGCTTTTCAATAGGCAACAGCCCCGTAACTGCCTCTTTTCCCGTTGAGCTCGAGCCGGTCGACTGCGAGGACTGCAGTTTTGACCTCAGGGAGGTTACCATCGGGATCAATTTCCACTGGGAGAGGAGGGAGGACCAGAGGTTCAGGGGAGGATTACGGGTTATCGAGGAGAACGGACTGCTTACGGCCGTCAACGTGCTGCCCCTGGAGGAATACCTGGTAAGCGTTATCTCGTCGGAGATGAGCGCCACTTCGTCGGCCGAGTTGCTGAAGGCACATGCGGTGATATCGCGCAGCTGGCTGCTGGCGCAGAAGGAGAAGGAGGCCCGGCTCAGGGAGGCTGGCAACTATGTTACCACCATAGAGAAGGAAGGTGAGAGGATAAGATGGTATGACCGGGAAGACCATTCCAACTTTGATGTTTGTGCCGATGACCACTGCCAGCGGTACCAGGGAATCACCAGGGCCGGAACACCTGCGGTTGAGGAGGCCGTTAATTCCACTTCGGGTATGGTGCTTGTATATGACGGCAATATTTGTGATGCAAGGTATTCAAAGTGCTGCGGGGGCATAAGCGAGAAATTTGAAAATGTGTGGGAGCCGGTGGTGCATCCCTATCTTACAAGGGTGATAGACAACCCCGTAGATCCGCCCGGGTTCGACACCGGACTGTCGGCCGAGGAGGCTGCAAAAGCCTGGATACTTGGTAGTCCCGAAGCATTCTGCAATACCAGGAGCACATATGTCCTCAGCCAGGTACTGAATGATTATGACCAGGAGACTGTCAATTTTTTCAGATGGTCGGTTACACTGGAACAGAATGAGATAAAGGATCTTCTGAAAAAGAAAGTGGATTTGGACGTTGGCCACATCATAGCTCTCGAGCCTGTTGAGAGGGGCGTGTCAGGGAGGCTGTTAAAGCTAAGGATCAGGGGAACCGGAGGCTCGATAGTTGTTGGCAAGGAGCTGGAGATAAGAAAGGCCCTTTCACCATCGCACCTTTACAGCTCGGCTTTTATAGTTGAACCGGGTGAACCGGTTGACGGGATCCCTTCTGCATTTACACTCCGTGGTGCCGGCTGGGGACACGGCGTGGGCCTCTGCCAGATAGGTGCTGCCGTAATGGGTTCCGGGGGCTATTCATACCGGGACATATTGACACACTATTTCCCGGGCTCTGAGCTTGAAAAAAGATATTGACACGCGTAACGACCGGCAGGATGAGAGAGGTGTTAAGAAATACGACCGGCAGTACAGCTTTATTGCCGGTTAATGCTGCGGCTCTTGTTTTTTTGTTCCTTGTGACGGCGGCATTTTCGTGCAGTGGCGGCCCGGAGGCCGGACTGCCGGAGCCGGTAAGGGACAGGTTTGGTGCGATAACCGGTTTTGAGGATAACCGGGAAGTGTACCTGTTTTTTTCAGCACACGACCATTTTGAGGGTATGGGGATAGTGATGGATGCACTCGGCCGCCATGGTGTGAAGGCATCTTTTTTCCTGACCGGTGAATGCCTCAGGGATCCGTCAAATCGCGGGGTCATTGAAGGGATTGTAAGCGCCGGGCATTACCTGGGTCCCCATTCAGACGCCCACCTGCTATATGTGCCCTGGGATGTGGGCCCCGAAAGAGATTCCCTGCTTGTAACCAGGAAGGAGTTTGAGGAGGACCTGCGGAAAAATATTGCGGCACTGGAACCTTTTGGTATCGTACCCGGTGATGTGAAGTGGTTCCTTACACCTTATGAATGGTATAACAGCGAGATTGTGGAATGGACCAATGAGATGGGGATGGAGGTTGTAAACTTCACTCCAGGCATCGGCACCAATGCAGATTATACCACTCCCTCGATGGATAATTACCGGACATCCCGGCAGATCCTGCAACGCTTATGGGAGTACGAGGCGGAACAGGGTCTTGGCGGGAAGATACTGCTGATACACCCGGGTATCGGACCTGAAAGGCCTGATCCTCTGTACTATCATCTTTACGATATTATAGCCATTATCAAAGCGAAGGGTTACCAGATCGGTTCCCTGCCCGGAAATTGAAAAATTAATACAAAATAAAAATGGAAAAAACCAGTCACCGTTCAGCATGGGCATGGGTGCCCTCACTTTATTTTGCACAAGGTATTCCCTATGTAGTGGTAATGACCGTATCGGTTATAATGTACAAACGCCTGGGGATATCCAATGCCGATATAGCCCTCTATACAAGCTGGCTGTACCTGCCCTGGGTCATCAAGCCCTTCTGGAGCCCGGTGGTCGACCTGCTCAAAACAAAAAGGTGGTGGATTGTTGTGATGCAACTGCTGGTGGGTGCCGGACTGGCGGGTGTGGCGTTTACCATACCGGTGCCCGGCTTTTTCCAGGCCACGCTTGCTTTCTTCTGGCTGCTGGCCTTCAGCTCGGCCACCCATGACATCGCTGCCGACGGTTTCTACATGCTGGGGCTGAAGGAGCATGAACAGGCTTACTTTGTCGGTATCAGAAGCACATTTTACAGGTTTGCCATGATCACGGGTCAGGGACTTCTGATCATACTCGCAGGCTTTATAGAGACGCGGACGGGACTTGAACCGGTCAGTATCACGGTGACTGCCGGACCTGATGTGCCTGCAGGTGTGCATAAGTACCCCGCGACAGGTGAACAGCTTGAGGGGAGGCGTAGCTTCATTGCCGGCACCGAAGAAATAGAGCTTTCCACAGCCGGCATAGACCGGGAAACGGCCCGGGAAATGCTTGCCTTTGCAGAGGAGCAGAATATACTCAATGGATTTGTGGAACCTGAACCTGAATTTGAACCCTCGGTTTCATGGTTTGCCCGTTCTGTATCAGGGCCTCTCGGGGTCTGGCTCAGGGAGAGGTTCGGTGTTGCAGACGATATACTGTCAGTGGAGGCAATGCAGGGTAATATTGCCCTTGTGGGTGTTTCATTGTCGTCTCCTCCCGGTCCCGGTGAAGAGGTGGTGCTCAACACCGGACTCCAAAGGGGGGACGGCAGTATAGGGATTGTCAGCGGAGAGAGACTTGTGTTCACGTCCGCTAACTGGGACCACACAGCATGGGTCGCCATCCAGCTTGACCCGGCACTGGACAGGACTGCCGAGGCGCATTTTGAAGGGCTTTCCGGCAACATCCCGTTTGCCTGGACGGTGACCTTTTTCTTCCTTGCTGTTCTGTTCGTAGTGTTTATGGTATACCACCGCTTCTTCCTGCCGTTCCCTGCGGCTGACAAACCTGCGGTGAATGAAAGGGGAACAAGTGTGCTTGCAGGTTTCATCAAGACATTCAGCGCTTTTTTCAGGAAGGCGAATATCGTTCCGGCCCTTGCATTTATGCTCCTGTACCGGCTTGGGGAGGCCCAGATAGTGAAGCTTGCCTCGCCTTTCATGCTTGATCCAAGAGAGGTGGGGGGACTGGGACTCAGTACCGGTGATGTGGGCCTGATATACGGCACGATTGGAATTGTAGCACTCACGCTGGGCGGCATACTGGGCGGCATTGTGGCTTCCAGGAAAGGACTTAAGTTCTGGGTGTTTCCCATGGCCATTGCCATGAATGTTCCCAATATTGTGTATGTGCTTCTGTCGGTTTATACGCCACAGAACATGTGGGTCATTTCGGGCGGGGTTGCATTTGAGCAGTTTGGTTACGGGTTTGGATTTACCGCATACATGCTTTTTATGATACACTTTTCAGAAGGAAGTCACAAGACTGCTCATTATGCCTTCTGTACCGGGTTCATGGCCCTGGGTATGATGCTGCCGGGTATGATATCGGGATGGATTCAGGAGATCGTAGGTTACATCAATTTCTTCATATGGGTGGTCATATGTACCATCCCGGGGTTTATAATGATCTTCTACCTGAAGATAGATCCGAAGTTCGGGGTCAAAAAGAAGGAGGAAGAAAGGCCGGGGGACTGACAGGCTGATGCGGGTTTAATGTATGGCTGAAGTTCCCGGCCAAGGTTCAGTAAAGGAAATATTCTGCCGCTTTTTCGGCGAAAGAGGCCTCCTGCCGGGTCCATATCTCCAAAATATCCTGAACCATGAACCGTTCTGAAAATGCTGTCCTCACCTGGTCGGTGCCCACCACCTTGTCGAACATATCGTGGCGGGCCGGGTCGCAAAGCTCAAACGGATCCTTGTCCGGGTGAAGATCCTTCATCTCCTGCATTATCCAGAACTGTATGAGCGAAAGTTCAGCCTTACGCACGTCGGTAAGATGAATCTGTACCCCGCTGACCATTGTACCGCTCATCACACTGTAGTAGGGCCTGAAATGGACGGGCCTGAATATCACCCCTGGCAGTTCCAGGTTATTGAGCCTGACTGCCAGCCTTCCGGCATCGATCCAGTCCGCCCCGACAAGCTGGAACGGCAGGGTATAACCTACTCCGATGTTGTAAACGTACAGTTCGCCGAGAATGCCCGATACGGGATAATAGTAAGCCGAATGGACATGAGGTATGTGAGGGGAGGTAGGCACCCATGGAAGTCCAGTATCCTCAAAAAGCATATCGCGATCCCATCCCTCCATCCTGATCACGGTGAGGTTCACAGGGCCGCTTTCAAGCAGCCCCTCTTCGTTCAGGAACAGGGCAAGCTCGCCGGTGGTGAACCCGTGCACATAGGTGACAGGGAACTGGCTTACAAAAGATATGAAGCCATATTCGACAAGTGGCCCTTCGAACTTTTTTCCGCCCAGGGGGTTGGGCCTGTCCAGCACCATGAACTCAATGCCGTTCTCAGCGGCAGCTTCCATGGCAAGACCCATTGTGCTTATGTAGGTATATGACCTTGAGCCTATATCCTGAATGTCGTAAACAAGAATATCGATATCCCTGAGCATCGCGGCTGTGGGCTTGCGGGTGGCCCCATAAAGGCTGAATAGCGGAAGTCCGGTTACGGCATCGGTTGCGGTCTCCACCTTCTCTCCTGCAGCAAAATCTCCCCTTATGCCGTGTTCGGGGCCGAAAAGTGCCACCAGGTTCACTTCCGGGGCCCCGAAAAGTATATCGGCGGTTGATCTGAGCCTGCTGTCCACCCCGGTGGGGTTCGTTATGAGTCCCACTCTTTTGTTCATCAGGGGTTCAAAACCTTTTTCTCCCAGTACCTCTATACCGGTCTTCACCTGCGCCTGGAGCAGGTTTGATGAAAGAATAATAAAAGCGATGAATAATCTCATGGTGGCAGTTAAGGTTAATTAGATTATAATTTGATAATATTGTAAAAGTAAAAAAAGTGTGCATTAATACCTGCAGCTATGAGAGGCTTTATCTGTATTTTTACGGTCGCATGCATCGCCGCCACGGCTGCCGGTTGCGGTAACCTGCTAAAACGGAAGAATATTATGGACGAAGCCCGCGGGTTTTTAATGTCTGGAGAGTTCAGCCGGCTTATTGAACTGGCCGGCGATGAAAATTCAGGAATAGACCCTGACGGTCCGCTCAGGCGTTCGCTTGACAGCCTGGCTGACAGGGCCAGGCGTTTCATGATAGATTTCCCGCTCACCTCTGAAGATGTGCTTGAGAGGCTCAGGGCCGATTCTGTTGACGCCGGTGAAGATGACCTCAGGAGGTGGGAGGATGCCGGTGAGCTTGAGTATATGTTGATAGACGGAGAACGCCGTTATTTCAGGTGGGCACACCGCAACCTTTACAGGATAAACGATACATTGCGGCAGGAAATGCAGATCGACAGGGAGAGGGACAGTTCGCTTGCCGCGGTGTGCATGGAGCAGATCGGGCATATACTCGAAAAAACAGCCATAGCAGGTCCCGGTGCCTCAATTAATCCCAGGACAATGGTCATAAGGTACACCATTACTGTCGATGCCGATGCCGTACCGCCCGGAGAGACTATAAGGTGCTGGATGCCCTGGCCCCGTGAGGACATACCCCGTCAGGACATGGTTAGGTTGCTATCTTCCTCTCCTGAGGAATATATTTTATCACCACCTGATACTCCCCAGCGCTCCATCTATTTTGAGCAGGTTGCTGTCAGCGGAAAGCCGGCAGTCTTCAGCATGGAGGCAGAGTTCAGGTCATGGAGCCAGTATTTCCCGCCGGCACTTTTCCCCGGGCCGGTCCCGGGTGGCGGACCTGCCGGTGCTGTCCAGGCAGGGAATGTGCTTCCTTCATACGTGACTGCCTATACCGGCGAAAGGCTGCCCCATATAAGGTTCAGCAGTGAGATCATGGAGCTTGCCGGTTCGCTGGTTGCAGAAGGGATGACCCCGTATGAAAAGGTAAGGGCGTTTTACCGCTGGATCAACGACAATATAATATGGACCTCGGCAATTGAGTACGGGCTTATGTCCGACATACCCGCCTATGTTCTTGAAAACCGCCGCGGCGATTGCGGGATGCAGACTCTTCTTTTCATTTCGCTGTGCCGCTATGCCGGTATACCGGCCAGGTGGCAGAGCGGCTGGATGATGCACCCGGGTCATGTTAACCTTCATGACTGGGCCGAGGTATGGCTGGAACCTGCCGGCTGGGTGCCGGTTGATGTCTCCTTCAAACTTCAGCCTTCACCTGACCCCGTTGTGTCAGGGTTCTATATCACCGGTACGGACAGTTACAGGATGACGGTCAGCAACGACTATGGCAGGCAGTTTTATCCTCCCAAGGGCCATGTGCGCAGCGAACCTATCGATTTCCAAAGGGGGGAGCTTGAATGGAGGGGGGGCAACCTCTATTTCGACCAGTGGAGATACAGGATGGAGGTGAAATACAAATAATAAAACCGGCAGACTGCTACCAGGCGGTAAATGCCTGAACCAACCGGGTCTTTAGTCCAGCTCCCTGATCTTGATGTTCCTGAACCAGACCTGGTCGCCGTGGTCCTGCAATGCAATATGGCCCCTGCGGTATTTTCCGTAACCCGGAAAGTCAGCCCATTTGCTGGCGGCGACCAGCTCTTCCCAGGCATCTGACCACAATTGATATTCGACCACTTTTTGTCCGTTAAGCCAGTGCTCAACGTGACCGTTGTCAACCACTATTTGCGCAGTATTCCATTCACCGGCCGGCTTAACGGGCGGTTGTTCCGGTGCATGCAGGTCATAATTTGCAGCAGTGTACCAGGTGGCGTCGAGCTCTACCGGGTATCCAAGGTCATCCAGTATCTGGTATTCCGGCCCTGTTGCATAAACAGACGGATAGCCATTCTCACCCACAAGGTAAAGTATACCCGAATTCCCACCCTCGCTTATCCTCCACTCTGCCTTTAAAATGAAGTTCTCAAATTGTCTTTCGGTCACTATGTCACCGGTCAGGTCGCATCCGATACCCTGGGATACAAGCATTCCCTGGTGGGCATACCATCCTTCATCTATGGTGAGGTCATCCTTCTGGAAACCTCTCCAGCCATTGGTTGTCCTGCCGTCAAACAGCAATTCCCACCCTTCGGCAATCTCCTCTTCAGTCAGTACGTTGTGAACGACTTCGGGCTCATCGACAGCCCTTTCAGTTCTTGGTCCGCATCCTGCCAGGTTTGACAGGGCGAAGATAATAGCAATCAGGATCAGAAAACTCTCTTTTTGCATTTTGATAGGATTTAGGGTTGATTTACTGGTTATAAATGTATCTTTTAATCATTACGGTTATTAGGCGGACTGCAGGAAGGCGGTTTTTATGCCATGGCAGCCGGTCCCTGCAAAGATAGTCTAATTTCCTGTATCAGTTACGAAAAATCCGTAACTTAGCGGTCAAATCAAAAACATATGCAGGACAAAATACTCATTCTTGATTTCGGGTCACAGTATACTCAGCTTATCGCAAGGAAGGTCCGTGAACTCCACGTTTATTGTGAGATATATCCGTATAATAAATTTCCGGTTCCCGACGGATCGGTTAAGGGTGTCATCCTTTCAGGAAGCCCGTTTTCTGTAAGGAACAGCGATGCCCCGGTACCTGATCTGACGATGATCAGGAGGAAGCTGCCGGTGCTTGGTATCTGCTATGGTGCCCAGTTCATGGCTTTCAATGACGGCGGGGATGTGGCACCGGCTACCACCAGGGAATACGGAAGAGCGAGACTGGATACAATTGATGTGAATTCTGGCCTGTTTTCAGGTGTTAGCGAGGGTACCCAGGTGTGGATGTCACATGGCGACAGCATACTTAAGCTGCCGGGGAACTACAGGATAATTGGCGGTACTGCCGACGTGCCGGTTGCGGCATACCAGGTTGAGGGTGAAAAAACCTACGGTATTCAGTTTCACCCGGAAGTATACCATACAACGGAAGGCAAGCTGATCCTTAAAAATTTTGTCGATGATATCTGCGGCTGCGGGGCGGACTGGACACCGGCTTCATTCGTCGATGAGGCAATTGCTATGCTCAGATCAGAGCTTGGCGATGATAAGGTGATCCTGGGACTATCCGGAGGAGTAGATTCTTCAGTGACGGCCGTACTGCTGAACCGGGCGGTGGGTGACAACCTGACCTGCATATTTGTGGATAACGGATTGCTCAGGAAGGATGAGTTCAGAAAGGTTCTTGCTTCTTACCGGGATATGGGGCTGAATGTAAACGGAGTGGATGCCGGAAAAAGATTCCTTGATGCACTTGCCGGTGTAAATGATCCGGAGCAGAAAAGGAAGGTTATTGGCCGGTGCTTTATTGAGGTATTCGAAGAGGAGGCTAATAAGCTCAGTGATGTCAGGTGGCTGGCTCAGGGTACCATTTATCCCGATATAATCGAATCGGTGTCGGTTAAGGGCCCCAGTGCAACTATCAAGTCGCACCATAATGTTGGAGGACTTCCCGAGATAATGAACCTTAAAGTCATTGAACCCCTGAAGCTGCTGTTCAAAGATGAGGTAAGGAGGGTAGGAAGCACCCTTGGTATTGACAGGAAGCTACTGGGCCGTCATCCTTTTCCTGGCCCGGGACTTGGTATAAGAGTAGTTGGAGAGGTAACACCTGAAAGGATTGCCATCCTCCAGGAAGTTGATGATGTCTATGTGAACGGGCTTGCTGAATACGGGCTGTACGACAAGGTGTGGCAGGCTGCTGCGATTCTCCTGCCTGTCAGGTCGGTCGGCGTAATGGGTGATGAGAGGACCTATGAGAATGTGGTTGCCCTGAGGGCGGTCACTTCCACGGACGGGATGACGGCAGACTGGGTGCATTTGCCCTATGAGTTTCTGAGCAGAATATCGAGTGATATCATTAACCGTGTCAAGGGTGTAAACAGGGTTGTTTACGACATAAGCTCAAAACCCCCCGCCACCATAGAATGGGAATAGAAATGGTTGCTGCCGGACGTTCTGCCTGATCTGCAATATCTTGATATTTAAGCAAAAATCATTACCTTTGGGTTGTTAACGGTGTTCCTGCTTTTTAGTTCCGGAGGGTTGTTGCGGATATGACCCCGTTCTTATACTAACAATTGTTAAAAGACAAACCCGGTTCAACAAAAACAGCATAAGTGCCGTTTATTTGGTATGGCATTTGCCCCATTTCCGGTATATGAGCTTTAAAACATGATGATAATGAGACGTTCGCTTTTATTTATTCTGTTGATTTTGCTGGCGGTGTTGCCGCAAAAAGCTGATTCGCAGTTATTCAATGACCAGATATATAAATTCAGTAAGGCGCTGGGTTCGATAGCCAGCTTTTATGTTGATTCTGTCAATCAGGACCAGCTTGTTGAGCATGCGATAATAGAGATGCTGAAGGAGCTTGACCCTCATTCCGTATACGTGAACAAAGATGAGGTGAGAGCTATGAATGAACCTCTGCAGGGTAATTTTGAAGGTATTGGGGTGCAGTTTAACCTGCTGAATGATACCATTTTCATAATATCACCAATATCCGGGGGACCTTCGGAGCGAGTAGGTATCCTTGCCGGCGACAGGATTGTGAAAATCAACTCCGAGGTTGTTGCCGGTACAGGGATAACCAACACAAAGGTACGTGAGAAACTTATGGGAGAAAAAGACACGAAGGTTACGGTTACGATCAAACGGCGGAACGAACCCGAGCTGCTGGATTTTACAATTACACGTGACAGGATACCAATTTACAGCCTTGATGCAGCTTACCTGATTGACGATGAAACCGGCTACATCAGGCTGAACCGTTTTTCATTCACTACCGTGAAGGAATTTGAGGAGGCTCTCGAAAAACTGGAGGAAAAGGGTATGAAGAACCTGATCCTTGACCTGCGTGAGAACGGGGGTGGATATCTGCAGGAATCCATAACCTTGTCTGATCATTTTCTTGATCGCGACAGAATGATAGTTTATACTGAGGGGCTCAACATCTCCAAGATGGATTACCTTTCAACAAGGGCCGGCAATTTCCGTGACGGACGGCTTGTGTTACTCCTTAATGAGGGTTCGGCATCGGCCAGCGAGATTGTCGCGGGTGCGGTGCAGGACTGGGACCGGGGCGTTATCGTAGGCCGGAGATCATTTGGCAAGGGGTTGGTGCAGAGGCCGATAAACCTTCCCGACGGATCAATGATCAGGCTTACGGTTGCACGGTATTACACACCTACCGGCAGGCTTATACAAAAGCCATATGACCAGGGGGTTGACGAGTATTCACTGGATGCTTACAGACGTTATGTGAACGGTGAGTTTTTTTCCAGGGACAGCATAATGCTGCCGGATTCACTCAGGTTCTATACAAAGTTAAACAATAGACCGGTCTATGGCGGTGGGGGAATAATGCCAGATGTCTTCGTGCCCTTTGACACTACATCAAATACAAGCTATTATCGTGACATGGTTCGCAGTGGCATCTTCAGCAGGTTCATACTGGAATTTGTCGACCGCAACAGGGATCAGTTTAGGGCAGATTATCCCGATTTCAGAAGTTACAAAGAGAATTTTGATGCGAGAGGCCCGCTGATGGTAAAGTTTGTAGAATATGGTGAAAAGGAGGGTGTGGAACTGAATGAGCAGGATCTCGAGAAGTCGTATGAGCTTATTGCCAACCAGATCAAGGCTCTTATTGCCAGGGATCTCTGGACCATGAGTGAATATTTTGAGATATCCAATTCGAGGGACAATGTTTTTCTTAAGGCGGTTGATATAATTACCAATCGCCGCTCTTACCAGACGATCATCCGTAACGGACTCCAATCGGCTGATAACTGACATATGTGAAACCGGTTTTTAAAATAGTTATTACCGGGCCCGAATCCACCGGAAAGACAATGCTTGCTGAAGGCCTCGCCTCATATTTCAATACCAGCTGGATTCCGGAATATGCACGTGAATATGTTCTGAGCCTGCGCCGGCAATACACATACGAAGATGTTGTACATATAGCCAGAGAGCAGATCAGGCGTGAAAAGGAATATGCAGGCCTGGCTGATCAAATTCTTTTCTATGACACCCACCTTGAGGTTACAAAAGTATGGTTTATGGTGGTTTATAACAGTTACCCTGACTGGCTTGATGATGCGATAAAAAATTCGGGCACGGACCTGTTCCTGGTATGCAACACTGATATTCCCTGGGTTCCTGATGGAGTCAGAGAAAACGGGGGAGAGATGAGAAAACACCTGCTTGAGAAGTATATCTCAGAAATTGAGGCCATGAGAGTTCCCTGGCGGCTTGTATCAGGGAAGAATGAGCAGAGGCTTCAAACGGCTGTTCAGATTATCAGCGATTATAAAAATAAAAAATAGTGGTAAATAAGAATAGCACGGAGGGGTTCTTCCCTTCTGCCGGAAATGGTAATTTCGAAATTATTGCAAAGACTTTCAGGGGGCTGGAAGATGTGCTGGCAGATGAAATAAAGGGTATTGGCGGCAGATCTGTAAGAAAAGGCACCCGGGTGGTGATGTTCCGGGGTAACCTGGAAACCCTGTACCGGGTAAACTTCCAGGCGCGAACAGCTCTGAGGGTACTGAAACCTTTCGCCTCATTCACGGCAAGGAACGAAGATGAACTCTACCGGGAGGCGGGACGGACAGACTGGCCGGCCGTTATTCCCTCGGGTAATACCTTCGCAATTGATGGCACTCTTGCTTCCAGGTGGTTCAACCATTCAAAATATATTGCGCTCAGGGTAAAGGACGCCATTGTTGATCAGTTCCGTGACCGGACGGGTAAAAGACCTGATGTTGATACTGATGATCCTGATATAAGGATAAATCTGCATATCTCTGACGACAGGTGCAATCTTTCGCTCGACTCTTCGGGAGAGTCGTTGCATAAAAGGGGTTATCGCACCGGTACCGGTCCCGCCCCGATCAATGAGGTCCTGGCAGCCGGACTTGTGCTTCTCTCCGGATGGGACCGTAAATCAAACTTTATTGACCCGATGTGCGGGTCTGGCACCATACCTATCGAGGCGGCAATGATAGCCTGGAATATTCCGCCTGGAGTCTACCGGAAGAAATTTGCATTTGAAAAATGGCCCGGGTTTGACAGAGAGTTATTCGAAAACATCTATAATGAAGACCGGGCCGAACCTGAAGTACCTCCTGTGATCATTGGCTCAGATTATTCTGCCGCGTCATTGGGTATAGCCAGGGATAATGCCAGGAATGCGTTTCTCGGAAGAAAGACCATTTTCAGGATATCGGCATTCGAAGATATCGAACCTCCGGCCGGAGGCGGTGTTATCATTACCAATCCCCCTTATGGAGAAAGAATAAGACAGGAAAATGCAAAGGCCTTTCACATGGTCATTGGAGATACACTGAAGAAGAGGTTTGCCGGCTATGAAGCATGGATATTGAGCAGTAACCTGGAAGCACTCAGGCATGTGGGTCTTAGGCCCGAACGCAGGATAGTCCTCTTCAATGGTCCCCTGGAATGCAGATTCGTTAAATATTCACTTTATGAAGGCAGTAAAAAGCAAAAATGATTTTTTTGCAATCGGGGGGAATATAACTTGGTTATTGAGAATAAATATATATTTTTAATGTTTATATTTTTTGAAATTAAAGTTGTAGTTTTGTTATATTTGTTCGGCCAAAGGATTTTCAGTTATTGACTTTCAAAGCATAAGCCTTTTATGAGTTTCAATTTACAGGAAAGTTATAAAAAAATGAATGAAGGCGATGTGCTTCTCGCATACAAGGGAAGCATTACCACTGAGCTGATTACCAATGTGCTTGAAGTTATAGAGTCAAAGCTGGATGATATCAACACCGCATCTGCAGTAAAGAAGAAGATTTACAACGTCCTTGTCGAAAGCCTTCAGAACCTGTTTCACCATATTGATGATATACCAGACAAGATCAAGGATGAATTTGATGCAAGGTTTGGCGTTCTGGTTGTTGCCAAGGAAAAAGAAATGTACAGGATTTCAACCGGCAATTTTGTCCGTACCGCTAAGGTCAAGCAACTGAAAGAGAAAATAGATAAGATAAATTCTCTTTCGAAGGAGGAGTTGAAGGATATGTACAAGTTTGTTCTGAACCACCAGAAATTGTCAGCCAAGGGAGGAGGCGGACTCGGACTGATAGATATTGCCAAGAAGACGGGAAATAAACTGGAATATATTTTCCATAATTATAATGATGAGTTTGATTTTTTTAACCTCAACGTCTTTATTTCCGAAAGTAAAAATTAATATTTAAATTAGAATAGAGAATGGAACCCATTATTATTGAAGGTACACCGAAAACTCCATCGGTAAGATTTGATGCAAAACAGGGATTGGTTGAAATTAAAGGAAGGTCAATTCCGGAAAACTCGGTTGAGTTTTACAAACCTCTTGTGGATTGGCTTGAGCAGTATGCCGGAGTCCCGGCTGAAAGGACCGTAGTTAATATACACCTGGAATATTTCAACACCAGTTCATCCAAATGCATACTCGATGTATTTAAGAAACTTGAGGCAATACACAAGGCCAAAAATGAGGTTTTAGTTAACTGGTATTACGAGGAGGATGATGAGGATATGCTGGAAGCAGGTGAGGATTATGAATCAATAATAAGAATACCTTTCAAGATGATCGAGGTAGAGGACTGATTTCAGAAAGAACCATCCGTAACTGAATTGAGAATATTGACCGGTTCCCGGGGGAACCGGTTTTTTTATATTATCAGTCAGGCTGTTGCCTTCTTCAGTTTTTTCAGCACCCCGGGTTTATCCTCAAACCATTCCAGCATTTTTTTCAGCAATCTGAAATAGAGCGCCAGGAAAAGAATTACAGTCATGACCCAGATAACAGCGGTGTTTACCCAGAGTGTGCCATATGTTCTGCCTAGAACACGTTTTTCCGGTGAATAGAAGTGGGATTTGACAAAACGCCCTTCCGGGTCCCTGTACACGGGATCGATCCGCTGGTGAAGCCTGTAATTGTATTCGATGATACGGGTTACCTCCCGTGAATTTCTTACCAGGTCACTCAATGCCTCGTTATAATACCTGTTCCTTCTTTCAAGGAACTGTTCCCTTCCTTCGTCAGTCTGGTGATACTCTGTGATTATCCTGTCCTTTTCGTTATTGGCGCTGTTATAAAGGTGTATGTAAAACCGGTTGAGAAGCGCAAGGTAATTATCTGCTGCTTCTATGAACTCTTTGTCCGGGACCGTGCCGGTAAAACTTCTGAAATCTTTTCCTGCTTCAATCTGCCGGTTTCTTTCCTGCTCCCGGCTTAGTTCGTTCACCAGCAACCTGAAGTTCGATTCCAACCTTTCGCCTGCTGCCGGGTTACCAAGGTTCCTTCTGCAGAAATCAAGCTTGTTCTGCAGGTTCCTTAGCCAGAAATTATTCATGTATTCGGCCCTGCTCATCGCCTTGTTGTATGGATAGAACTCATATTCAAAAGGGTTGTTCGTGAACTGGTGAACAGCAAGTGCCTCATATGCCCATCTTGCTGTTATTATCTCACCGTACAGGGGGATGTGGCTGGGTGAAGAGATGGATGGGTTCAGCTCCTCAAATTTCACTATGATACCGCTTAAAATGAGCTGGGGGATTACCAGGAACGGGATCAGTATATATATGGTCACTACCGTTTTAAAACTGTCTGATATGATCAGCCCCATTACGTTGGAGAAGCACCAGGCACTGAAAAGGACCAGCCAGTATTCAAAATACATTCCCCGTATCTCGATTATCGAGTTGCCAACAAGTACAAACAGCAGGGCCTGAATTGCCGATATGCCAAAAAGCACGACTATTTTGGAGAACAGGTAGCTTGACCAGCTCAGGTTAAGGAAGGCCTCTCTTTTCAAAATCTTTCTGTCTTTGATTATCTCCTCGGCGCTTACTGTAAGTCCTATGAAAATGGCAACGATGACCGACATGAAAATGTACACCGGCACATTGAGGTTCCCCGCAAATGTGTAGCCGGATGTCGTGGCCACATTAACATCACGGTACTTTATTATGAAAGAGAGCAGGAAAGCAAGAACGGGTGCTTCCAGGAAATTGATGAACATGTATTGCCTGTTCGCAATCTTGGAGAGCATGTCCCTTTTTACAAATACAAGGAACTGCCTGAACTTGTCCGGTATCCTGAATGATACCTCTGGCAGCCCGATATGGACCGGCAGTCTTTTTTCATTTTTCAGACTGTGCTGGAGCTGGTAATAGGCCCATTCCCATGGAGAAATCTTCCTTGAATGCGTCTGTTTTCCGAATTCATCCAATACATTGGTTTCAATGATATTGAAGAGTTGCTCAGGGTTGACATTTCCGCAGGCGTGACACTCACTTTCATTCCAGTTTGCATGCTGTACATGCGATTTGAAATAGATTATAGCATCAACAGGGTCGCCGCTATATATCAGAAATCCGCCGGTATCAAGTATCAGGAGATTGTCGAACATCTTGAAAATATCCGACGAGGGCTGATGAAGTACCACGAATATAAGCTTGCCTTTAAGTGCCAGCTCCTTGAGAAGGTCAAGGATATTCTCTGAATCTCTTGAAGATAGGCCCGAGGTGGGTTCGTCAAGGAACAGGATTGCCGGTTCCCTGATAAGCTCAAGGGCTATGTTCAGTCGCTTTCTTTGTCCCCCGCTTATTTTCTTGTTAAGCGGACTGCCTACCTGTATGTTCCGTATATCGTAAAGTCCCAGTTGCTGGAGCAGGTTATTTACCGTTTTTACTGTTTTTTCTTCGGTATAATGGTCAAAACAAAGCTTTGCATTATAATAAAGATTCTGGTATACGGTAAGTTCTTCGATAAGGAGGTCATCCTGGGATACATGTCCGATAAGCCCCTCTATCTCCTCCTGTTCCCGGTGAATGTCGATATTGTTCACCAGGACTTCACCCCTGTAGGGCATCAGGCTGCCGTTAAGGACATTTAACAGCGTCGATTTTCCTGAGCCGCTTGATCCCATTATGCCTATCATTCTTCCCGACTCTTCAGTGAATGAGAGTCTTTGCAGACCAATATTCCCGCCCCTGAAACGGTACTCGATGTTCCTGGCCTCAAAAATTATCTTGCTTTCGGTGAGATGGGGGCTGAAGGTGCTGACTACGTCGCTGAAGTAAACCGGTTTTATCCTCGGGTTGCGGATAGAGGTACCGCTGTCAAATACATAAACTTTGTCCTGCTGGATCAGTTGCGAATTGAGGTACATTTCGCTTTCACCGATATACCTGACCAGATACATGTTGACATCAGTAACCGAAAGCACCCTTATCTGCCCTTCAATTGCCTCCCGGTATATGTGGCGGGTCTCCCCGCAGGAAAATTCCCTGTTGCCGTCAACTACCAGAATGCTGCCAGATCTTGGTATATTTTCGAAAGGCTGGAGTACGAAATTCTTCATATTTTCGTACTCATCACCTGAGATGTTGAATGAGAGAGCTACCGTGTCAAGAAACTCATACTCCTGGTCACTGATTACTTCGCTGTCGCTTTTGACAAACTCCAGGAGATTTACAAACACGATTATCTTCTGGCGCTGATTGAGCTCTTCGTTGATTTTGGTGCATATAACAAGGACCCTTACCGAGCTTGATGAGGTGCGCTTTTTCTTTTTTATCTCTCCTCCTGCCTTTTCCTGATGGATTTCATAGTAGTTGTCAAACACTGTAAGGTATTCATCAACAAGTTCTTTGCTGAGTTGTCTTTTCAAAAAAGACTCTACCACAGATATCCTGTCCTTCTTGTTGCTTTCAGGACGGGCAATGATGGCGAAAAGCTGCATTAAAGCTCTCAGGATTTGTTGACTCATGATTCAGGATGGCGATAGATTATTTGACAAATCATCTTTTGGCGATAATGCAATAAAAATAGAAAATTAATTCATTAAATCCAACGCGCCTGTTAATGCTGCAGTTATTCTCAGGGAAGTGTAATTGATGAGGCAGACTTCTTGGATGATCCCTGTCCAATTATTATATTGCAGGCTCCAGCTAAACATAATACTAACCTAATCCTTTTATCATGAGATTATCTGCGTTTTTACTGCTTCTGGCTGTATTTTCAGCCGGAGCACAGAACCTGCCCGTAAAATGGGAGGAGCTTGTTACCAGTGACTGGGATGAAGCTCTTAAAAGGTCAGGATATACATGTATCCTGCCGATGGGAGTACTCGAGAAGCACGGCCCGCATGCACCAATGGGCTCTGATTTAATCCATGCGCGTGAATGGGCCGAGCGTGCTGCAAAAATTGAATATGCCGTCGTATTTCCCGAGTTTATTTACGGCCAGGTTTATGAGGCCATGCATCAGCCCGGAACATTCACCATCCCCAGCGATCTTATGTGGTCGCTTCTGCAGGCAACGGTTGATGAGATAGCACGAAACGGGTTTAAGAGAATTCTGATCCTTAACGGTCACGGAGGCAATAATCATTTTATCAGGTACTTTATACAGGCCCAGCTTGAAAAGAGACGCGATTTTGCTGTTTACCTGCATACACCCTCTTCTGATCCTGAACTCAATGAAAAGATCAGGCAGATGCGTAAATCAGACCCCTCATATGACGGACATGCAGGGGAACGTGAGACATCAACCCTTCTCTACCTTCGTCCCGATCTTGTTCTGCAGGAACGAGCTGATGATGAATCGGGTAAGAACCAGGCAAGGCTGAATCTGCCTGACCTGTATACCGGGATATGGTGGTATGCCAGCTATCCAAATCATTATGCCGGGGAAGGGTCTGCCGGATCCTATAAACTGGGTAAGCTGATAACAGATTACCAGGTTGAAACTATTGTAAGAAATCTGAGGGTGATCAAAAATGATGAAAAAACCCTTGAGCTGCAGAATGAGTTTTATGACAGGATTGAGAAGGGATTCAGATAACACGTGACAGGCGTTGGCTGAATTGATCTCAAACAGGAAAATCTGGAATATAGCCTATCCGATTATCCTCGGAAGTGTCGCGCAGAATTTCATTAATGTCATTGATACTGCATTCCTTGGACGGCTGGGTGAAGCAGAGCTGGGGGCTGCTGCCATCGGGGGCGTATTTTATCTTGTGGTCATTATGTTCGGATACGGTTTGGGTCTTGGTACCCAGATCATGGTAGCCAGGAGGGCAGGCGAGCAAAGAGAAAACCGTACAGGAATTGTTGTTGAGCACTCCGTGGTCACACTGTTCGTTCTGTCTGTTCTTGTTTTCGGTCTGATAAAGTTTCTCTCACCCTCCTTTTTCTCGGCTATCATCACTTCACCCCGGATACAGGGGTTGACTGATGATTATGTTCAGATCCGTTCATGGGGGATCTTTTTTGCTTTCATAAACATGGGGTTCAATGCGTTTTTTATAGGTACGGCGCGAACCCGTGTGATCACCTTGTCAACTACCTTCATGGCAGTTGTAAATATCATTCTGGACTGGCTGCTGATCTTCGGGAACATGGGGTTCCCGGCAATGGGCATAAAAGGGGCGGCACTGGCATCTGTCCTTTCTGAGGTATCGGCTTCTGTTTTCATGGTCATATATACTGTTTCTTTCTCAAATACCCGAAGGTACGGACTGTTCAGCTTCAATAGGTTTAACAGGCATCTGTGGATGCGGCTTATCGGTATATCACTTCCGGTAATGGTCCAGAATGTCATATCTCTTGCTGTTTGGTTTGCGTTTTTTGTGTTTGTGGAGAAGATGGGGGAAACCGAACTGGCCGTTTCAAACATTATCAGAAGCGTCTATGTTATACTTATGATACCAATATGGGGGTTCTCTGCTGCATCAAATACCATGGTGAGTTTTCTGATCGGCAGGGGGCGGGAGAATGAAGTAGTGCGTTTGGTCTTTCGTATATCCTGGCTTTGTCTCGCAATGGTCTTGCTCTTTGTTGTGGCATGTGTATTGATGCCTGAAAGTATCATCGGTATTTATACCGATGATCAGGTGCTTGTTGCCAGCTCTCTGCCAGCTCTTTATGTTGTATGCGGAACCGTAATCTGTTTTGCATTTGCCATGGTATTTGTCAGTGCTGTTTCCGGTACGGGCCGGACAAAGGTGGCCCTCGTTATTGAAATGGCCGTTATAGGGGTATACCTGGTTGCAGCTTATGCCTTTTCAAGTGTATTCATGTTCCCTGTTGCAGTGGTCTGGACAGTTGAGTTTATCTATGCCGGACTGATCTTTATCCTGTCGTATATCTACCTGCGCTATGGCAAATGGCGCGAAAACCCGCTCCAGCTTTAGGCCTGAACTGAACAACTGACCGTTTTACAGGAATATATTGTCCGTGTACAGGTGCCGGGCTTCCTCTTGCCGCAATTATGCATTATCAGGTGTCATATTGACATGATTTAAAGAGTCTTGGGCGCCACAATGGCATGTTGCTGATCTGTTTTAAAGACCGGCAGTGATTTTGATGGACCATAGAAACAGTTGTAACATTTCTAATATTACCAAATTACCGGAAAAGGTATGGACTTA
Source organism: Bacteroidales bacterium (assembly GCA_007132715.1). GTDB lineage: Bacteria > Bacteroidota > Bacteroidia > Bacteroidales > PUMT01 > PXAP01. The sequence goes on from SLOE01000014.1 coordinate 30,367, forward strand.
AACAAATTCACGATAAAATCGCAGGAAGCCCTTCAGCAGGCTTTCTCTATTGCAGCCGGATATGGTCATCAGGCGGTTGATACGGGCCATATAATGAAGGCTCTTCTGAATGCTGATGAGCATGTGACAGATTTCATACTCAAGAAGCTGAACGTAAATGCGGCAAATTTTTCCAAAGTGGTCGATAAGATCATTGAATCTTACCCCAAGGTTTCGGGTGGTGACCAGTACCTCTCTTCCGGGGCATCTTCAGCTTTGCAGAAGGCAATGACAGGATCCCGCGAAGCCGGCGACGAGTATGTTTCGATAGAGCATCTGCTGACGGGATTATTTATGGCGGGTGACCAGGTTTCGCAAGTTATGAAGGACAGTGGGATAACAGCCGGTGATCTGAACAAGGCTATAGCCGAACTCAGGAAAGGGGGCAAAGCCACAAGCCAGTCCGCCGAAAACAGCTTCAACGCTCTTAACCGTTTTGCCATTAATCTTAATGAAATGGCACGTGCCGGCAGACTCGACCCTGTTATCGGAAGGGATGATGAGATCAGGCGTATACTGCAGATATTGTCCAGGCGGACCAAAAACAATCCCATCCTTATAGGTGAACCCGGTGTAGGTAAAACTGCAATAGCTGAAGGACTTGCCCACAGGATAGTTGATGGGGATGTGCCCGACAACCTGAAAACAAAGCAGGTCTATTCACTTGACATGGGAGCCCTGGTAGCTGGGGCAAAATACAAGGGAGAGTTTGAGGAGCGGCTGAAGGCTGTGATTAAGGAAGTTGTTGCAGCGGCGGGTGAAATTGTCATGTTCATTGATGAGATACACACCCTTGTTGGCGCCGGGAAGAGCGAGGGTGCAATGGATGCGGCGAATATCCTCAAGCCTGCACTTGCGCGCGGAGAACTACGGGCGATAGGTGCCACCACGCTTAATGAGTACCAGAAGTATTTTGAAAAGGATAAGGCGCTTGAAAGAAGGTTCCAGTTAGTTATTGTTGATGAACCGGATGTTATGAGTGCAATTTCCATTCTGAGGGGGCTTAAGGAGAGATACGAGGCGCACCACAAGGTCAGGATCAAGGATGATGCCATTATTTCGGCCGTTGAGCTCTCGCACAGGTATATAACAGAAAGATTCCTGCCCGATAAGGCAATAGACCTGATAGATGAAGCTGCATCAAAACTGCGGCTGGAAATGAATTCGGTGCCTGAAAATATAGATGAGATCGAGAGAAGGATAAAACAGGTTGAGATCGAAAAGGAAGCAATCAAGCGTGAGGGGAACAAGGCCAAAGCATCGGAGTTGTCTGCTACTCTCGCCAATCTGAGTGAAGAGAGAAATCGTCTCAGGGCGGCATGGGAGAATGAACGAAAACTGATAAGCGGGATTCAGAAACACAAGGAAGCCATAGAGAATATGAAGCTGGAAGCAGTTAAGGCTGAAAGGCAGGGCGATTACGGAAAAGTAGCCGAGCTGAGGTATGGCCGGATAAAGGAGGCTGAGGAGGAAATTGCTGAACTGAACAGCGAGCTTAGAGAATTGCAGGGCGAGGATGCCCTGATCAGGGAAGAGGTCGATTCGGAGGATATAGCCGAGATAGTGGCAAGATGGACCGGCATACCGGTCAGCCGTATGCTGCAGAGTGAGAGAGAAAAGCTGATGTCGCTGGAGGCAGAGCTGCACAATCGTGTCGTGGGACAGGACGAAGCGCTTCAGGCTGTTTCAGATGCAGTAAGGCGAAGCAGGGCCGGATTACAGGATTCAAGGCGACCTGTTGGATCATTTATTTTCCTGGGATCGACCGGCGTGGGTAAAACCGAGCTGGCAAGAGCGCTGGCCGAATTTCTTTTTGATGATGAGAACCTGATGACCCGGATAGATATGTCTGAGTACCAGGAGCGACACTCGGTGTCAAGGCTTATCGGTGCACCACCTGGATATGTAGGTTATGATGAGGGAGGACAGCTGACAGAAGCAGTAAGGAGAAAGCCATATTCGGTAGTGCTGCTCGATGAGATCGAAAAGGCACACCCTGATGTGTTCAATATTCTTCTCCAGGTGCTTGATGACGGGCGGCTCACTGATAACAAGGGCAGGGTGGTAAATTTCAGGAACACCATAATCATAATGACATCAAATGCCGGATCGGAGATCATTCAGGCCAATTACGAAAAGCTGAACGGCATGGACAGGGACGAGGTGTTCGAGAAATCAAGTAAAGAGGTTTTTGCGCTGCTTCGGCGGACTATAAGGCCTGAGTTCCTGAACCGCGTTGACGACATAATAATGTTTAAGCCACTTGAGCAGGATGAGGTGCGCCAGATAGTGCTGCTTCAGTTCGAAAACGTGAAAAAGATGCTGCGGGCAAACAATGTAGAGGCTGAAATTACAGAAAAGGCAGTAGACCTTCTTACCCGGCTCGGTTATGATCCCCAGTATGGGGCAAGGCCTGTGAGGAGAGTGATGCAGAAACAGATACTCAATGAATTGTCACGGCAGATAGTTGCAGGGAAAGTTGACAGGGACCAAAAACTTATAATCGATGCTGAGGCGGGTAAACTGCTTTTCATGAACAGCGGGGACTGATAACCCTGTTATTTCCGGTTTTAGCATCATATCGGATTAAAGTGTTTTGACGGCCTTTTATCCTGAATACCCTGCTGAATTATATCTTGATTAAGGTGGCTTTTTCGGGTTTATAGTGTTCCGGTGATTTTCTTAAGCTCCTCTATGGATAGTGTGAACTGCCTGGTGATGTTTTCAACAAAATCGCCGTAAAGATGCTTGTTTCGTCCCTCTCTGGCAATATTTTCCAGCTCCCTGAGGTCTTCTGCGATCTTGTTTGCTCCCATTATCTGGGCCGAAGCTTTTGCTTTGTGGGCAAGCTTCCCAAGTGCTTCCCCGTCGCCTGTCTCAAGATACCGGTGCATGCGTTCCAGATAGCCTGGTATCTCACTGGTGTAGATATCAATCATCTCCTTCATCATTTTCCTGTCACCACCTGACATTTCTTTCAGATAATCAAGGTTTATATACTCAAATTCCATATAATATCCGGGTTTTAAAACAATTTAACCTTTTATAAAAGTAATGGATTTTTGTGAATTTCATGTACCTTATTCACAGCTATCTTATTTATATTTGCCTTTTTTACCTTTGAAAAGAATTTAATGTATATGAAGAAGACCGTTTTCACCGATGTGCACGTAAAACTTGGTGCGAAGATGCAACCGTTCGCCGGGTACATCATGCCGGTTGAATACAGTGGTATAAATGATGAACACCGGACAGTCCGCGAAAAGGCCGGTATATTCGATGTTTCCCATATGGGTGAATTCTGGGTTAAGGGCCCCGGTGCGTCAGCATTCCTCCAGTATGTAACCAGTAATGATATCAACAGGCTTGACGACAGTATGGTTCAGTATACCTGCCTGCCAAACGGCAAGGGGGGGATAGTCGACGACCTCCTGGTATACAGGATCGATCCTGAAACGTATATGCTTGTTGTAAATGCATCCAACATCCAAAAAGACTGGGACTGGCTCTCATTGCATGCCCGGGAACACGGACTGGAGATTGGGAAGGACCTTTACAATGCCTCTGACGAAATTGCACTTCTTGCAGTCCAGGGACCTTTGGCCATGAAGATAATGGAAGAACTAACGGGAGAACCGGTTGGAGGAATGAAATTCTATTCTTTCAGAAAGCTTGATGTTGCGGGGATCAGGAATGCCATATTCTCAGTTACTGGATATACAGGTTCAGGCGGATGTGAGATCTATGTCGCAAATGAGGACGGTCCGGCGCTGTGGGATGCAATACTGGATGCAGGAAGCGGTTATGGTCTCAAGCCTGCGGGACTTGGAGCGAGAGATACCCTGCGCCAGGAGATGGGCTATTGCCTTTACGGGAACGATATTGATGAGACTACTTCGCCTATTGAAGCCGGACTTGGCTGGATAACAAAATTTGTTGACGGAAACGGATTTATTGACAGGGATAGGCTGTATCGTCAGAAGACAGGGGGTGTGACCCGTAAGCTGGCAGCTTTTGTAATGAAGGAGAGGGGCATTCCCAGGAAGGGTTATGATATTGCCGGTGAAAACGGAACTATTATCGGAAATGTAACATCCGGGACCATGTCGCCCATGATGCAAACCGGGATAGGAATGGGTTATGTAACACCTGAATATGCAGGAGAGGGTAAATCAGTCGATATCATTATCCGTAATAAACCCGTACGGGCTGAAACAGTAAAACCTCCCATATACAAAGGAGCCTCCGGCAAATGATCTATATAAATGGCGGGCCGTAAACCGGTACTATAAAGAATGCAGAAGCAGGCAATAAAAAACATTGAGGTATGCTTTTCTCCGGCGTTGTACGATTATTACCGTAATGATAACGCCATAGTCGTGGTATCTGATATTCTCAGAGCAACCACAGCCATCTGTGCGGCATTTGATAATGGGGTCAGGAACCTAATACCTGTGGGCGGAATTGATGAGGCCCGGGAATGGAAAGGAAAGGGCTATCTTGTTGCTGCCGAGAGGGACGGAATTGTGCTTGATTTTGCCGATTTCGGCAATTCACCGTTTAATTTCCGGCCTGACAGGGTCAGGGGAAAGACCATAGTATACAGTACCACCAACGGTACACAGGCCATAATGATGGCCTCAGGCGCAAAGCATGTGGCTGCAGGGGCATTTGTAAATCTCTCCGCACTTGCCGGTTGGCTCAGGGAGACCGGGTGTGATGTAGTTGTTCTCTGTGCAGGGTGGAAGAACCGGTTCAGCCTGGAGGACAGTGTATTCGCGGGGGCACTTGCAGATAAGCTGATCGGATCGGGCAACTTTGCCACAATGTGCGATGCCGCAGTTGCTGCACGTGAATTGTGGCTGACGGCACGGTCAGACCTGGTTGGATATATAGAGAAGGCGGCGCACCGTCACAGGTTAAAAAAACTGGGACTTGATGATGTACTGGGGTACTGTTTTACTCCCGACAGTACAAATGTCATTCCCGTTCTCAAAGGGAACATGCTGGTCAGCCTTACAGATTACTGAATCCTGTTGCCGGTTGTTGAAAATTACTTATAAAAACTTGCAGTTGTCTTACCTATTCTGAGAAATAATTTGCAATTTGCGAATCCGTAAAAGAATTAACCATTTAAAACACTCTGCCGATGAAGAAACATAATTTTAGCGCCGGGCCATCGATCCTGGCCCGCGAGGTAATTGAAAGCACAGCGGAAGCGGTGCTCGATCTGAATGGAATTGGTCTGTCGGTCATGGAAATATCACACAGGGGCAAAGATTTCCAGGCTGTTATGGATGAGGCTGTTGCTCTGTTCAAAGAAGTTCTTGGAGTTCCTGACGGCTATGAAGTACTGTTTCTCGGGGGAGGGGCGAGCATGCAGTTCTGCATGGTTCCCTACAACCTTTTACAGAAAAAAGCAGCTTACCTGGAAACCGGATCATGGGCAAAAAAGGCAATAAAAGAAGCCCGCTATATCGGACCGGTTGAGGTGGTAGCGAGTTCGGCTGACAAAAACTTCAGTTATATCCCCGAATCATATGATATTCCAGGAGATGCCGACTATTTCCATATTACCACCAATAATACCATTTTCGGCACTGAGATCCATGAAGATATTGACAGTCCGGTTCCGCTTGTGGCCGATATGTCATCCGACATATTCAGCCGGCCGGTGGATGTATCCAGGTACGGTATCATATATGGCGGGGCACAGAAGAATCTTGGTCCTGCCGGTGTTTCTTTCGTTGTTATCAGGAAGGATATCCTTGGCAAGGTTGAACGCAATATTCCCTCTATGCTGGATTACAGGATACACATAGAGAACGGATCAATGTTCAATACCCCTCCCTGTCTTCCAATATTCACCGTGAGGGAAACACTCAAGTGGTTGAAGAAGATAGGAGGAGTTTCAAGGATGCAGGAAATCAATACGGGGAAGGCCGGACTGCTTTACGATGCCATTGATAACAGCAGGATATTCGTGGGGACGGCTGATAAGAGATCCCGGTCGATTATGAATGTCTGCTTTGTGATGAAGGAAGAATACAAGGATCTTGAGGCCGATTTTCTTGCCTTCGCACAGGAAAAAGGCATGGTAGGCGTCAAGGGACACAGGTCGGTCGGGGGATTCAGGGCCTCGATATACAATGCATTACCGGTCGAAAGCGTGCAGGCGCTTATCGATTTAATGAAGGAGTTTGAGAAAACAAAAGTGAAATAAAAAAATGAATTGTTATGAGGAAAGTACTGGTAGCAACGGAGAAACCCTTTGCAAAACAGGCTGTTAACGGCATATCGGAAGTTCTCAGCGAAGCAGGGTATGAAATGGCCCTTCTTGAAAACTACAGTGACAAGTCTGATCTCCTCAGGGCTGTTGAAGGTGTTGATGCGCTTATAGTCAGGAGTGATCTTGTCACCAATGAAGTTCTTGAGGCTGCCCAAAAACTTGCTGTTGTGGTGAGGGCGGGTGCCGGATATGACAATATTGACCTGGATGCATCTACAAGTAAGGGCGTTGTCGTGATGAATACACCCGGCCAGAATTCAAATGCCGTTGCCGAGCTTGCAGTCGGCATGATGATATATATGGCCCGCAACCAGTTTAACGGCACTTCAGGGACAGAGCTCAGGGGTAAGACGATTGGCATACACGGATGCGGTAACGTCGGAATGAACGTTGCCAGGATCGGCCGGGGTCTGCAGATGAAGGTGATTGGATTTTGCAGTTGGGTCGGTATGGACCGGATCAGCTTTGCCGGCGTTAAATTTGTCGATACAGTAGAAGATCTTTACAGCAAATGCCACTACATATCATTGAGCATTCCCGCCAACAAGGAAACTGTGCGCCTTGTCAACTATGATCTTCTTTCAAGGATGCCGGCTCCGGCAGTACTCGTTAATGCAGCCCGGAAAGAGGTGGTGGACGAGGCCTCGCTGCTCAGGATGTTTGCCGAAAGGCCCGATTTCCAGTATTTAACTGATGTGGCGCCTGATTGTGCAGGTGAAATTGCCGAAAAGTATCCCGGCAGGTACTTTTTTACACCCAAAAAGATGGGTGCCCAGACGGCTGAGGCCAACATCAATGCGGGCATTGCTGCAGCCAGGCAGATAGTGGCTTATTTTGAAGGAGGCGAAACAAAATACCAGGTAAATAAGTAAAAATAAATTTGAAAGATGGCCATACTTAAACCTTTCAGGGGGCTGCGGCCTCCTGCCGGCATTGCCAGGCAGGTAGCCTCAAGACCCTATGATGTTCTCAATTCTGAGGAGGCACGTGAGGAAGCGGACGGAAACTACTATTCCCTTCTGCATATAATCAAGCCCGAAATTGACTGTCCCCCGGGAACAGGCGAATATGACCAGGTGGTATATGATACTGCACGGAGCAATTTTGAAAAATTCCGCGATAAAGGCTGGCTGGTGCAGGACAATCCGGAGTGTCTGTATATATATGCCCAGACCATGGATGGAAAGAGGCAGTACGGACTTGTAGGCTGTGCCGGGGTTGATGATTATATGAACGACAGGATCAAAAAGCATGAGCTTACCAGGCCGGATAAGGAGGCCGACCGTATGAGGCACGTAAGGGTAACGAATGCCAATATGGAACCGGTATTTTTTACCTACAGGTCCGAACCGGAGATAGATGAGATAGTGGAAAGTTATACCAAAGGTAATGAGCCGGTTTATGATTTTACCGCTGATGACGGCGTGGGTCACCATTTCTGGGTGATCGATGACAGGCATCTGGTTGCCAGACTGGTTGATCTGTTCGGCAGGGTTCCGTGCACTTATGTGGCTGACGGTCATCACAGGACGGCTGCAGCTGCACTGGTGGGGAACGAGAAAAAAGCTGCCAACCCACATCATACCGGTGACGAGGAGTATAATTTCTTCCTGGCCGTTCACTTTCCTGACAACCAGCTGAACATAATAGATTACAACAGGGTCGTGAAGGATCTTAACGGACTGGACAGGGAGAGTTTCCTCAGGGAACTGGAAAAAGTGTTTGTTGTGACCGACATGGGAGAAGAGATATACAAACCCGGCAGGTTACATGATTTCTCGATGTACCTTGAGGGCAGGTGGTATGCTTTGAGTGCAAGGGAAGGGACATACAATGATACCGACCCGATAGGCTGCCTTGATGTTACAGTGCTTTCGAAACTGGTGCTCGATAATATACTGGGCATAAAAGATCTGAGAACAGACAAGAGGATTGATTTCGTGGGAGGTATCAGGGGACTTGGCGAGCTGAAGAGGCGCGTCGACAGCGGGGAGATGAAGGTAGCTTTCGCCCTTTACCCGGTCACTATGAGGCAGCTTATGGATATTGCCGATACCGGCAATATTATGCCGCCCAAGACAACCTGGTTCGAGCCCAAACTCAGAAGTGGTCTGGTTGTACATTTGCTCGACTGAATTATATGGAAATTGCTGCCAACATACAGAGGCTGTATGATGAGCTGCCTGCCGGCATACGGATCGTTGCAGTTACAAAGACCCGTACCACCGGAGAAGTTATGGAACTGTACAATGCAGGGCACCGCGTAATGGGGGAGAACAGGGTGCAGGAACTGCTGGCCAAAAGGGAGGAACTTCCGGGTGATATTGAATGGCATATGGTCGGGCACCTGCAGACTAACAAAGTGAAGTACATTGCACCGTTTGTGTCACTTATACATTCGGTCGATTCACAAAAGCTTATGAGGACAGTGAGCAAGGAAGCACTTAAGAATAAACGGGTAATTGACGTGCTTCTCCAGGTACACATCGCAGATGAGGAGACCAAGTTCGGTTTTTCGGAGGAGGAGGTCACCGGTTTTGCAGAAGGTTTCTCCGCTGCCGTTTATCCCGGTGCAAGGTTGCGGGGATTGATGGGAATGGCCACATTTACGCCAGATACCGGTAAGGTCAGGTCTGAGTTCATAAAACTTGCGTCAATATTCAGAAATCTGCAGAATATACTTGGCAGTGAGGCAGAAGCTTTCGATGAACTCTCAATGGGGATGTCGGACGATTACCGGGTTGCAGTAGGAGAGGGGAGTACCCTGGTAAGGATAGGAAGTCTCATTTTCGGCGAAAGAGAATAATAGACCATAATAACAAATAATATTTACAATTATGCCAAATCTGGAAGTTAACTATATGGGCCTCAAACTGAAGAATCCTGTTGTTGCCGGCAGCTCGGGTCTTACTGCCAGCATTGACAAGATAAGGACACTTGAGGAGGCAGGCACAGGTGCTGTTGTTTTGAAATCACTTTTTGAGGAACAGATCAATTATGAAGCGGGAAGGCTGATTATGAACCATGACTATCCCGAGGCGGAGGATTATATCAGGAACTATACCAGGAGTAATTCGGTTGAAAATTACCTGAGCCTTATAGAGGAGGCTAAAAAGAGCGTCTCCATTCCTGTGATTGCCAGTATAAACTGCATTACAGCAAGCGACTGGGTGAGTTTTTCCAGGCGAATTGAAGAGGCCGGGGCCGACGCCCTGGAGCTGAATGTATATTATTTGCCGACGGACAAGTTCATGTCGCCGGCCGATTTTGAAAATATATATTACGACCTGGTATCAAAAGTGACCGGTATACTGAAAATACCCGTGGCTATCAAGCTGGGCAACCATTTCACCAACCTGCTTGGCGTGGTTGACAGGCTTTATGCCCTCGGTGCCCGGGGTGTGGTTCTCTTCAACCGCTTTTATGAACCTGATATCGATATTGACAGGATGAAGCTTACCTCTGCCGACGTCTTCAGCAATCCTTCAGATCTGCGGCATGTGCTGAGGTGGACCGCCCTGGTGTCTGACAAGGTGAGCCTGGTTGATATCTCTGCCTCAACGGGTGTTCATTCATGGGAGGCGGTAGTCAAGCAGCTGCTTGCAGGTGCAAAAACGGTACAGGTATGCTCGCTTTTGTACAAGAGCGGCCTAAAGGAGGCCGGAAACCTGGTACGGGGACTGTCGGAATGGATGGAAAAGAAAGGATTTGACTCAGTCGATGCCTTCAGGGGCAGGATGAGCTACAGAAATATACCCGACCCGTCCGTCTATGAGCGGTCGCAGTTCATGAAATATTTTTCAGGCATTCACTGATAGCTGTCTTTTTTCCCTTTCGGGGAACAGCAATTTGCCTTTTGAGGCAATCAGTCACTCGTTTTAAGGTACCTGAGCAGTTCGCTGTCGGTCGACAAAATGATACTGGTCTTGTCATCGAATGACTTTTCCAGGGTCTCCATGGATCTGAGGAATGAGTAAAGGTCCCTGCTGGCCCTGTTCCGGTTGTATGCCTCAGCATATATGTTGGTAGCCTCCGCATCGGCCCTTCCCCTTATACCTTCTGCTTCCCTGAAGGCCTCGGACTGGATCTGGGCAAGATCACGCTCCTTGCTTCCCTCAATCCTACTTGCTTCTCCTTCACCCTCTGACCTGAACTGTTCGGCTATCCTTTGCCGCTCACTTATCATCCTGTCAAACACGGTCATGCGAACCTCATCCACATAATTCATCCTTTTAAACCTGAAATCGAGCACCCTGATGCCCAGATCGGCAGTCCGTGCATTGGCCCTCTCAAGTATGAGCGCTTCTATCTTCTCTCTTCCCACACTTATATCTTCCAGCGTTTCCAGCTCTTCAAGGTAATCTTCGTACACTTCAGGCTCCCTGTTGGAGGAACGGACCAGGTCGAGCAGCTCGTGGCTTGCCACGGCATTCCTGGTTTCGCCGTCCAGTATATCATCGAGACGTGACTGGCCCGACCTCTCGTCCCTGAGTCTTATGAAAAACTGAAGCGGATCTGTTATCTGCCACCTTGCATATGTATCGACATATATGAATTTCTTGTCAAGTGTCGGCACCTGATTTGGATCACCGTCCCACTTGAGGTACCTTTTGTCAAAATACTGGACCTTGTGGATGATGGGTGTTTTGAAATTGATGCCGGGCTGGGTACGGGGACCACCTACCGGCCTTCCGAACTGCGTTACAATGGCCTGTTGGGTCTCATCAAGTATGAAAATGCTCTGGTATCCCAGTATCAGGATCACTGCAGCCAGTATAAAAAGTATGATATGTTTTGTTTTCATGTATAGATGTTTTGTGTAGATGTTTTGTTAATTTAGGTCACATGTAACTCGCCATGCTTTAATCATGCTCGTGTGTGCTATAATTATTGACATGGCTCGTTTCATGGTAACTGTTCTTTTTGCTGTTGAAGGTTAAGAAGGGGCAGCACGCTTGCACCGGTCTCATCCATTATGATCTTGGTGCCGGTCGCTGCCATTATCTTCTCGAGGGTTTCCAGATATATACGCTTTCTTGTGACCTCCGGTGCCAGGACATACTCTTCGTACAGTGCCTTGAACCGGTCTGCTTCACCAATACTCCTGTTGACCCTGTTCAGGGCATAGGCTTCAGCGCGCTGGATGGTCTCCTGGGCTTCACCTCTTGCCCTGGGAATTACCCTGTTGTATTCCGACTCGGCGCGGTTGATCATTGTTTCTCTTTCCTGCTGCGCCTCATTCACCTCGTTGAATGACGGCTTAACGGGTTCGGGGGGATTTACATCCTGGAGTACCACCTGGTCAATCCGTATCCCGTTCTCATACTCGTCGCACATTCTTTGCAGCAGCACCTCAACAGTAGTTGCCACCTCCTGGCGCCCAACGGTAAGCACCTCGTTCACCGTGCGATCGCCTACGATCTTTCGCATTGCAGCCTCTGACATGTCATGGAGGGCATCTTCCGCATCCCTCACCCGGAACAGGTAGTTGAAGGAATTGACTATCCGGTACTGGACAACCCACTCAACATCGGCCAGGTTCAGGTCGCCGGTAAGCATCATTGATTCGTCTTCATACCCGCTCTTGATGTACTGGCTGCGGGTACCGGCAGCGGTCGTGCGGAAACCAAACTCCTGTTTCAGCTGCCTCTGCACAGGTATCTTGTACATTTTCTCCAGGCCCAGGGGCAGGATGAAGTTGAGTCCGGGATCTACAGTCCGGTTGTACCTGCCAAACATTAGTACTACGCCCTCCTCCTCGGGCCCCACGGTCCTCACAGAGGTGAAGGCCACGATCAGGAGTATGACCAGGATAAGTATCTTCCTGATATTCTTCCTGGCCTTGTTGATCATGTATTGCATCTGCTGTTCGCTGTTTCTCATAGTCTCTTTGTATATGATTCTGGTTTTTATTACTCTTTGACCTGTAAAATAAACACTTATTTATCATTCTGCCTAATAGAGCACCTCATATTTGCGATTATGCAGGATATTCATTTGCCTTTCCTCATGCAGGCACTCCCGGTTGCCCGTGAATGCCCGCATATAGCCGTAGAAACATTTACATAAAGGCATGAACCACGGTTTTTTTTAAATCAAAAAAGTATTACTTTTACTATAACATAAAATTCATAATTCTATGGGGTCGAAAAATACAATGCCGTTCCTGATATCGCTTTTCGCCATCTCAGCGGCTATTTTACTGCCGGGGGGTTGTGCAGGCAACTGTTCAAGGCAGGACAGTGACAGGGACTTCACAATAGACCTTCCTGAAGATCAGAGCGAAGATATGGAGCGGGTAAAGCAGATATTTTATTCTCTCCCTTCACCACTGGAAACAGCGCTCATACTAAAATCTTCCGGTGCAGTATTCAATGAGGACCTGCTTAACCCGGTGGAAAACGTATCACGCTATATGACCAACAAAAGTATGGCGGTCAATCTGGGCGTTTATACAACAGACCTGAGTTATGCCAGCCTTTTTGACCAGCCCCAGATCTCCATTGATTATATGAATGCCGCAAAGCGCCTGGCTGACAACCTCGGAATAATTGATGCGGTCGACAGCGAGACCCTGGAAAGGCTTGAAGCGAATATTAACGACCGGGAGGTGATAATGGACATCGTTTCTGAAACTTTTATGAATTCAAGTTCGTTTCTTCAGGAAAGCAACCGGGAACCTGTTGCGGCAATGATGCTTACCGGCGGATGGATTGAAGGGCTTTACCTGGCCCTTCACCAGGTTGATGAGGATGATATTGAACAGAGCAGGATGGTGCGCATTATTCTTGACAAGAAGCTTTCGCTTGAAATAGTAATGCTCCTGCTCAGGCAGAACAGTCACAACGATGATGTAGCCTCACTTATGGATGAGGTCAGGAGGATTGAAGATATTTATAGCAAGATTGAGATTACCCGGTCGCCGATCGAAGTGGACCGGGACAGGGATGACGGGGTTACAGTTTTAAGGTCCACCACCGATGCGAGATTGGACAGGGAAGTTTTCAGGGAGCTGAAATCGACGGTGACGGAGATACGTACCAGTTTTGTTTCATAATACATGCTATCAGATGATACGACGTTTTCCGGTTTTTCTTTTTTTTGCCGCCATACTATTGACCAATTTGTCCCCCGAGGCACAGGGGCAATGCAAGGCTTTTGCCAGAAGGATTTGCAAGGGTGACCTTGAAAGGTACATGCACGACGGCAATTACCACGCGGCAATACTTACAGAGGGCGAAGAGGCTGAGCTATATAAAACATTCTATGCCGATCAGGAATACAGGATCGCTATATGCGGGGATGATGGATTGCCTGATATTGAGTTCAGGGTCATGGATATTCAGAGGAATATCCTGTACGACAACAGCGAAAATGAATTCGGGGGAACATGGGATTTCAGGCTTGAATCTTCCCAGCAGCTGATGATATGGGTCAGGGCACCCTCCGTAAACCCGGGGCGGGAACCGGCAAGCGGGTGTGTGGCAATTCTGTTCGGACTTTCAACGCGGTGACCGTATTTATTCATGATCAGCACTTTATCACTGGCAGCGACTAATGCTCTGACCACCGTTTTCAATTTTCTTCCTTAGGTATAATCCCGTATATGATGCGGGGCATTTTACGAGCTCTTCAGGTGTACCTTCAAAGACTATATAACCACCCTCTTCACCACCTTCCGGCCCGAGGTCAATGATCCAGTCCGCCATCTTTATTATCTCCGGGTTGTGTTCCACCACCACCAGGCTGTTTCCCCTGTCAGTCAATGCCCTGAAAGCACTCAGCAATTTTTTTATGTCATGGAAATGAAGACCGGTGGTCGGTTCGTCGAAGATGAACAGCACTGGCTTATGTTCCTTCTCCCTGCCCAGAAAGGATGCCAGTTTCACCCTCTGGCTTTCACCGCCGCTGAGAGTGCTTGAAGACTGGCCAAGTTTTATGTAGTCCAGCCCGACTTCTTGAAGGGGGCTGAGCTTTTCAACTATTTTCTTTTCGTTACTGCCGGTTCCCTCAGAGAAGAAAGCAATCGCCTCAGAGACCGTAAGTTCAAGAATGTCATGAATATTCATATCCCTGTACCTGACTTCCAGTACCTCCTCCCTGAATCTTTTACCGTGGCAGCTTTCACAGATCAGGGTCACATCTGCCATAAACTGCATCTCAACCTTTATTATTCCCTCACCCTGACACTCCTCGCACCTGCCTCCGTCAATGTTGAATGAAAAATATCCGGGACCGAACTTGTTGATCCTGGCTGCTGTTTGAGATGCGTACAGTTTGCGTATTTCATCCCATGCCTTTACATACGTTACAGGGTTTGACCGGGATGATCTCCCAATGGGGTTCTGATCGATCATCTCAACACCGGTAAGCCGGTTGATGTTACCCGCTATTTTTCCGAACCTTCCCGGTTTCAGACCCGTATTGCCCAGTATTCTTCCCAGTGCGGGATAAAGAATGTCTCTGACAAGCGAGGACTTTCCCGATCCGCTTACTCCCGTAACGACAGTGAGCACATTGAGCGGGAATTTGACATCAATAAGCTTAAGGTTATTTTCGGAGGCTCCTGTAATTTCAAGATAATCATTCCATTTCAGCCGGTTGGCGGGAAGCGGTATGGTTATCCTGCCGCTCAGATAGCCTGCAGTGATGCTTTCCTCGTTTCCGGCCAGCATTTCATGTTTCCCGTTGAATATGATCTCTCCGCCAAGATGGCCTGAGCCCGGCCCGATATCAATAATCCTGTCTGACGACCTGATTATATCCTCATCATGCTCAACTACTACAACAGTATTGCCTGAATCGGTAAGTTGTCTCAGCACACCCGTCAGGAGACGGGTATCCCTCGGATGAAGACCGATACTGGGCTCATCAAGGATATAGAGGGATCCTACCAGGTTACTGCCAAGGCTTGATGCCAGCCTTATTCGCTGTGACTCTCCGCCCGACAGGGTGGATGAGAGCCTGTTAAGGGTAAGGTAGCCCAGGCCGACCTCCTTCAGGAACCCGGTGCGGCTTCTTATTTCGGTCAGTATTCTGCCGGCGATCTCCTCATCATGTTTGTCAAGGTTAACTGCTTCAAAAAACTTTGCCAGCCTGGTCACGGGCATCTGTACAAGTTCCTGGATGCTCATGCCCCCGACTTTAACCCATGAAGATTCCTTTTTCAGCCTGGTGCCGTTACATTCATGACATACGGTACGTCCCCTGTACCTGGAAAGCATCACCCTGTACTGTATCTTATAGCTTTTCTTCTCAATATGCCTGAAAAAACGGTGAAGTCCGTAAAAATACCTGTTGCCGGTCCATACCAATTGACGCAGTTCGTCAGTAAGTTCATACCAGGGTTTATGGATTGGAAAGTCGAATTTGGAAGCATTCAGTACAAGCCTCTCTTTCCATTTCTTCATTTTATCACCGCGCCAGCATGCTATAGCGTCGTTGTACACCGACAGGCTCTTGTCAGGTATGACAAGGTCTTCATCTATTCCTATTATCTTTCCGTATCCCTCGCAAACCGGACAGGCTCCCAGGGGATTGTTGAAGCTGAACATATGCTGAGTCGGCTCTTCAAAGGACATGCCATCCAATTCAAAGCGGGTTGAGAAATAATCCAGCATTGTCTTATCCCCGTGTTCCGTTTTCAGCAGGCATTCACCGCTCCCTTCGTAAAATGCTGTCTCAGCAGAATCGGCTATCCTCGATCTTGTATCACCGTCATATGCTACCCTGATCCTGTCAATAACCATGAACAGTTTATCGGGTATTTTGAAGCTATCAAAATTATCTGCAATATCCTGCAATCTTTCAGTACGGTCGTCATAGTGAATCCTTGTTATTCCCTGCTGGATCCTTATCCTGAAGTTCTTTTCCAGTAACGTTCGCTCCGTCACCTTTATCGGCGCAAGGATAAGTACAGTGGTATCCTCTTTCAGTGAGAGTATGTGACTTACCACATCATTCACACTATGCCTTGTTACCTCTTTGCCTGAAACGGGCGATATTGTACGCCCGATCCTTGCAAACAGGAGCCTGAGATAATCATATATCTCCGTTGAGGTACCCACCGTTGAGCGGGGATTTGATGTGTTGACCTTTTGTTCTATTGCTATAGCCGGGGGAATTCCCCTTATGAAATCAACTTCCGGCTTGTTTATTCTTCCCAGGAACTGTCGTGCGTAGGATGAAAGGCTTTCAACATAACGCCTTTGACCTTCGGCATAAAGAGTGTCAAATGCCAGTGAGGATTTGCCCGAACCCGATAACCCGGTTATCACGACAAACTGATCCCTCGGAATGCTGAGGCTGATATTTTTAAGGTTATGTACTCTTGCTCCTCTGATAAGTATCGACCCACTGTCATCAGCCAAATTTTCTGGCATAATTCTTGCTTCAGTTAATAGTGAATTGTGATGTCAAATTAAAAATGGTAAGTGGCACCATGTCAGGTAATTCAGTTTTGACGGTGCCGGTGCAAGGTAGCAGTTTTCTTTTGTATTTTAAAATTATTTATGAAACAGGATTTTTTTTATTGCTTTGTATATTATAATATTGTATTATGTTAAACCTATAAAAAGAAGCTGCTATCGAAGAACTTTTACGCCAGGAAATTTAAAATAGGAGGTAGACGTGGAAGCAAAGAGAATGAGTGATCAGGAACTCATACAGCAGTTTCTTTCGGGCGACAGGGAAGGTATTGAAAAGCTTATAAACAGGCATAAAACCAAGGTTTATACCTATATCCTGCTGGTTGTGAAGAACCAGCAGCTTGCCGAGGACATATTTCAGGATACTTTCATTAAGGTTATCAGATCCCTCGTTGATGGTAAGTACAAGGATAACGGCCGTTTTGCATCCTGGGTGATAAGGATCGCACATAACCTGATAATTGACCATTTCAGGAAGGAAAAGCAGATAAACACCCTGTCGAATGATGATTATGAGGCTGATATTTTCAACTCAAAGAAGCTTTCAGATCAGAATATTGAAGATGTTCTTATAAGGGAGCAGATCACCAATGATGTGAGGATGCTCATTGATGAGCTTCCTGAAGAGCAGAAACAGGTTATTCTTCTGAGGCACTATGGTGGCATGAGTTTCAAAGAGATCGCCGATCAGACGGATGTAAGCATAAACACGGCACTGGGACGTATGAGGTATGCCCTCATAAATCTCAGGAAGCTGATAAGCAGAAAAAATATCAATCTCACAATGAGTTGATTATTAGACTATAACGGCATAATTTAACAATTCCGGGCAAAAGTTGGAGAAAGTATAATACTAAATACTCTCCAACTTTCGTTTTTGGTTGAAATAGTGTTAAAAGTTGTTAAACCGCCTATGGGAAAAAACTACCATTACATTTACATGCTTAATGATGTGGAAGGCGGGCTTTCTGAGCTCGTTGACCCGGATGACTGTCTGACTGGAGATCCCGGTTCTTACAATGATGTTTCGTCATTCCTGGACCGGCATGCTTTTGAGATCAGAAACTCGGTTGTACAGGGACTGGTTGAATATGCCGGCAGGCAGCTGAGGGGGCCATACGGCAATAGCTATTGACAGGATTGATTCAGAAAATTGACTGCATGGCATGCAACCACACCTGCCGTTTCCGTCCGCAACCTTCTTTTTGACAGGCTTGCCGGAATGAAACCGGCTTTTATTGCCGATTGCAGTTCATAGTCCGTAAAGTCTCCTTCCGGTCCTATAAGTATCTGTACAGGATTGCCCGGCGCACAGTACCTGCCAGGATGATTTTGCGGCGGGGCGCTGCCTGTTGCGATAATTCTTGTTCCGCCGGAAGGCTCCATCAAAAATTCCATGAAACTGACAGTCTCTTCGATAACCGGAAGCCAGGCACTCAGCGACTGCTTCATTGCAGCAACCATCACCTTCCTGCACCGTTCAGATTTCACAGTTTTTCGTTCTGAATTACTGCAGATAACAGGTGTAATTCTGTCTATTCCAATTTCTGTTGCCTTTTCAAGAAACCATTCAAACCTGTCAATGCTTTTTGTCGGTGCAATGGCTATTTGCAGATGAAAACTCCTTTCGGGCGGTACCTGCTGCTCATCAGTTATCCTGACAACACATCTGTTTTTGTCGGGAATAACTATCTCGGCAGACTGTATTCTGCCTGCACCGTCGGTAATATGGATTATGTCGCCCTGCCTGAGGCGCAGAACCCTGGTGCAGTGAAATGACTCAGCGCTGTCAAGGGTGAATGTCCCTTCTCTGATCCCGGGAGAATAGAATAAATGCATTATTATTGTATTTTGGTTGTCGGAAATCCTTTTCCCGGCCCTAAAAATAAGTTTTTATTAAAAGAATCCATTCTTATGGGCTTGAAAATAGCATGTTTATCTGATACACATGGTTATTTGGACAACAGGCTGAAAGATTTTATCCGGGGTTGTGATGAGATCTGGCATGCCGGTGATATAGGCAGTACCGGGGTTGCAGAAGAACTCTCCTCCATAAAACCTCTGAAAGCTGTACACGGCAACATTGATGGTCCTGATATTCGTGCTTTATACCCTGAACATCAAAGGTTCAATGCCGGCGGTCTTGATGTGTGGATCACCCACATCGGTGGCTACCCGGGAAGGTATGACAGGTCGGTAGTTCCGGCTATATTTGAATCTCCTCCCGGACTGTTTATTTGCGGACACTCACACATTCTGAAGGTTATTAATGACAGTAAGCTTGGATTGCTTCATATCAATCCGGGTGCTGCCGGAAGAGCAGGTGTCCATACAGTGCAGACAGCTGTCCGTTTTGTGATAGAGGGGGGAGCTGTAAAGGACCTGGAGGTTGCTGAGCTTGAACGGAAGCGGTGAATCCGGGTCAGAGAGGCTCTTCTTCAGTTTTCTCTTCCGGGATTTCGATCTCTTCATCGGGGTCAATCTCTTCATCGGGTATTTCGATCTCGTCATCAGGTATAAACATCGTCTCTCCTTCGAGATGCTGCCTGTAAACCCTGAAAAACTGTTCCATCCTGGTGTCTGTCGCAAGCATATAGATAAACCTTGTCTCCCTTGCAGATACACTCATCCTTCTGTGCCTGAGCGGAGTCTCTCTGATAATTGTAACATAATCACTGTTTGAAGAGAAGGTCTGCATGGTCCCCCTTGTGTATCCAAAATAGTACCAGTTTCTATCATCAAATTCTATGTAGAAGTCCGCCATATCACCTGATCTTCTCTTGGTTATCTCCAGGTACCCATTAAAAAATTTATTGACCGGCATACCCCCTATGCTTGCTATGCCTATGGGACCATGTGAACGGTAGGAACGGCTTTCCTTGTTCCATACCAGGTTTATGTGTGAAAGCACGAATGTATTATTCAGATCAGCGGGTTTTCTGTCAGTTCTTCCCGTCCTTTTATTATTACCGTTATTTGTCAGTGAGCCGGCTTTTTCATCGCCCAGTATCCACCTCAGGCCACGCTCATAATAGTAGGATTTGGGGTCAACCGGTTCTCCCGCAATACTGTCGGCTGCCTTCGAGATAAGCGCCAGGGCCTCTCCGGAAAGGAAGAAATCCATTGTCAGTACTCCCTCAAGCGTGGTCTCGTTCGGCTCAACCTCGTTTCGCGCATGACCCGTCATATTGATCTTCAGTTGGCCCAGGTCCACTCCCAATTCGAGGGGACCTTCCCCATGTATTATACATCCTTCGGGGTCAAGTCTCAGGATTTTTGCCATTGCAGCCGGATCTTTGTGCCTTTCCAGTGACGTGATAACATATTCTCCCTGGTTAATGTCATATTTCATATAACCGTTTGCCGTTATTATGAGCTGGTCAGACCAGCTTCTCCTGGATGTGAAGAACGCAGGATAGATATGAACGGAGTCGGTAGCAACAAATATCCCTGAGTATATCCTCTCTCTTTCCGGCGATAAGGTTTGTTCAGTTACAGGTATGAGAACCTCAACAGGGTCAATAATATTGCTGAATGAGATCCGTTGATCTCCCAACCGGCTGCAGTCGTGCAGTATCCTGGTGCTGCCGCTGAAGTTAAGGAAACGCCTTGAAGCATTCAGCCCGGCTGTCCCCGTATACTCAAAACGGGGACTCAGCATAAAGTCATCACCATACCGGATATGGCCTGTAGCAACTGTAACAGTATCACTGTCAACGAATATAGTATCAAAAAGTATCGTATGAATATTGTCCCGTTCGTCTCTGTAGTCATAGTATCCCGAACCGGAATAGCTGTACTTGCCTTCAATCTGAACAGTGGCATTGTAGATGTCGTGATACAGGTTTTCCCTGCTGGCGCTGATACTTCCGTTTCTTAAGGGGAATATGCGACCTCCCTCACCGATAACAAGTGATTCCTCAGCCGGGTATATGGTAGCGTCGGCGACTTCAAGATATTCGACACCGCCGGCATGAAGAAGTTCGTTCCGGTAATCCATAACCGCATGGGGCGAGTAGAAATCGAGAGAATCCTGTCCCCGAACCGTCGATATGTACCTTGCACCCCGGCGTCCGGATTCGGGGCAGGTCTGCCCGGACAAAAGGTCAAACCTCTGTCCGGCCATATTCCATTCCATGGAAACCGGGTTTGATACATATCCGCTCAGAGGCAGCGAGACCATTTCTGTTTCAGGTGATATCCTGAACTGACCGCTTCCTGAGCGCAGGTCAACCCGGCTGCTGATCTTTTCGGCAGCAATAGAAACAGGCCTGCCGGTCATTTGCAATTCCAGGTTACTGGTGTCGGCGCTGAATGATTCTGAACTGAAGTCAAATTCATCTGAAGAGATCCTGGCATTTTGAATGTCTATCATACCCGCACCTTCGAGCCCCCCGCTTCCAAGCAACAGTTGTCCGTCAAACTGTGCACGGTCGTCGAAAAAGCTGAAGCCGGAATCAACAGGTCCTATTGCCATTACATCTTCGTATGGCTGCCAGGTTATTGAATTGCCAGAAGATCTGACGTCCGGGAATTCTATCCCCGCTGTCTGCCTGGTTATCCGGAACTCATCAGCCTGCACACTCATTGAATCGGGAAAGAAAATGAATCCGGGTGAACGTATCTCGGCAGTCAGGTACTCCAGCCTGCCCATACCTTCCAGTCCTCTTTTGCTCAGATGGATGTCGTTATAGAATGTACCTTTATTGCCGTATGCTGAGATCCCCTCACGCCGGGTTGAGTAATTCATGCCGAGGGAGTAGTCCTCCTGGAGGGAAAGCTGGCCCTCCAGATCGGGGAAGATGCCTGCAGAAACCAGTTTTCCGCTGAACCTCATATTCTCATTCCTGTAGGTGTTGAGACTGTCCATCTGGAACGGTTCCAGTTCAAAGTAGAAGTGGTCGGATTTATATACACCCGCGTGTATCTCAGGATCTTCGAAGAATACGTAGGAATTTCCTGCTGAGGTGAACCTGGGGTATTCAGGCATGTCTACCCGTCCGGATTTGTTGAATGGCCTGTCTATGACCAGTTCACCCGTGACGTTCCTGATGATGTTATATACCTCAGTAAGCAGAAACCTCCCATATTCATCCCTTTCATCAAGCCATGCACGGAGCCTTATGGAATCAACATTCTGCAGGTTTATGCTGTAGCCGGCATAGTCAAATGCATAATTGGTGCCAAAGAAGGATAGATTTCCGGCATTTATGGTTCCATCAAAGTTGAAGTTCCTGTGCCTCTTAAGCGTAAGTGTGCTGTTTAATGGAAGGATGTCTACATTTTTGGTGTTGCTTATAGAAACACGTGGGATGCCATTGATTTTAAGGTCGTTGTTGGTCAAATCAAGTATTGCATTATCTACCGGTGCCCGTGTTCGCGATTCAAAACTGATAATATCGTAGTCTATCCTCCTTGCATTGGCCTGGAGGTAGTGGTTCAGACGCTCTCTTACCCTTACGATATCAGTTTCTGTATCATAATAGATAAAACCCTGGCGTGAAAGATCAAGCAGGTGGCGCCTTACCTGGGGCAGAGGCCGGCGGAGGAACCTGGCATATTCTTCGGCCGGTATATCTTCATAACCGTAGCTTGTGCCGAAACTTCTGAGGTTTGCAAGTGGGTGTCTCTGCTCCATTCCCTGGAGCTGCAGAAATTCATTCCTGTCGAAGTAGCTTGCCGATCTGAAGCTGGCATTCCCCAGTGAACCGGCCCTGGGCATGGTAAATACCACCTCGGGGCTGTCAATGTTCCATATAAGCTGGGAGAAGCTCATGTCAACCTGGTGAAAATGGTTGTACCACGGGCTCTGCGATATTATTTTCTGATTCTGGCTGACGGACAGTTCCCTGCTGTTATCAATATAATTGATCTGCATATCGGGATGGAAAACAGAATCGTTCTCGATAAAGAACAGTATGCTTGCACTGACCGATGTCATGCCCTGGGGCCTGAAAACAAAACTCAGAGACTCTGCTGTAAGCCATCGTTCACCGTTATAGTGGAAATGTACCCTGGCATTTTCCGTTTCACTGCCTGACCCGATCAGCCTGGCGCCTCTCATGCTCAGGCCTCCTTCGTAATCGACCCCTGAATAAATACCGTTTATAACCAGCTCCTGCCTGTGCGATACAAACCTTGGATAGCCCGCATCATCCCTGTTGCTTGTAGTCATGAGCCTGTCTGTTAACCTTCCGCTCATGGGGGTGCTCAGGTAGCGGTTATACCTGAAACTTGCTGAATCGGCAGTATATTCACTTCTGCTGAGGTCTATAGTGTAAGGCCCAAGCATAGCCATGGCTTCTTCTGCATCCAGTCCGGCCCGCTCCCAGGTAACACGTCCACCGGTCCCTTTCCATACTTTTTCCCGGGGATAATACACTCCGCCTGTACCGGAAATTCTCATTGTATCAATATGGTTGAATGCCATCAGGTCAGTGTTGCCGAAAAGGATTCTCAGTGTATCGTCATAGACCAGCCTGTAATCTTTACTGGTGGCCTTCCATGACAGGGCGCCTGACCTGAACAGCCGGCTTTCGGAAATGAACCAGCCTGAGGAGACCAGAAACTCATTTATAGCTGACAGTGCAACATTATCACTTCCGGCCATACCGGAAAAAGCCTGCTGCCAGATCCTGAAATTGGCCAGGTCATAGTCACTGAAAAGAATAATTGTTTCGATAAAAGTGTACATATGGGGCACGGGTCTTGCATTTCGTGACCTGAGCATGCCCGAGGTGGTGATGATGAATTCCTTTTCCGGCCGGGCAAATGCTGCAGAATCCCACAACCTGATAAAATGTTCCAGCCTGGTATTTTGTTCCCCGCTCAGGTTCCTGCCCATGAAATCCCTCAGCTCAGAGGTGTATATGTCAGGATCTTCCGAGAATGAACGGTTGTTCTGTGGCCATGCCGAGCCGGTCATGATAACGAAAATCAGAAGTGATGCAAAAAGCGTTTTTGTCCCCATGATCCGCGTCAGTCATGTTTAACAAACAGAATGGCAACAAGCAATTCCCGAAGACCATTCCTTTCCGTGGAAGGGTGAAAAAGCAGCTCAATATGTCCGGATCTGTTCATGCACACAGTCAAGATAAAAAAAACAATGCTGCAGCGAAGCGGTTCCAAATTTAATAAAAAAACGTCTCCCGGCATGCAGGAGACGTTTGTATTTTTTGCATAACTCCCGCAATATACTCTGGGGTTATACAATATACGGGTGAAAATGTTTCAAAATGAACGGGCTATTGCAAGGAAGTCTTCTGCCTTGAGCGAGGCTCCGCCAATAAGTCCCCCGTCAACATCCTCCTTGGAGAATATCTCTTTGGCATTTGACGGTTTGCAACTGCCTCCGTACAAAATGACCGCCTGATCTGCTGCACTGTCATCGTATAGCTCTCTTAAAAGATCTCTTATAAAGAGGTGCATCTCCTGTGCCTGTTCAGGGGTTGCCGTTTTCCCTGTGCCAATGGCCCATACTGGTTCATAGGCTATTATAATGTCACTGAAATCATCCCTGGTAATACCGTTCAGACCCGACACGATATGTTTTTTAACGACATCTTTGTGGATGTTCTTCTCGCGTTCTTCAAGATTCTCACCGCAGCAGAAAATAGGTTTAAGCTTGTTTTCCAGCGCTATACTGACCTTTCTGTTTAGTTCTTCATCTGTTTCATTGAAAAGAGATCTTCTTTCGGAATGTCCTATAATAACATATTCTGCACCAGCCGATGCAATCATCGCAGCAGATACTTCGCCGGTGAATGCACCCGAATTTTCAGGAGCACAGTTCTGGGCTGCAAGTCCGATTCCCGCCGGCAGTATCTCCCTTATCGTCATAAGGTGGGTGAAAGGAGGTGCAATTATAAGCGAGACCCCTTCAGGAAGTCCCTTCCCGGCATCACTGGCAACATCTTTTGCCAGTCCAGTCCCCTCATTCAGGGATGTGTTCATTTTCCAGTTTCCTGCAACAATTTTCTTTCTCATAGTAATGGTTTTTCTGTTTATAATTGGATTAACTCACTGATCTGATAATTTGCTTCCATTGTGGGCAAAGGTTAACCAGCTTCCCGGCCAGCCGGTTTTTTTTGATTCTCATGATTATCCCGGCCGCCAGCTCACAGCTGATTCAGCCCTGGTTTTCTGGTTCAATACCCATTTTGTTAAGGGAACACCTGATCATTCTGATTATTGCAATCAACAGCAGTAATGCCATCAGGTATCCGAGGGAAACCGTGTTGTTTTGTGCCTGTTGCCGGTCGTTCATCGCGAATGACAGCAAATTCTCCTTCAGATCTGCCGTACCGGGGATATTCCTGTGGTGCCATTTTCCTATGATTGTTCCCTCTTTCAGGAGAATAAGTCCGGGATTGCTTCTTACAATTGTTTTAAGTGTGATCTCATCACCATGGTAAAAATCCCATCCCGCACCCGTTTTATCCCGGTAATCATCAATCTGGGAAAGCGGGCTTGCTGTCAGTCCGATAAAGCTGGCACCATGGCCGGCCGACCATTCAGCAAGCCTCTTTATGGCCGGGACGTTTTTCAGGGAACTCCCTGCAAGGTTATAGGAAACCAGTATAAAGGTGTATCCCTGATCGTGAAGGATATCCCATGTATGATCAGCTCCGTCGGCGACCGCTTCAATAAAGAAATTGGTAATGGGCGGTTCGTAACCTTTGCTAATAAGAGTGCTTTCAGTTCTTACCCATTCCCACTCGGGACCGGGCAGGTCGTCTACAGGGAAAGCCCTGGTCTCGCCGTCTTTGCGGTAATACAGCGTAATTTCGTATTCGTCGGCAGGTGCATCGGGAGGGATGCTCATATATTCCTCTATATCAGCTCCAACGTGGTAAGGCCTGTAATCTATCACCGGAAGGTTCAGGTATGACCATGCAAAGATGGCAAGAATACCGGCAAGGAATGCCGCGACAGTTATCCATTCTGCCAGAGGTTTGGTGAAAAACGGCCTGAACTCTCTGCGCCTGATGAATATGTAAATGACAAAAACCATCAATACCGCGTTTTTCCAAAATGTCTCCCAGTTGGTGAGTAGGATCGCGTCGCCGAAACATCCGCAGTCCGCTACCGGGTCGGTAATGGCAATGAACAGTGTAAGAATGGTGAAGAAGCCCATGAATAAAAGCAGGGCCCAGGAAGCCAGGACAAGATGCACACCCGCAACGAGAGCCACCCCGATAAGCATTTCTGCGGCCGACAGGGCAACAGACATGGGCAGTGCCAACGGCTCCAGGAACTCAATATTGAATGCAACGAAATAATCTGTGAACTTATATGCTGAGCCCAGGGGGTCGATCCCTTTGACAAAACCGGAGTAAATGAAAACAATACCGGCAAGAAGCCTCGAGAAATTCAGCAGCACCGGATTAAATCTTTTAACGGGTATGGCGGAAGACATATCAACAGGGTTATTTAATCAGGACGTAAAAATATAATTTATGTGCATCATAATCAATCACACAATGATGTTTTCATTTCTCAGCAGTTCGAGTATCCTTTCAAAGATCATTTCCTGCCGGAGCATTACCATATTTTCGTCATGGCAGGGTATCAGCATGACTGAAGGATCTGTTTCTGACTGGATGGTGTAGACCTGTCTTACCTTCTCCTGGAAGTCCAGATCGGCTTCGTGGATATCGGTTTTGCCGCCGAGGTAGGCTCGTTCATCGCCGCTCCTGCTTTTGCCCAGGTTATGCATGGTAAACTCGAAGGGCACATCGAGAAAAATGTTCAGGTCAGGACGCGGAATCCCGTATTTGCCGAATTCAAGGCAGGTGATCCATTCGGCCAGTTGTTTTTTATCTACGCTGGTTTTCAGCTTGGCGCACTGATATGCAATGTTTGAAACCACATACCTGTCGGCTACCAGCAGCTTGCCATCTGAGAGCCACTCAAGCATCTCCTCTTTTGCATCGTGCCTGTCGGCTGCATACAGCAGGGCTACCAGGTAAGGATTGACATCTCCTATTTTTCCAAGGTCACCACGAAGGAACATGGATATCAGCTGGCCGAAGATCCCTGTCTCAGTACGCGGAAAGTGAATAAACCTGTATTCCGTTCCCTTATTGTCAAGATATTCACGCAAAAGCCTTACCTGGGTCGATTTTCCCGATCCGTCGAGCCCCTCAATAACCAGAAACGCCATTATATTT
The DNA here is from genome assembly GCA_007132715.1 of Bacteroidales bacterium. Taxonomy (GTDB): domain Bacteria; phylum Bacteroidota; class Bacteroidia; order Bacteroidales; family PUMT01; genus PXAP01. Next base: position 57,294 of record SLOE01000014.1, read on the forward strand.
CATCTTTTAATTACATTTTTTGCACAGGTCGGCTGATTGCCGGCCCCCCTGCAAAAATGAAAAAAAAAACCGAGAAGTTTGCTGATAGTTCCGCTCTCCTTAAGGTGAGCGGAAGTCAGTAACCGGTTGCACCGGGTAACCTGCCGGGTTAATTCCCTGAACACCTATGCAATATCAATGTTGCTCAACAACAAACGATGAATAAGGATTTTGCAGTAATGTTTAAGATTGGAAAATGTCATTTATATTTGTTTTAAAGTTAAAGGGTGACTATGGAACCGAAAAATACGATCAGAAGTATATGTGTGAGGGGCAGGCTCCTTGACTTTTCTGTGCCGGCAGTTATGGGGATTATCAATTATACGCCCGATTCATTTTATGATGGGGGAAAGTACAGTGACCCAAACGCCGTTGCCGGTCATGCAGTCCGTTTGGCAGAAGAGGGCGCCGATATCATAGATGTGGGAGCTGTTTCAACCAGGCCAGGGTCATCGGGGATCTCCGAAAAGGAAGAGACCGGAAGACTCTCAGAGGCCATAGGGGCAATCAGAAAAGTGTTGCCTGAAGTTATACTTTCGGTCGACACATGGAGGTCTGGTACAGCTGCATCAATGATTCGTGATTACGGTGCCGACATTATCAATGATATATCAGCAGGCAGGATGGATGACAGGATGCTGGAGACTGCCGGCAAACTGAAGGTTCCGTATATTGCAATGCATATGCAGGGAACCCCGGTTACCATGCAGGATAATCCTGTTTACGATGATGTTATTAACGATATAATACTCTTTTTTTCAGAAAGGATCAGGATAATGCGGGATGCCGGCATAGACGACATCATCATAGATCCTGGATTTGGTTTCGGCAAGACTGTTGATCACAACTATGAAATTGCTGCAAGGCTGAGGGAGTTACATATGCTGGAGCTTCCCGTATTGGCCGGTTTTTCAAGAAAGTCGATGATCTATAAGGTTCTCGGGAGCGGTCCCGGTCAGGCTCTCGGAGGAACCATTGCCCTGAATACCGTTGCAGTTATGAACGGAGCTCATATTCTGAGGGTGCATGATGTCAGCGAAGCAAGGGATACGATAGAGGTGGCAATGCGACTAAAAAGGGTACTTGAAAAGAATAAGTGAATAATTACCATGTTTCCGGGTTTGATTTGTCAGTAAAAATGGAGATTTTTGTAAATTCAGTGAAATCTGTTACCGGATGACCAGCCTTTTCATAAGTATAAGAATACTTGATGTTTTTGACATTATTATTACTGCTTTTCTGTTCTACCAGGTGTACCGACTTATCAAGGGTACGATAGCCATAAATATATTCATAGGTATATTTTCCGTGTATCTCCTCTGGTTACTGGTAAGGGCGCTCAATATGCAGTTGCTTGGATCGATTCTGGGCCAGTTCATCGGGGTAGGGGTCATTGCCCTTATTATAGTATTTCAGCAGGAGATCCGGAGATTCCTGATACTTATAGGTACCAGGTATATATCCAACCGTGTATTTTCCATTGAAAAACTTTTTACCTCGGTTAGCGGAAGCAGGCCGAGGATCAGGATCAAATCGCTTATTAAGGCATTCAAAAATCTTTCTGTATCCAAAACCGGCGCACTGGTTGTAATTGCAAGGAGTTCAGAGCTGGAGACCTATTCGCAGACAGGTGACACTCTCAATGCTGTAACCTCAAGCCGTCTTCTCGAGAGTATTTTCTGCAGGGAGAGCCCTCTTCATGACGGCGCAGTGATAATTGTGGGGGACAAGATCCGGTCTGCCCGGTGTGTTCTTCCGGTGTCAGAGAATATTAACCTCCCGCCGGAATTTGGAATGAGACACAGGGCGGCCCTGGGGATGTCGGAGCAGACCGATGCTGCCGTTGTGGTTGTTTCAGAGGAGACGGGAAGGATATCAGTTGCAGACGGGGGACAGCTTATCCCCGGTATGACACTGAGAGATGTTTCCGAATACCTGGAAAAGGAATTCATTCATGATCCGTATGTGGGTGAATTTACCTGATATTATCTTCTCCTGAACAGGAAATGTGCCTTGGATTCTTCGTTGCGCACCAGCCTTTCAATATTTTTCTGGTGTGTAAAGAGAAGCAGCACGAATACTATCATGGAAAATATAACGAGGGATGAGGTGGTAGTATTGAATACAACAATTACCAGAACAGGGAACGACAGTCCGGCAATCATTGAACTTAGGGATACATACTTCGTGATAATCAGGGTAACCAGGAAGACTCCGAGGCAAATAAGCATCGAGACCGGATCTATGGCGAGAATAACACCAATCAGGGTGGCAACACCCTTTCCTCCCCTGAAGCTGGCAAATACAGGAAATATATGGCCGATGATCACTGCAAGGCCCAGCAGAAGCTGGAAGTTAATGTATTGGCCGGTTTCAGGTATATAATAGAATGTAAGGTGGATCATTTTTACGGCCAGGAAACCTTTAAGTATATCAAGCAGAAGCACAGGGATGCCGGCCTTGTATCCCAAAACCCTTAGTGTGTTCGTGCTTCCCGCATTTCCGCTTCCGTGGTTCCTTACATCGGTTTTGAA